>JAUNHM010000118.1 GCA_030523945.1 Microbacteriaceae bacterium
GGCAGCGCTGTTAGCATCGGCGCCGAAAAACCACCAAACACGATACACAAATCAACAAAACCGCTCCCCATCCCACACCAGCCAAAATGCAAGGAACCCCAGCCATTTCTGGCCAGGGTTCCCGGATGGTATACGCGCCGGTCCAAGCCCGACAGCTCGCTAATAAATATACACTATAATAAATAAATGAGCAAATCAAACGACCTAGAGCGGTTTTTCGGCGTCGAACGAGCCTCTTTCTACCTGCGCGAAGCGGGCGGCGACATAGAGCTAGCTATAGAACTCTATGACTGGGGAATCCAGATGAGCGCTGCATGGCATGCTCATCTTGCCTATGTTGAAGTCGCAGTTCGCAACGCAATCGATATGCAATTACGCACATACAATGCCGACCAGAGCTTGCCTAATGGCACGCAATTCACGGAAAAATGGGCACTAGATCGCAACACCGCATCAATAATCTACGGTATTATCGGCGAAAAACTGGGCACCGCACGAAAGGATGCCAAAGTGGCATCTAAAGCGCGCGGAGAAGGACACCCCCGGTATGGAGACCTGGTAACCCACACAGATATTATTTCACAGCTAACCTTTGGGCCTTGGGTGCGCTTAGTTAGCCTAGCGGATTCTAGGCGTAATCAGCCATACCAAAATAGACTCTGGCAAGAGTGCCTGCACAAAGCTTTTCCCGGGGCTTACGGCACAGAAAGCGGCCGCAGATTTATTGGGGGTCGCCTAGAAACCCTCCGGGTTTTGCGCAACCGCATAGCCCATCACGAAAACATTTTGTACGTCGAGCACCTAGATCGGCTCAAAGACTCGCTCATCATTCTGCGCGCCATCGACCCGGACTTGCCAAACCTCGTCATGCGCTCAAACCAAATCCGCTCCCTCCTAAAACAAGACCCGCGGCTGCGCTGAGCCTGCCCCGATTTTGCCTTCCCGAAAAACTGTGCTATAGTATTTATTGACAGGCCCCCCCACACCTCTCCACGATGTGTCCCAAGGGGGGACGTTCTTTATCCGGGAGGTTCCATGGATCTGAAACCAGCTCTCACACTCGAGCAGCAGGTCGAAGCCGTGCGAGCCAAAGGATTCATCGTTGCCGATAAAAAAGCAGTCGCCGATTTTATCAACCGTGTAGGGTACTACCGCATCCGCGCATACATGCTGGCGTTCCGCGCAGGCGACGGATACGAACCGGGCATTGATTTCGAACGAGTTATCCACCTATACCAGTTCGACAACAAACTCCGCGCCTGGTTCTGGCCGATCCTCGGCGACATCGAATGCTACATGCGCACCCAAATCGCCAGCCACCTCGCCCATAAATACGGTGCTGAAGCGCATCTGGACGCTGGTACTTTCGACCCAATCCGCCACAAATACCATACAGAATATCTGCGGCAGATCGAGCGTGCTATTAAAAACAACAGCAATGCGCCGGTAATCAAGCATCACAAACGCAAATACGGCGGGCGGTTTCCCATCTGGGTGATAATCGAGTTTTATACGACTGGCATGCTGTCGTTCACCTACGCGGATTTGAAAACCGCTGACCAAAAACAGATCGCGCGCAACGCTTTTGGCGTCGGTAATCTGCAGGTCGAATCCTGGCTGCGCGCGTTCACCGAGCTGCGGAACGCGTGCGCGCACTATGCGCGGCTATATGGCGTGCAGTTCAGCACCGCCCCGCGCGATTTCAAGGGAGCCGCATACACAATGGACCGGCGCTTATTTTCGCAGATTTACATGCTGAAGCAGTTGCACCCGGACGCGGGCGAATGGACGCAAGCGGTTGCCGGGCTAGCGGAGCTGCTTAGCGATTTTCGCGACTTTATCGACACCCCCCGCCTCGGCTTCCCCACAAACTGGCGAGAACTGCTCGCTTAAGCTTGCGCGAGCTTTTGCGGATTTCTGGGGCGCCCACTAACGATGCAAAATGCAAGGAACCCGATCATTTCTGACCAGGGTTCCCGGATTGTATAGGCAAAGGGCCTACACCCAATGCACACTCAGAATACTACCCTATAATCTAAAATGGACAAAATAAATAACTTCAAACGGTTCTTCGGCGATGAACGAGCCGCGCTATACCTGAATGAATCAGGCAACGACCTAGCAGCCGCCAGTCAACACCCGCGTCGCTTTTTGTCGTATATCCCAACTTTTAGGGAACATCGTCCGCCATATTCTGCGGGCAAATATTTATAAAACGCGAAACGCATAGAAAAACTCCCGCCGGCGCCGTTAAGGGCACTGACGGGAGTTTTGACTA
>JAUNHM010000022.1 GCA_030523945.1 Microbacteriaceae bacterium
GCACGGCTTCTTCTGAGAACCAGCGCAAGAATTCGCCGCCGTAGGTTACTTCGCCGCGCGCTTCGGCCAGCGGTTTACCCATTTCCAGGGTCATTAGCAGCGCAAAGTCGTCGGCGCGTTCGTTTAGCAGCTCCCAGGCTCGGCGCAAAATATTGGAGCGTTCGCGCGGGCTGGTTTTGCCCCAGGCTGGCTGGGCTTTGCATGCTGCGTCGAGGGCGCGGCGCGCGTCTGCCACGCTGGCGTCTGCGATTTCTTTAATGGTTTCGCCGGTGGCCGGGTCTTGCACGGCAAGTGTGCGTCCGTCTTCTGCCGCAACCCATTCGCCGCCGATGGCAAGGCGGTTTTCGACGCGGTCGAGCAGTGCTTGTTCGCGGTCGGTTAGTGGCATGGCTTCCTTTCAGGCTGTTTTTCCGGCTCGTCGCCCAGCAGATTTTTGCTATTATTTCTAGCGTATCGCAATTTGCTTAGTTTCGGCTGAGTTTGGTATTTTTTAGCTGGTTTTGCTAGTTTCTAGCCCCGTTTTTTGGCAGAGTTTTGCCCGATTTTGCCTAGTTTTAGCCAGTTTTCGCCCATCTCCAAGCTAATTTTTGCTGCTGCTTGCGATGCTGTCCCAGCCGCGTGGCGTGTGTGGCTTCCCGTCTAGCAAGAGTGGCACCCCCGGCACTGTTGCAAGCACTTCTCCGATAGGGGTAAAACCGGAAGCGATCTGCCCTTGTGGAAAACAGGCGAGCAAGCCGTGGTCTTCCCCGCCGTGTAGCCTCTGGTCGAGAGTTGGAGCGGTTTCGTCCAGCTCATTTTTTTGATTTTTTTGGAGGAAAAACGCCCGATCTGTCGCCCCGTCGTCTGTTGAAATTTCGCAGTCTGCTGCCTCTTTTAATAGTCCTGAGATCACCTCTTTTGTAATCTCCGGTTTAGTTTCGCTCACCTCGTTTAAACCCATTATTTGCTCGCTAAACAGGTTTAGGCTCACCCCGCTTGCTTTTGCGATGCGGGCAGCGTCGATGGCCAGCCCGTCTGAAACGTCAAGCATTGCACTCGCCCCGGCTTCAGCAGCCGCAATTCCTGCGCCAATTGGCGGAGACGGCATCAAATGGGCGCGCATATCGGTAGGGTGCTCATGCCAGAGTTTTACTGCCTCTGCCACAGAGAGCTTGCACTCTGTGGCCAGCGCATAAAGCCGCGCCAGCCCTGCCCCGCTGCGCCCGAGCGAGCCAGCATAGGCTACGATATCGCCGGGTTTTGCCCCGCTGCGTAAAACCGGCTGCCTTTCCCCCATTTCGCCCACGGCCGTTACCGCGCACACCATCTGCTGCCCCGCGGCAATGTCGCCGCCGACAACCGCGCACCCCGGCGCCAGCGCCTCGCAGGCCACGGTCAGACCGCGTGCAATTTCGCACAGCGCCTCAACCCGCGTATCCCCCGGGCAGGTGATCGCCACCGTCAGCGCGGTAGGACGCGCACCCATCGCGACCACGTCGGAAAGATTTGTGGCGGCAAGTTTCCAACCGAGCGCAAACGGGGTGTGCCAGTCGCGGCGAAAGTCGCTGCCCTCCACCATTGTGTCGCTTGTGATTACGGTATCTCCCCGGTGGCGCAGCACCGCGCAGTCGTCGCCCGGCCCGGCCACAGCGGCAGTCGCGCCTTGTAGGCATGCAACAATTTTAGCGATAGTTTTTTGTTCACCAAATTCGGCAACGGTCGGCCCGGTTTCCGGCCAGTCGTTTGCGCACTCCCAGTTTTCTGCCACGTTTTAAGCATACGCTATCCGCCTGAAAAATAACCGGCAAATTTCGGCTCGTTTTTTGGTTTTTAGCTTCTGACGCGCTAGGCTAGAAGGGTGAAATTTTCTGCCACCATCGCCCGTTTTGCCGCGTTAGCCGCTGCTGCTGCCGCGCTTTTTGCGCTAACCGCTTGCGGAGCCGGGCCGGTGCCGATGAAAGCAGCAGAAGATGCCAATAATCCTGCCTGCGCAAACGTAACTGTGCGCCTGCCAGACACCGTCGGTGCGCTCAAAAAACGCAGCACTAACGCGCAAGCGACCGGCGCCTGGGGTGACCCGGCTGTGGTTTTGCTGCGATGCGGCCTGCCGGTGAGCGCCCCAACCACCCAGCCGTGCGTTAATGTCAACGGCATCGATTGGATAGTCGACGAAAGCAAAGCGCCGAACTATCGTTTTGAGGCTTATGGTCGCGATCCGGGGCTTGAAGTGCTGGTCGACAGCACCAAAACTTCCGGCACAGACGCGCTTTTGGAACTGGGCAGCGCAATCTCCCAGCTGCCGCAGACACGCCAGTGCTCCAGTGTGAAAGAAAGCACAGAACTGCGCAAAGCTCCCTAACCAAGCGGAAACCGGGAAAAACGTGAAACCCCTGGTCAAGTCGCATTTTCAACAGTGTTTTAGCCGTTAGAGCCGAATTTGCGAAAATGCGTAAGCCGCACAAAAAGAACCTAATAAAAAAATATAAAAACCAGATCAGAGTGGGCTTAGCGCAAACAAGAATCGCTAAAAACTAACGTTTCACGGCCAGACCGAGTTCGATCAGTTCAGTGATTAGCTCGCGGTAACCCAGCCCGGATTGCTCGCACAGTTTCGGAAACATCGAATACTGGGTGAAGCCCGGCAGGGTGTTGATTTCGTTGAGGACTGGCACGCCATTTGCCTGCAAAAAGAAGTCGAGGCGGGCGTAACCCTCGCAACCAGCCGCGCTATATGCGAGCGCCGCAGCTTCGCGCACAGCCGCATATTCCTGCTCAGTGACCTTTGCCGGGATCACCACGTCGGCGCCCGGCTCCCCCAAATATTTTGACTCAAAATCATAGAAATCCCGACCGGTGAAGACGATCTCGCCGATCACGTCAGACAGTCGTACAGGCTCGCCAGCCCGGCCGCTAATCGCCGCAATCTCTACCTCGCGGCCGGTGATGCCACTTTCTACCAGAACAATGTGATCTTCGGCAAAAGCCACCTCTAACGCGGCCTTAAGCCTCGCTTGCTCGGTGACGCGGGTCACGCCCACGCTCGACCCGGCACGCAAAGGCTTAACAAATAGCGGATATTCCAGCCCTTCGTCGAGGCCCACAACCAGACCCGGATTTGCGCGATATTCCGCCAGAGTTAGGCGCTTCCACGGGGCAACCGCAACCCCGGCCGCTGCCAGCGTCACTTTCAGCGCATGTTTGTCCATACACAGGGCTGAGGCCAGCACACCACAGCCGACATATGGCAGACTGACCAACTCACACAACCCCTGCACAGTGCCGTCTTCGCCGCAAGGCCCGTGCATCATAATCACGACAATATCAAGCTTTGCTACCTCGTGCACAGCGCCGTTAGCATCCAACCGGCGCAGGGTGGTGTCGCTGGCTGAAAAAGGCCACAAAAAGCGCTCACTGTTCGCCTTTACCTCGGGCAGCGGGCGGGATTCCAGCGAATACGCAGCGATGGTTTCTGGCGCAACCGGCACCATTTCGCCGTCTTTTGTAATCCCAATCGGCACCACATCATAGCGCTCACGGTCAATATTTTTGCAAAAACCAGCCGCAGTTACGCAACTAATGCTGTGTTCACTCGAACGCCCACCAAACAGCACCGCAACGGTGATTTTGCCCGTGCTCTCAGGAGCCGCAAACTCTGCCTCGCTCATTTTTATGCTCGGCACGTTCGCCGGCACTGCCGTAGCCAGCGTCTCAACCGCATTTTCGCACAAATTTTCCGCAGTCACTATTTTTTCCCTTCTGCCGAGCTGCCAAACAAGCCGCGCACACGCTGGAAAAATCCCAGCCTACCCCCGCCAATCATCTCGACCTCCGGCTTTGGCACGTCGTCTTCGGTGGCCAAATGCGGCGCCAGTTCGCGCGGTTTCATCTTACCCTCAAGCACCATTTTTACCTGCTCCACGATCGGCATTTGCACGTCGCGCGCGGCCGCCAGCTGCAGCACAGGCTCGATCGACGAAATTCCTTCCGCGACCTGGTTCATTGCTTCCCGGGT
This sequence comes from Microbacteriaceae bacterium, assembly GCA_030523945.1. Taxonomy (GTDB): domain Bacteria; phylum Actinomycetota; class Actinomycetes; order Actinomycetales; family Microbacteriaceae; genus Canibacter. The sequence continues at coordinate 3,992 of JAUNHM010000022.1, forward strand.
CTGCTCAATCGAATATCCCTGCCCGATCAGCCTCCCGGCGGTCGAGTTGCGTGAGAGCGGAGATTGACAGGTTGTGATCAGGTCGCCAAGCCCGGCAAGTCCGATCATTGTACTCGGTTGCGCGCCGGAAGCAACCGCAAAATCGGTCATTTCGGCAAGTCCGCGGGTGATAATCGAGGCTTTAGTATTTTCGCCATAGCCAACCCCGTCGACGATACCGATCGCCAGCGCGATCAAGTTTTTTAGCACGCCGCCAAGTTCTGTGCCGATCACATCGGTGTTGGTAAACATGCGAAAATACGACGCGCTTGCCGCTTTAGCCACCAGCTGCGCCACGTTTTCGTCAGAGCAAGAAGCCACCGCCCCGGTCGGCTGCTCTTTTGCGATTTCCAACGCAATGTTCGGCCCGCTCACCACCGCAACCTGGTCGAGACTCCACTCCAGCGCCTCGGAAATCACCAGCGACATGCGCCGATTTGTCTGTTTTTCCACACCCTTTACCAAACTGACCAAAATCGCGTCATCCCGCAAAAATGGCGCAATATTTAGCAGATTTTCGCGCATACTTTGGGAGGGCAACGCTAAAAAAACAAGCTGCGCGCCAGAAACCGCCTCTTCTAAATCTGAAGTTGCTCGCAGGTCACGCGGCAGATTTATACCTTGCAAATATTTGGAATTGCGGTTGCTGGTATTGATTTCGTCGGCGACTTCGTGCCTGCGCGCCCAAATCACGGTTTCGGTGCCCGCATCGCACAAAATTTTTGCAAAAGTAGTGCCCCAGCTGCCCGCCCCGACCACGGCTGCTTTGATTTTTTGGTTACGCAAATCGCCCTACTTCACTCTGGTTGTGGGCGTTTGGGTTCCAGCGTTCGCCTGGCGCTTTTTCGCCGCGCAGCCCTTCAAGCAGTCGGGTAATTTCGCTCATCAGCTGCTCGGTTGCTTCATTCAAAAGTTCGCGGGTAATCGTTTTTCCGCTAAAACGGCTCAGGTCGAGCGGCTCACCAATTGCGATTTTCAGTGTTTTCCTGCCCCAAAAGTTGATTTTGCCGTAGCGTGGCATGATTTTTTGCACGCCCCAGTGTGCCATCGGATACAGCGGAATGCCGCTTTCAAGCGCGAGTTTTACAGCCCCGGTTTTGCCGCGCATCGGCCACAGGTCAGGGTCGCGCGTGAGAGTGCCTTCCGGATAAACAATGACTCCGCCCTGTTTTGCGATCAGTTGTTCGGCGGCTCCCAGCGGGTCGCGTCGTTTAAATTTTTCACGCAGACGTCGTGCGCGTTTGGCCAGCCGCTTGGTCATGCTGCGTTTTTTGCGACCGGCTTTTGCTTCTTTTCTCGCCTCTTTTTTAGCGCCTTTTACGCTCTGCTGCTCGTTTGCGGCAGGGCCAGTTTCACTGTTTGCCACAACAGCTACCTCGCCGGTTTCGGAGCTTTCGCCGGTTTCGACCTCTTTATTTGCACGCTTTTTTGGTCGATTTACCGGAATTTGCCCGGTTCCGCGCATCACCCAGCCCAGCACAGGCACGCGAAACAGGCTCGCTTTTGCCATAAATCGCGGCAGACGCCCGAGTTTCCAAACGCCAACTGCGGTGGCCAGCGGGTCAACTTCGCTAATGTGGTTTGGGGAAAGAATGAATGGTCCGGTTACAGGCAGCTCTGTTTCTGCGGTTATACGATATCGCGCAAACAACGACCAAGACGGCACTACGATCGGCACAACCACCCAAAAAAATGATGGTTTGCGTTTTTCTGGCGAGGTTCTAGCGCGCAGCTTCACAGTTTCAACAGTTTTCACAGCTTCTGTCATTTCTCGCACTTCCCCCTCTCAGAAATTGCCTTAAAGCACGCAATGCGAGTTTAGCCTTCATAAATAATGTCTGCACCGAGCTGGCGCAGTTTTGGAATAAAGTTTTCGTAGCCGCGTGCAATAATCCCGATGTTACTGATTCTGCTGGCGCCTTCGGCCATTAGCGCGGCGATCAAATAGCTGAAGCCGCCTCGCAAATCGGGCACTTCAATGTCTGCTGCGTGCAGTTTGGTTGGGCCGGTGATCACAGCCGCCTGTTCAAATTCGCGTCTTTTTACGCGACGGGCACCGTCTGCTAGCCCGGTTTCGTGCACCACAATTTGCGCGCCCATCTGGTTGAGCGCATTGGTGAAGCCGAGTCGGTTTTCATAGACGGTTTCGTGCACGGTGGAAACGCCCTCTGCCTGGGTCAACGCGACAATGAGCGGCTGCTGCCAGTCGGTCATAAAGCCCGGGTGCACGTCAGTTTCGATCATCACAGGCTTGAGTTCACCGCCCGGATGCCAGAAGCGAATGCCGTCGTCGCTCACCTCAAAATCGCCGCCAACTTTGCGGAAAACGTTGAGGAAGGTCATCATTTCTTCCTGCTGTGCACCCTCCACAAAAATGTCGCCTTTTGTCGCGAGCGCGGCAGCTGCCCAGCTGGCCACCTCGTTGCGGTCGAAAATTGCGCGGTGATCGAAACCTCGCAGCTCTTTTACACCCTCGATAAAAATCACCCGGTTTGGCTCGATGGTGATAATTGCACCCATTTTTTGCAGAATACAAACCAGATCGATGATCTCCGGCTCGATTGCAGCGTTGCGCAGCTCCGTCTGCCCTTCCGCGAGCACCGAGGTCAGAAGCACCTGTTCGGTTGCCCCCACAGACGGGTAAGGCAGCTCAATGTTCGCACCTTTTAGGCCGTTTGGCGCGGTTAGGCTAATACCGGTCGGCAATTTTTCGATCACGGCACCGAACTGGCGCAGAGCGTCAAGGTGGAAATCGATAGGCCGGTCACCGATGCGGCAGCCACCCAAATCTGGAATAAAAGCCTCGCCAAGCCGGTGCAAAAGCGGCCCGCAAAACAGGATCGGAATGCGAGAAGAGCCAGCGTGGGCGTCAATATCTGCCATGTGTGCCCGCTCCACATTCGACGGGTCAAGATACCATACGCCGCTCTCGCCGCGGGTAATGATCACGCCGTGCAACGCCAGCAAGCCCGCAACCACACGCACATCGGAAATATTTGGCACGGCACGCAGAGTGCTGGTGCTGTTACCCAAAAGCGCGGCAACCATTGCCTTAGTCGCCAGGTTTTTTGCCCCGCGCACAGAGATACGCCCCTGCAGTGGCCGCCCACCGTTGACGATAATTTCGTCAGCAGTCAGCCCCACATGCTGCCCTGCTTGCAGCGCGTGGTGTTTTAGTCCTGCGGTTTCTTTATCTTTGCTCAAAATTTCCTCGCTTTAATGCGTTCGTATATGCGCTATTTTACTCGCCTATTTTGAATTTATTCTGCAAGCGGCTGGGGTGTGGCGCTTGTAAATGCGTTTATCGGCCGGTCTGGTTTTGTTTTTCTGCGCGAGCGTCACGACGCATTTTAATCACGCTCGCGGTTGTGGCAACGACCATCGACACAACAATAAATCCGAGCGAAGTCCAGGTGTCTGGAGTCCACACATTTATATGCTCGCCATTGTTGATAAACGGCAATTCGTTGTGTGAGATGGCGTGCAAAACCAGTTTTACACCGATAAAGCCCAAAATTGCGGCGATACCGTAGTGCAAATACTCGAGTTTATCGAGCAAACCACCCAGCAAGAAGTACAGCTGACGCAGCCCCATTAGCGCAAAAATATTGGCGGTAAAGACGATAAACGGGTCTGGCGTAATGCCGAAAATTGCCGGGATCGAGTCGAGCGCAAACAGCAGGTCGGTCGAGCCGAGCGCAAACAAAACCAGCAGCATCGGCGTGATGTGTCGTTTGCCGTTTTCAACCACGGTGAGTTTGCCGCCGTGGAATTTATCAACGTAAGGGAACCAGCGCCGCACCAGCCGCACCATCACGCCCTCTTTTTCCACGTCTTCTTCACCGCTCATAGCCTGCTTAATCGCGGTGTAAACCAGCCAGGCACCGAAAATATAGAACACCCAGCTAAACTGCGAAATCAGCGCGGCTCCGGCCAAAATAAAGATGCCGCGGAAGATCAGCGCCAGCACGATCCCGATCATCAGCGCGCGCTGCACATATTTTTCCGGCACCTTAAACGCGCCAATAATCAGCACAAAAACAAACAGGTTGTCGACCGATAGGCTATATTCCGTGAGCCAACCGGCCAAAAATTCGGAACCGTGTTTGGCGTCGCCGATCGCAAACATCAGCCCGGCAAAAACGAGTGCCAGCGCAACATAAATCCCCACCCAAATCGCAGATTCGCGCATAGTCGGAATGTGCGGGCGTTTGATGATCAGCAGCAGGTCGATGCACAAAATCGCCACCAGCACAATAATCGAGCCGGTCATAAACTCGACTGGCAAAACACTGCCTTGATCCGGGGTGGCGTGTGTGTGCAATTGCAAGATCAATTTAACTCCTTCTAACTATCTCCTTAATTTTACGCTATTTTCGGATTTGTTGCTGGGAGTACGCGAAATGGTGTGGCAAAATTGCAGTGCAGGCACCGTCCGGGGCAGCGGGCGCGCAGCGAGGTCGTAGAGGCCGTGGCAACGCCGTGCCGCGTTTTCATCTATTTTCTACAAAAATAAAAGGATTTTTATGTCTTCTTCTCACAGCGTTCAGGGGGCCGAGGCGCAGGCGCGTTTTAGCCCGATTGGCAGCGGTATTTACCCGATTTTGGTTGCGGTTATGGCTGTTGTGCTGATTTTGTCTAATATTGGTGGCTCGAAGGGTGTCGTGTTTGATGGCGTGCCGGTGCTGGGTCAGATTATTACTGATGGCGGGTTTTTCTTGTTCCCGCTCGCCTATATTGTTGGTGATGTGGTCAGTGAAGTTTACGGTTTTAAGGCTTCGCGGCGCGCGATTATCACTTCTTTTGCGCTGAGTATTTTTGCTGCCGCCTGCTACTGGGTGATTATTGTGTTGCCGGGTATGGCTGAGTATGATGGTCAGGATGCTTTGGAGCGCACTTTGGGTCCGGTGCCTTTGATTGTGCTCGGTTCGCTGCTTGGTTTTTTGGTTGGCCAGACTGTGAACGCGTTTTTGCTCACTTTAATGAAGCGGAAGACCGGTGAGCGCGGCTTGTTTGCGCGTATTGCTGCTTCGACCGTGGTGGGCGAGTTTTTGGATACGCTGATTTTTTGCGCAATTGCGGCTAGCGTGATCGGGATTACTTCTTTTGAGCAGTTCCTGAACTATTTGCTGATCGGTTTTGTTTATAAAACTGCGGTGGAGTTGCTGCTTTCGCCGGTAACTATGCTGGTGGTTGGCTGGTTTAAGCGTCAGGAGCCTCATTACGGGGCTGCTGCGGCTTAAAAAGTAAGTCTCCGTGTAAATAAAATGTGAGCGTCGGGATTTCCTTACGCTCACATTTTTATTGTGTAAATCGCTAGTTTAGGTCGTCACGCTGCACGCCACCACGATGCTGCGCCCCGCTGGCGTTTTTTGATGCGTCGAGCAGATCTGCGCTGAGGATGGTGTTGCGCATGCCTTCGATCAGCTCGTTCATGCCGCCCGGGTTTGACGGCATAAACATTACCGATGCGCGGCTGCGTGAGGCAACGTCGGTCATGGTGTCGAGGTACTGGGTCATCAGCATCAGCATTTCTGGTGACTGCTGCACCCCTACTTCACGCAGCATTCTGAACTGTGTGGCCAGACCTTCAGCGATTTCTTTACGCTGGTCGGCAACACCGCGTCCGTGGAGTTTTTTCGCTTCGGCGGCACCTTCGGCTTCTTTCACGACGCGGATTTTTTCAGCTTCTGCCTGGGCGATTGCAGCTTCACGCTCACGCTGTGCGGCGTTGATCGAGTTCATCGAGGTGCGCACTCGCTCGTCCGGGCGAATGTCGGTGACCAGCGTGTTTACGAAGTTCCAACCGTATTCGGCCATATTGTCGCGCAGTGACATTGCCACGTTTGCGGCGATGGTGTCTTTTGACGAGAATGAGTCGTCAAGCGGCATGTTCGCAACCGATGAGCGCACATTGTCTTGCACGTATGCGACGATCTGCTGCTGGTGATGTGCGAGCGAGTAGAATGATTCGCGCTCGCGCCCCTGCACTACCTGGTATTGCACTGCGACGGGAATGCGCACAAACACGTTGTCTTTGGTTTTGGTTTCCACGTCGACGTTGAGTTGCTGCACCTGCAGGCTAATGCGGGAGCGAATGGTATCGATGAACGGGATTTTGATGTTGAAACCGGCATGTGCGACACGGTTAAATTTACCCAGTCGCTCGATAATGGCGGCTTCGCTGGTGCGCACGATATAAAAGGTGTTGCGCAGCAGGATTAGAATGAACAGAGCCGCGACAGCCCATCCGACCCACGACGCGATCGGCAACTCATCAAGCGGATTTTTCTGACTAAAAATATGCATTTTCATCTCCTTTGAATTTAGGCTTTCACCGTATCATTTTCTTACGCTTCCAGCCTATCAAACCGCCCTGAAAATAACCTCCGAGTTTGGTTACAGACAGGTAAACTTTCGTTAAACAGCTGAATCCAAAATTCCTCAGAAACTAACGTGACTAATCGCAGCCGGCAAGGTTAGCGAAAACGAGCTGAAGTATTGTGACACCAGTAGCATTTGTGGCGCCAGCATTGCAAGACTAACACGCAGTTTTAGTTGTGTGTTGTCTGGCGTTTTTCAGCTGGCATTAAGAGTTTGACAATACAATAAGAAGCGAAAGGAGGTGCCAAAATGTCTGAAGAAAACACCAAGCAGAGCTCAGAGGAAGTTGCTTCTGTTGCTGCCAAGGCTCTCAACAGCGAAGAGACCAGCGAGCTGACCAAGAAACTTGCCGGTTCTGTACTGTCGCAAGCTAAGCCTTCCGATGAGGAGTAATCGCTAGGTTGCGCTCTAGTTCACCAAATACCTAGAGCGCAACCCCCTCATTTTTCGTCACATATTCCCGCAATCCCCAAAATTTCGCGTTTCACTCGCCCGCGCCTGCTGACCATATCGGGGGATTCTTTGTTATTTCGACCGGCAGATTGCCCAGGATTTTAGGGATACAACGTATACATTAATGTATACTTAAGTGTATGCAAACCACGATTAAAGTTTCCAGCGATCTGCGCGACCGCATCAACGAGTCAGCGAAAGAGCAAGGATTGAGCGCCGCGGCATTTATTGATGACCTGTTGCAGGGATGGCATCGCCAGCAGCGGATGGCGGAGTTTGGACGCGCATTCAGGTCAGCTGATGAGGGTTACTGGGACGAGTTTGCCGAGTGCGACAGGCTCAGCTAGTGCAGGAAATCAGGCGCGGCGATCTATTCTGGGCGGAACTCGACCCTGTGCGCGGGCGCGAGCAAGCTGGGCGCAGACCAGTGCTGGTGATCGCCAGCGATCTGTTCCTAGAACAGGCCGATACTCTCGCGATTATCGTGCCGTGCACCACGAACGACCGCGGCTGGCCAAACCACATTCGCCTAACTGGCGTCACCACGCTAAATAAGCCAACTTTCGCAATGACCGAGCAGCCCCGCACCATTACCCGCGACCGCCTAGCGGGCTACATCGGCTCCGCCACCGCACAGGATATGGACAAAATCAGCGTCTGGCTGCGTGATTTTCTTGAGCTGTAAACTCGCCACTGCGCCAACTGTTCGGAAATTCCTAACAGTTCAATGAAACATTTAGCTATTTGTGTTACGAAAACGCCAATAAATTATCTGGAATATCGATGCCCTTTTTAATTGCAAACGTCAGAAGCATATTTTCGAAGCGAACAAACTCGTAGTATTCGTCTGCGTTAGGAAAGCGATCTTCGATATATTCAAAATCTGTGCTGGTCTTACTGCTGACTCCACGGCTTTTAATAAAGTCTAGAATCTTCTGCACCCGAACCTTGTATTGCTCAGTTTCTTGATCCAGCTTTATGCCATCATTGACGCTACTTAATGCGCCTCCGACGCTAACTATGTCGATATCAAGAGCTATTCCATATATCGCCGCAATTCGAAAACACTGAATTTCAACTTCTAGCCAGTCAATTTTATTTTTTGCATCCCAGGCGTCAAACGTTACGTAGTCAACCAGTGAAACATCGTGACATTTTTCATTTATCTGATCCACCAACCGCATAACGTGCTCTTTTCTGCTCAGATACTGTTCAACATTCTCAGGCCTAGATCCGGCTTCCATATTTTTATTATATGACTATCTTTGCTGGGAACAAGTATCGCAACAAGTTTAAGCCTTAAAATTGTTTTGATTGCACTTTTAACAATTTTAAGTGCTAAAGTTGTTTAGCAAGGCAGGATAGTATCATTAAGCGCAGAAATAAACGTAAGAAAGGCAGACCGCAATGGCATTTTGGGAAACACAAATCTGGCAGTCCCGATTTGAGAGCGGCATGCCGGCGCGACTACGTCGCAGCGGGGAATATCAAAGCTATGTGCCAGACATTCTTGAAAATACGCAGCTTAACCTCACAGAGGAAACCGCCCAAATTGTCTGGGAAGCAGAGCGCGCACTGCAAAACATCCCCGGTGATCCCAACGATTTAGCAGCACTATCACGGTTTCTACTGCGCTCAGAAGCAATTGCATCGTCACGCATCGAGGGCGTGGCGCCATCACCAAAGCAGATCGCGGTCGCAGAACTCAGCCAGAACGAAACGATGCCTCGAGTGAAAGAACTCGCACAGCTGGTCGCCAATAACATTACAGTCGTCACCGCCGCACACAACGAGCTAACTGATAAGCCAGAAGTAACGGGGGATGACATTGTGCGGCTACAGGCAGCGCTGCTTGCCGGCGAGCCAGAGCTACATGGCATTCGCGAAATGCAGAACTGGATTGGGGTTTATGGCACCCCGCTGGACGCGGATTTTGTGCCGCCGGCACCTGAACGTGTGCCAGAACTGCTTGATGACCTGGCAAAATATCTGAGCGGAGTGGCACACTCACCGATAGTGCAGGCGGCGCTGATGCACGCCCAGTTTGAGACGATTCACCCGTTTATCGACGGCAACGGACGTGTCGGGCGCGCCCTGATTCACACAGTTTTCAGCAGACGCGGGGCTACCACGGGCGCGATACTGCCCGTCAGCCTGATTTTGAGTACGCGGCGGGAGCAATACATTAGGGCGCTTTCAACTTTCCGCTACACTGGCGAGCCAGGGGGCGCTGAATGTCAAGAGGCACAGAACGAATGGATTGAGGTTTTTGCGAAAGCCGTGATTTTAGCTGCGGAGCAAGCTGGGATACTGGCGGAGCAGCTTGGATTTTTGCGAGAACAGTGGCGAGGACGATTGAATGCATATCGCACGGATGCGGGGTTTACCCGTACACTGCGAGCAGATTCTGTAACCGCACAGATTCTGCATTCCCTGCCAGCAACCCCAGTTTTGACGCCGCGCACTGCAGCCAGGGTTTACGGTTGCAGCCCGCAGGCAGCGTTGAAAGCGCTCGACGAGCTGGCCGAGGCGGGTGTGCTCGAAAAAACCAAGCCGCAAGGCATCGCCCTCTTCCAAAGCAACGATGTGCTCGATTTACTGACACTCACGGAGCGCAAACTCGCCAGCACCCAGTTCGATACCCGCATCAGCAAGCCTGTGCGTGCAGTGCCGGCGCTCCCCTAAACGCCTCACAGCGCAACTGTCAAAGAAACCTGCTAGCGCGCATAGGATTTAGAAAGCAAAAATCCCCCGAAAATCGGAGGATTTTTGTGTTTGTGACCCCAGCGGGATTCGAACCCGCGTTACCGCCGTGAGAGGGCGGCGTACTAGGCCGCTATACGATGGGGCCTTGCGCCGTAAATAATTACCGCAACTCAATCAATTTTACACAAACCCGGACCAAAACCCAAATCCAGCCCCAAAACCGCACAAAACCCGGCGTGTCTCGTTTATCCACACGATAAAACCGGTCCAAATTACCGGCAAAACGCCAACTTATCTACAGCAAACAAATCCACAAAACTGCCAACCAGCCCGACCAAAACCTGACAGGCCCCACAAAATTACCCATAAACTTCCAACCTAAACCGGGGGCAGCAAGTTACCCAAAAACTGAACTCGACACAGCACATTTTCGATACTAGACACACAATTCCCCGCACGCATAAAATTAATGCAGATTTTAGAAAATATAAAACGATTTTGTGGGCACAAAATACACACAAAAAATATAAAACAGGGGGTATTCGCAGCAAGGTCAAAAACCAGCTACTCCCCTAGAAAACACTGGGAAAACCCCGGAATCACGGGAAAGTCAGGAAAACATGGCTGGGACAACAAGAGACTATTTACTCAGAATCAATGTCATAGGCAAAACCAGTGCATAAGATAACTTCCATGTTCCCCACCATTAGATTTGATATAATAGAATTGTGGATACAAAAACAGAAAAATACAGGGCAAGAGTAAAATCTATTCTTGATTTCCTCTCAGATAAGGCATCTGAATATGACCTTGATTTTATTGAGGGTGTTTTTGTAGATGCTGAAACATCTAATGAGTTTATGCATGTTGAAAACATGTGCCTAATTACTGCAATGTTAAGCAGAATCCAAATTCCAGACAGCCTTTTACGTTATGAAACATAATATCTGTTATGGAAATGAGTTCTGATTTTAAGAAGTTGACCTTGGGGCTGTTGACTTACCAGAACCGAGTAGGCGATATTGATGTGTCAGAGATGCTTTATCTGTGTGAAAAAGTTAGTTACGATTTTGTGTTTGGCTCAATGCTGCATGATTTGGCTAACAGTGGAACGCCAATGCCCCGCAAAATATGGGAGCACGGCAAAGAGTATGCTTCTGAGGATTAAACAGGCGAGGAGATGGAGGATTTGCTCAGAATTCCGATCCTTGAGGATACGCCATAACGGCTTGGTCTGAAACGATTAAGTAAATCTCTAGGGAAAATCTGGGGTTCTGATGCCAGCTCGACCCAATGAGACCTAAGTTTTCTCGCTTAGTCGATAGTGTAACAGGCAGTTTCCGCATTGCATACTTCTTACTTGTAGGAAAATCAGGGTAGTATGTCAAGTATGGAAATGCATGAGGAGTTTCGAGCGCTGACAACGAAACTGATTGATTACCATCAGACCGTGACTGGTGCTGACTTGACATATATGCATGAGGTTTGTGAGCAGGACGGCTACGATGCAATGTTCGCGGATACCTTACACGGGCTTTCTACTGCGACTATTCCGTTGCCGCGTGATTTATGGGAGCAGTGCAGAAGCTATGTTGAAGGTGACGAGCTTGATGATTTGCTGGCTATTCCGATCCTAGATGACTAAAAGCAGGAATCGTTTATGATGACGATTTTTGAGGCGGCTGGACCAAAAATAATTACCTTTTTATCCTGGATGCGCAAAGAAACCTCAACAGGCTACGCTTATTTTATAAATTCAGGGCTTCCTACCAAAAAAAAAAATATAATATGAACATGAATGTTCAGATAAAGTTTAAGGCCTTTACTAACGAGCTGATTGATTACTATCAGTCAGCTATTGGCGATGACCTTTCTTATATGCATGAAACCTGCGAATACGATGGCTATGACGATATATATAATGCTGTTTTACATGGGCTAGCCAACGATAATCTGCCTTTGCCACGCAAAACATGGCTTCAGTGTAAAGAGTTTGCGGCTTACGATGAGACAGGCGAAGAGGAACAGTTGCTTTACAAGATTCCTATTCTTAATGATATACGCCTGGTAGCATAACCTAGATTTTCTACATAAACCCCTTGACCGTGTTGGTTGAGAGGGGTTTTCTGTATGCCCAGTTTTACCCGTGAATATCGCCGCTGCAAAGCCGTTAGTGAACTGTAATTGGAGCTTTGAGAAGCGTTCACTTGTAAGAGTGATAAGATAATGCTATGGCAATCACTGATCCGACGCTTTCAGCGTTAGTTAATATTGTGGCGCGCACTGGTGTAGATGTTAGTGAATACCCGTACTTGCATGAGCAAATCGGTGATGATTTCATACTAGAACTTACGTTGAACGGATTGATTAAACACAATACGCCGATAAGTGAGGAATTGTTTGTTAAAGCTAAAGAGCAGGCTGAGGCAACGCAAGACCCTGACATTATAGGGTGTCTTGATAGGCTCCGTGTTTCCGATTGACTGGCATATAGCAGCATAACTTTATAATGGAAACATGGACGCAACAACAAAACGCTTCAAAGAAAGGATCCAAAGGCTAATCGACTTTCTAGCAGACAAAGTTCCTGATCTTGACCTCGACTATATAGAGGGCACGTTTGCAAACGCTGAAAACTATTATGAAATGCTCGAAGCCGAAAACATGTGCCTTTCGAGCGCACTATTGAATAAGGTGCAAGTGCCTGACCATTTGCTGCTAGCCGAAACATAACCCGCACATTTACAGGATAATCGTATAATCAAAATATGGAAAAGGGAAATAGCTGGGAAAAGCGGGTAAGACGCATGGCCGAGTATCTAGCGCCGCGCCTTCCTGAGTATAGTGGCGAGCTGCTATCTATAGATGTTGCTGAAGCTAAAACTAAAAGGATTGGTTAGAAATCGAAATTTTTTGCCTGCGTTCTGCTCTTATGTACGATGTGGAAATTCCTGCCGATATTTTGCGCGCAGCATAGACAAAAATAAATGCGTTAACAGAAAACCCCGAGTCGCGGGAGAATCTGAAAAGGTGGCCGGATATTGGCAGCACCCTGATATACCAGGGAAAACCCGGTGCAAGTTTTATTGACCGTTCGTTGTCTGACATCCATACTGTGCGCGCTATAGTTATTCGCTGCCGTCTACCGGTTTGCGCCAATTCCCCCGCCCGGGACGTTCATCATTCCACTTATCAATCGTGCCAGTCAACCAGCCACGTGCGCGGCCAATTATTGCGTCAGGCTCGGGCAGCTTGTAACGGTCGAGGGTTCCTGGCTGCACACCAATATATTCTGCGACTTCAGCGCGTGACATAAATTTTTGGGTCATTGTTTATCTTTCTCAGTCAGTAGTGGCAGCGTTAAAGCAACTACCGCCTTACAATCAGATGTTTCTAAAACCGGTAACCGGCAAAAGATGTTGAAACTAATTTAAATGTTTGAGGGTTAGGCGATGTTTGAACACTACCATAATATTACCAGCGCAAATCTAGAACAGCATCTACTCCGCTGCGTGAGGGCATGTCATCTGATGGTTCGCTAGCGTTAAAACAGTATGACAAGTATCGT
>JAUNHM010000119.1 GCA_030523945.1 Microbacteriaceae bacterium
CCGCGCTTCGTCTTCGGTCACAACCCGGCGCACAAAGCGCTGCCCCTGTTTGGCAATTTTTTGCATTTCGCGCGAAATCGCTTTCAAATCTTCCGGAGTAAAGGCATTTTCCGGGTCAAAATCGTAGTAAAAGCCGTCTTGCACCGGTGGTCCAATGCCAAGTTTCGCCTCAGGGTTGATGTTTTGCACCGCCTGCGCCAAAACGTGCGCTGCTGAGTGGCGCAGAATGTTCAGCCCGTCAGGCGAGTCGATGGTGATTGGCTCCACTGTGTCTGTTTCGGCAACCTGGTGCGCCAAATCACGCAGTTCGCCATTAACACGCATGGCGACCACATTCCGGTCGGTAAACAGGGCAAAGCCGTCAGACACTACTACTCCTTAAAATTTTAACCAATACAACCATTCTATCGCTTTTCCTCGAGTTAAAACTTCAGTTACGCCGATAAAACAGTCACGTCATTTCTATCATTAAAATCATACTCGTAAGCAGCAACATTTAATCTGCCCCTAAAAACGCTTAAAATCCGAACAACCTGCGCATCGCCCTGCCGCATCTTGCTGCCAAAATCGGTGCAACACGCTCGCTCATCAGGAGTTCTTATCTTTCCCAGCCAAAGATTTTGCCGCATTGTTAGACTTTCCGCCATGAATGTACAAGTATTATTCCCTCAAATTTTGGGAGCGCTCATACCGTCCCTCCCCTTTGTCTTTGGTTTTGCAGCAGTTTTCGGGCTTGCTTTCAAGGGGCTTTCTCAAAATAAGCCCGTGTTTTTCCTGCTTTTGGCGGCTCCTATCGCCATGTTTATGCTCATTATAAATATCGTGAACGACGAACACAGTGTGCTGATGACGCTTGCGCTAGTACCGCTGCCGCTTACTTTCATGGTGTCGCTAATGTTCTTTCAAATCTATATTGCAGGCGACGAAACCTACAGCGAAGATGAGCGCGAAAAAGCAAAAAGCAATGCAAAGGGTTTAGCGGTCGTGTCTGTTTTTGCGTTTTTTCTCACTCCGATTATCGGCCCGCTAGTTGCCGCGGCAATCGTCAATGCTTTAGGCGGATATCATTAGTTTCTAAAGCACAAATTGATTTAGGCGCAAACTTGCTGGTTTTGCAAAACAGACCTGTCCAGGAACGCTCCGAAACCGGCACTCAGCTGCGCGCCAACCCGCTCCGCAATTGACGGGCAAGGTTCGATAGTGATCGGGGCAGGCTTGATTTTTTCCATAATATACACGTCACCAACCCGTCCGGCAACCCCGCTTTGCACAATCGCAAAACCGGCACGGGCATAAGCTTTTTGTGCTGCCAGGTTTTGCTCGTTTACCGCCAAAACCAGGTTACTCACACGCTCGCAAATCCGCTCGTTCACAAACTCGAAAAGCTGCTCCATTGTGCGTGAAGCATAGCCGCGACCGCGATAGCGCTGATCAACAGAAAAACTGCGCACCAGCGCATAGTTGTCGTTGTAATAGCCGTAACGTGCCGGCCCAGGCCCCGTTTGCACACAGAAAAACCCGACCAGTTCATCAGCGCCGTCCAAAATCACCACAGGGTGCAGACTGGCATCTGCCTGAGCACTGAACAAAACCTGCGCGGGAGCATCAGTGTAGGTCGCATCTGGCATAACATATTCGCCTAGTTTTGCCGCATATTTGTTTGGGCAGTACAGGTCTAGTTTCATTTCACTCCCTTTCTGGTGAGTTTGAGAATAAAGTTTAAAGTTAAAGATTAAAGAATTGCGCGATTAGTTTCGCGGGATCGCCGATAAGGCGAGAACGGAGCACCGCCTACCGCGCAACTTGCGGCAGAAACGAACACGGTATTTAAGAAATATCAGGAACGTTATTTAGCTGTGGCAGGCTCCGTCAAAATATATATTGTCGAGCGCAACACCTGTTTAGAATGGCCGCCGGCTATTTTTAGCTGCGCACCGTGCCTAGATCGTTTCAGACTTTGTTCGGCGTGCGTTGCCGATATATGCGTATAAAACGTGCCCGCCGAAGCAGCAACACGCAACGCATTTTTTTGATCTGAAAACATATTTTCATATTATCAAAATCGCAAATTCTGCAACACCCCGGCGTTTCGCGCTAATTTACATTGTGAGGCTTGATTTTACGCGGTTTTTTGCCGCTTTATGAGGTAGTTTTAGCCGTTTATTTCAAAAGTAAA
>JAUNHM010000023.1:0-3899 GCA_030523945.1 Microbacteriaceae bacterium
GGCATGTTTTATATCCTCTCATATTTTGATCGGAACAAAACCCAGAGCGCTTCAAAGGGTTTATAACAAAAGCGTGACTGTCGGCGTTTTCGGTTGAGAATGGGTGTATTATTCATAGCACGCTAAAAGGCGTGGGCGCAGCTGCAATCCGGCAGGAGCGTGACAAAACTAAAAGAGGTAAACAATGGCAAAAGTTAAGGCAGTTGCCGAGCGAGGGCAGTGGAGTGGCCAATTTGGCTTTATCTTCGCGGCAGTCGGCTCGGCGGTAGGTTTGGGAAACATCTGGCGTTTCCCTGGCGTAGCGTACACAAACGGCGGTGGCGCGTTCCTAATCCCTTACATTGTCGCACTCCTTACCGCGGGTATCCCAATCCTCCTCTTTGACACCGCCCTCGGCCACCGTTTCCGCGGCTCCGCTCCGCTCGCATTCCGTCGCGCAGCCGGCCGCACCGGTGAGACGCTCGGCTGGTTCCAGGTGCTGATTTCCGCGTTTATTGTGCTGTATTACACGGCAGTTATTGGCTGGGCAGCCAGCTATTTCGTGTTCTCTTTTAACGGCGCATGGAACCAAACCGGCAGCACCCAAGACTTCTTCATAAAAGAATACCTGCAGGTGGCAGAAGCCCCGTTCACAACCCAGATCGCACTGTCAGTGTTTATTCCGACCGCAATCGTGTGGCTGGTGGCGATGGTTGTGATGAGCGGTAAAGTTTCAAAAGGCCTGCAGCTGGTAAACGTGATCGCTGTGCCGGCTCTGCTGGTTAGTTTCGGCGCGCTCGTGATTGGGGCGCTTTTGCAGCCGGGTGCAATCGACGGTGTAAACGCATTCTTTACCCCAAACCTTGAAGTGCTTTCAAAACCGGACGTGTGGATCGCCGCCTACGGCCAGATCTTCTTCTCACTGTCCATCGCTTTCGGCATTATGCTTAACTACAGCTCCTACCAGAAACGCCGCGCTAACGTGTCCGGCTCAGGCGTCTTGGTTGCCTTTAGCAACAGCGCGTTCGAGCTTTTGGCGGGTGTTGGCGTTTTTGCGGCGCTCGGTTTTATGGCCCACCAGCAGCACATTCCAGTAGCTGAAATTAAAGGTATTTCCGGCCCGATTTTGGCGTTCGTTACCTTCCCGGCAATTATTTCGCAGATGCCTATGGCTCCGCTCTTCGGCACGCTGTTCTTTGGTTCGCTGCTTTTGGCCGGGTTCTCGTCACTGGTTTCGATTTTTGAAGCTGTGGTGGGTGCGATTATTGACAAGTTCGGCATTAGCCGCGCTCAGGTGGTGTGGGGCTTCGGTATCGTTTTTGCGATTATCTCGCTCGGCCTGTTTGCGACCACTTCGGGTCTCACCGCACTGGACACCGTGGACAACTTTGTAAACAACATCGGCGTGGTCGGCTCGGCCGTTATCGGTCTGGTTTTGATCACTGTGATTATGCGTCGCGGCGGCGAGCTTGCCCGTCACATTTCGGCTATTTCCACTTTCAAAGTCGGATTTATTTGGCAGGCGCTGATCACCGTGATCTCTCCGGCGGTAATCACTTTCATGCTCGTGCAGGTAATTTTGAAACTGGTGGAAAAACCATACGAAGGCTACCCGGCTTGGTATGTGGGTATTTTTGGATGGGGCCTGATCGCGTTTATGGTCGTCTTTGCGATCGCGCTCACCTTTGTGCCGTGGAAAAAAGAGCCGGCAGACTTTATTCCTTGGCCGCACCTGCCTGGTGCTAAACCGCCGGTAGGCTTCAAAAATCTGCGCGCCACTGGTGCAAATCGAGTGCCAATCGCAGAACAGACCCAGAAAGGAGCAAACTAATGGACACCCAGTCACTGCTGTTTATGCTGTTTGCAGGCTTGATTATTTGGGGTGGCTGGCTCGCTTCCCTGGTATTTTACCTGCGCAAACCTGAAGTCGACTTCTATCCGGAAGGCGGTAATGAAGAGGACACTCTGCACCCGCCACAGGAATGGGTACGCTAGACTCAGCATTCGTTAACCAAACGTTAACCTTCGTCGCATAGAATGTGTGACATAAGTAAAACAAGATGAAAGGAGCCGAGTGGTGAACTGGTTTAAACTTTTCCGCGGTCGCGGTAAAAAAACCGGTTCCCACTCGGCGACTTCGCAACACTATCTGGCTCCCGTGCCAGAAATAGTGGAACAGGGCATGCTGGTCGCTCGCGTGGCAATTCGCATGACCGTGAAAAACGAAATCATTATGAACGCGCTGAAGCGTGACATTGATTACGACAGCGAAAAAGTTGCTGTGCTGGTGCGCAATGCGATTAGTGAACTGGTCGACGAACGGTTGACCGACGCAGCCAACACAGAACGCACCATCGCCGGTGTGAAAAAACGTGGCTGGAGCGGATCTGGCGACAGCGAATATGGCGTGGACGACACTGCCACCCTGCAGCATCGCAAAGAAGTATATGAGGGAGTTGCAGCCCAACTGCGCAAATGGGCGGAAGATGATGCCGTTACCCGCAGTATCGGTAACTCCGCCCTAGAACTTGCCTGGCAAGAAATCGGCGACAGTCTGAAAACCCGAGCTGCCCATCCATACTACGGAGGCGGCAAAACCTCGGAATATCAACGCACCCGCGATACACGCATTCGTGACCTGATCGATAACGACCTGGCAGATCTAGCCCGGGCGCAACAAGAAAAAACCAGCCAGTCGGCAGAAAATACAGCTACAGAACCCAAAAAAAGTCGCTGGCGCGCTGGTGCAAAAAAATAAATTTGCAAACTTTCAGCAAAATAGTATATACTGGATATTTGCGGTTATAGGGTATTAGTCTGCCTTCATATAGTGGTTGGTCAGTCCACAGACTACGGGTCTTTTATTTCCCCCAAAACCGCTTAAAACCCCTGGTAAGACTCAAAAATAGCCCTCACAGGCGTACGGAGGTAGGTCTCATTGGCTGCTGCAGATAATGCACCCAACAAACCAAAAAACGGTCGCGAACACGCGCGACTCTCGTTCGCAAAGATTTCTGACACCATCGGCGTGCCAGACTTGCTTGCCCTGCAAACAGAAAGTTTTGACTGGCTGATCGGCGGCGAAGGCTGGCAACAGCGTGCCGCAGAAGCAAAAGCTGCCGGCCGCGAAGATGTGCCGCAAACTTCCGGTCTGGAAGAGATTTTTGCCGAAATCTCACCGATCGAAGATAACAGCCAAACCATGGAGCTGTCCTTTGAAAACCCGATCCTCGACGAGCACAAATACAGCATCGACGAGTGTAAAGAACGCGGCAAAACCTATGCTGCGCCGCTCTATGTTGAGGCCGCCTTCACCAATAAAGAAACCCAGGTGATCAAGAGCCAGACCGTTTACATGGGCGAATTCCCGATCATGACCGACAAAGGTACCTTTATTATTAACGGTACCGAGCGTGTGATCGTGTCCCAGCTGGTGCGCTCCCCGGGTGTTTATTTTGAACGTACCCCAGAAAAAAACAGCGACAAAGACCTGTTTGTCGCGCGTGTGATTCCAAGCCGCGGCGCATGGCTCGAGTTTGAAATCGACAAACGCGACCAGGTTGCTGTGCGTATCGACCGCAAACGTAAGCAGTCCGCAACCGTCTTTTTGAAGGCGCTGGGCATGTCTGGCGACCAGATTTTGAAAGAGTTCGCCGGCTACGAGTCGATCGCGGCCACCCTTGAGCGCGACACCGTCGAAACCCAGGAAGACGCGCTGAAAGACATTTACCGCAAGCAGCGTCCGGGTGAGCAGGTGGCTATCGAAGCTGCCCGCGCCCTGCTGGACAACAGCTACTTCAAAGCAAAACGCTACGATCTGGCCAAAGTTGGTCGCTACAAGATCAACCGCAAACTCGGCCTGGAAGCACCAATCGACCAGTCGACCCTGACCATTGAAGACGTGGTTGCGACCATTAAAT
>JAUNHM010000023.1:3909-16375 GCA_030523945.1 Microbacteriaceae bacterium
CAGGCGACGAAAACATGCCAGGCAAACGCGACGGCAAAGACATCGATGTGCGCCTCTATGTAGACGACATCGACCACTTCGGCAACCGTCGTATCCGCGCGGTTGGCGAGCTGATCCAAAACCAGGTGCGCACGGGCCTTAACCGCATGGAGCGCGTTGTACGCGAGCGTATGACCACCCAGGACATCGAAGCGATCACACCAAACACGCTGATCAACACCCGTCCGGTGCTGGCCGCGATCAAAGAGTTCTTTGGCACCTCGCAGCTGTCCCAGTTTATGGACCAGAACAACCCGCTGGCCGGCCTCACCAACAAGCGTCGTCTCTCGGCGCTCGGCCCTGGCGGTCTGTCCCGTGACCGTGCCGGCGTTGAGGTGCGAGACGTGCACCCGTCTCACTACGGTCGCATGTGTCCGATCGAAACTCCCGAAGGTCCAAACATTGGTCTGATCGGTGCTCTCGCAACATTCGCGCGCATCAACGCATTCGGGTTCATCGAAACCCCGTACCGTCGCGTTGTTGACGGCAAAGTAACCGACCAGATCGACTACCTGACCGCGCACGAAGAAGACGAATTCCTGATCGCGCAAGCAAACGCAAAAATGGACGAAAACGGTGTCTTCCTTGACGAGCAGGTGCTGGCCCGTCCACGCGGCTCGGAAGTGACCCTGGTTGATTCCAAAACCGTCGAATACATGGACGTTTCCCCGCGCCAGATGGTTTCGGTGGCAACCTCGCTGATTCCGTTCCTCGAGCACGACGACGCGAACCGCGCGCTGATGGGTGCAAACATGCAGCGTCAGGCTGTGCCACTGGTGCAGTCTGACAGTCCGCTCGTGGGCACCGGTATGGAAGGCTATGCGGCGCTTGACGCGGGCGACGTGGTCACCGCAGAAAAAGCCGGTGTGGTGGAAGAAGTCTCAGCCGACGTGGTAAAACTCGCAAACGACGACGGCACTCACAGCCGCTACTTTATGCGCAAATTTGACCGCTCAAACCAGGGCACCAACTACAACCACCGCGTGATCGTGCGCCAGGGCGACCGGGTTGAAAAAGGCGAGGTTATCGCAGACGGCCCAGCCACCCACAACGGTGAACTCGCCCTCGGTAAAAACTTGCTCGTGGCGTTTATGCCGTGGGAAGGCCTCAACTATGAAGACGCGATCATTCTGAGCCAGAACCTGGTAAAAGATGACACCCTGTCTTCAATCCACATCGAAGAGTACGAAATCGACGCGCGTGACACCAAACTCGGTAAAGAAGAAATCACCCGCGACCTGCCAAACTCTTCACAGGACGTTTTGAAAGACCTCGACGATCGCGGTATTGTGCGCATCGGTGCCGAGGTGCGTCCGGGCGACATCCTCGTCGGTAAAGTAACACCAAAGGGTGAAACCGAGCTTTCCGCCGAAGAACGCCTGCTCCGCGCCATCTTCAACGAAAAGAGCCGCGAAGTGCGTGACAGCTCGCTGCGCGTTCCACACGGTGTTTCCGGCACCGTCACCGCGGTCAAGGTTTTTGAACGCGACGAAGACGGCGACGACGAGCTCGGCAGCGGCATCAACCAGCGCGTCGTAGTTTACATCGCGCAAAAGCGTAAAATCACCGAGGGTGACAAGCTCGCCGGTCGTCACGGTAACAAGGGTGTGATCTCGAAGATCCTACCTGTTGAAGACATGCCATTCCTGGCAGACGGCACCCCGGTCGACGTGATCCTAAACCCGCTGGGTATTCCGGGCCGAATGAACTTCGGTCAGGTGCTCGAAACCCACCTCGGTTGGATCGCAAAACAGGGCTGGAACGTGGACGCAGCTGCCGAATGGGCAAAAAACCTGCCGGCCGAAGCGCTTTCCGCCGAACCAGGCGTAAAAGTTGCCACCCCGGTATTTGACGGTGCTTCAGAAGAAGAAATCGCGGGTCTGCTCGACTCCACCACCCCAACCCGTGACGGGCAGCGCCTGATCGACTCAACCGGTAAAACCCAGTTGTTCGACGGCCGCAGCGGTGAACCATTCCCGTACCCGATCTCGGTCGGTTACATGTACATTCTGAAACTGCACCACCTGGTAGACGACAAGATTCACGCGCGTTCCACCGGTCCATACTCGATGATTACGCAGCAGCCGCTCGGCGGTAAAGCCCAGTTCGGTGGTCAGCGTTTCGGTGAGATGGAGGTGTGGGCACTCGAGGCTTACGGTGCCGCATACGCACTGCAAGAGCTGCTCACCGTGAAATCTGATGATATTCAGGGGCGTGTCGATGTCTACGAGGCAATCGTACGCGGCGAGAATATTCCGGAGCCTGGCGTACCAGAATCGTTCCGCGTGTTGATGAAAGAAATGCAGTCGCTCTGCCTCAACGTCGAAGTGCTCGGCGCAGACGGCAAACCGGTGCAACTGGTAGAACAAACCAGCAAACCAGCCCGCGACACCGAAGATCTCGGTATCAACATTCCAACCAGCCTAGACCCTGTCGCTTCTGTCGACGAAGTTTAAGCAGAATTACATCAAGTTTCAATCCTAAAGACTAGGGAGAAAAATGCTCGAAGGAACGAGTTTTAACGAGTTGCAAATCCGTTTGGCCACCGCGGACGACATCCGCAGCTGGTCACACGGTGAGGTTAAAAAACCTGAAACCATCAACTACCGCACCCTGAAGCCGGAAAAAGACGGTCTGTTCGGTGAGCAGATCTTCGGTCCAAGCCGCGACTGGGAATGTGCCTGTGGTAAATACAAGCGCGTGCGCTTCAAAGGCATCGTGTGTGAACGCTGTGGCGTGGAAGTAACCCGCTCAAACGTGCGTCGCGAACGCATGGGTCACATCGAACTTGCCGCGCCAGTAACCCACATCTGGTACTTCAAAGGCGTGCCAAGTCGACTCGGTTACCTGCTAGATTTGGCGCCAAAAGACCTCGAAAAAGTCATCTACTTTGCCGCATACATGGTCATTGACGTTGACGAAGAGGGCCGCCACGAAGACATGGCAGACCTCGAAGCCGAACTCGGCCTCGAACTGCGCCAGCTGGAAACCGACCGCGACCTCAACGTCGCCCGTCGCCAGCAGCAGGCAGAAGAAGACATTGCCCGGCTCGAAAGCGAAGGTGCCAAACCTGAGCAGATCAAACGCGCCCGCAACACTGCCGAAAAAGAAATGGAACAGATCCGTAAGCGCGCTAATGACGAGGTTGCTCGGCTGCAGCAGGTTTGGGACGACTTCCGCAACCTGAAAGAGGGCGATCTGAAACCGGAAGACGAAATCTTCCAGGAAATGACCGACCGTTACGGTGACTACTTCGAAGCCTACATGGGCGCAGAAGCGATCAAACGTCGCCTGCAAACCATCGACCTCGAAGCTGAAAAAGTGATTTTGCACCAGCAGATCAACGAGGGCAAAACCCAGCGCAAAATCCGGGCGATCAAGCGCCTGCGCGTGGTCAACAGCTTCCTGATGACCGGAGCCAACCCGGCCTCGATGGTGCTCGACGTGGTGCCGGTGATCCCGCCAGAGCTGCGTCCAATGGTGCAGCTTGACGGTGGTCGCTTCGCGACCAGCGACCTGAACGACCTCTACCGTCGCGTGATCAACCGTAACAACCGTCTGCGCCGTCTGCTCGATCTGGGCGCGCCAGAAATGATCGTAAACAACGAAAAGCGCATGCTGCAAGAGGCTGTTGACGCGCTATTTGACAACGGTCGTCGCGGCCGCGCAGTAACCGGCACCGGCAACCGCGCCCTGAAATCGCTCAGCGACATGCTCAAGGGTAAGCAGGGTCGTTTCCGTCAGAACCTGCTGGGTAAGCGTGTGGATTACTCCGGTCGTTCCGTGATCGTGGTTGGTCCGCAGCTGAAACTGCACCAGTGTGGCTTGCCAAAGCAGATGGCGCTGGAGCTGTTCAAACCATTCGTGATCAAGAGCTTGATCGAATTCCAGCACGCGCAAAACATTAAAGCGGCAAAACGCATGGTGGAGCGCACCCGGCCAGAGGTTTGGGACGTTTTGGAAGAGATTATTCGCGAGCGTCCGGTGCTTTTGAACCGTGCACCGACCCTGCACCGCCTCGGTATCCAGGCGTTTGAGCCGCAGCTGGTTGAGGGTAAAGCGATCCAGCTGCACCCGCTCGTGTGTGCCGCGTTTAACGCCGACTTTGACGGTGACCAGATGGCCGTGCACCTGCCGCTTTCGGTTGAGGCACAGGCTGAGGCGCGTATGCTGATGCTCGCATCAAACAACATTTTGAAGCCGTCTGACGGCCGCCCGGTAACTCTGCCTGCGCAGGATATGATTATCGGTCTGCACCACCTCACCACTGTGAAAGAGGGGGCAACCGGCGAAGGTCGCGCGTTCTCGTCAATTGCCGAAGCTATCTTGGCATTCGACCAGCACACTCTCGACCTCGGCGCAAAGGCGAAAATCCGCCTGTCCGGCTATGTTTGCCCGAAAGGCGAGCACCACGACACCCCAGTTTTGGTGGAAACCACGCTCGGCCGTGCGCTCTTCAATGAGGCACTGCCAGCAGACTACCCGTACTTTGACAAGCAGGCAGACAAGGGTGCGCTTTCCGCTCTGGTAAACGACCTTGCCGAACGCTATCCAAAAGTTAAGGTGGCCGAAACCCTCGACGCAATTAAAGACGCAGGTTTCTACTGGGCATCACGCTCGGGCGTAACCGTGGCGCTGAGTGACGTTGTAACCCCAAGCAACAAAGCCGAAATCATCAGCAAGCACGAAGATCAGGCGCGCGAGGTGCAAAAGAAATTTGCCCGCGGTATGATTACCGATGCTGAGCGTCACCGCGAATTGGTGGACATTTGGACCGAAGCGACCGACGAAGTTGCTGCGGCCATGCGCGAGGCATTCCCGATTGACAACACCATTAACCGCATGGTTTCTTCCGGTGCGCGTGGTAACTGGCTGCAGATCCGCAACATTGCGGGTATGCGTGGTCTGGTGTCTGACCCGAAAGGTGAGATTATCCCGCGTCCGATCGTGAGTTCTTATCGCGAAGGCCTGTCGGTTGCCGAGTACTTTATTGCGACCCACGGTGCTCGTAAAGGTCTGGCCGATACCGCGCTGCGTACCGCAGACTCCGGTTACCTGACCCGTCGTCTCGTGGACGTTTCGCAGGACGTGATTATTCGCGAAGCAGACTGTGAAACCCGCCGCGGCCTGGATCTGACCATTGCCGAGCCTGACGCAAACGGCGTTTTGGTGCTGGACGAAGACGTGGAAAACTCAGTTTACGCACGTACGCTGGCAGCTGACGCGGTTGATGCAGACGGCAATGTTGTGGCTGAAGCAGGTGTCGACGTCGGTGACGTGATCATCGGCAAGCTGGTGGCTGCTGGCGTAACCGAAATTAAGGTGCGCTCGGTGCTGACCTGTGAATCGACAGTCGGTGTGTGTGCGGCTTGTTACGGCCGTTCGCTCGCTACCGGGCAGCGTGTGGACATCGGTGAGGCCGTGGGTATTATCGCGGCCCAGTCGATTGGTGAGCCTGGTACCCAGCTGACAATGCGTACCTTCCATACCGGTGGTTCGGCTTCCGCAGACGACATCACCCAGGGTCTGCCGCGCGTGCAGGAGCTGTTCGAGGCACGCACACCAAAGGGCGCCAGCCCGATCGCTGCTGCAGCCGGTCGCATCGAAATTCGCGACACCGACAAGAGCCGCCAGATCGCGCTGATTCCAGACGACGGCAGCGAAGAGCAGCTGTATCCTGTGCTGAAGCGTGCCACCCTGATTGTCGAAGACGGTCAGCACGTGGAACTGGGCCAGCCGTTCATTCAGGGTGTGCTCGATCCGAAAGATGTTTTGCAGGTGGGTGCTACCGAAAAAGGCAAGCACGTGCCGGGCGAGCGTGCGGTGCAAAAATACCTGGTGGGCGGCGTGCAGGGCGTTTACCGCTCGCAGGGTGTGCCGATCCACGACAAGCACATCGAGGTTATCGTGCGCCAGATGCTGCGCAAGGTGACCGTTGTCGAACACGGCGAAACCGACCTGCTGCCGGGCGAGCTGATCGACCGCGCACGCTACCAGCAGCTCAACCGCGAAGCTGTGATGGCAGGCAAGAAGCCTGCGACCGCGCGTCCAGAGGTTATGGGTATTACCAAGGCCTCGCTGGCGACCGAGTCGTGGCTGTCTGCTGCTTCCTTCCAGGAGACCACCCGGGTGCTCACCCAGGCGGCCACCGAGGGTAGCAAAGATCCGCTTATCGGCCTGAAAGAAAACGTGATCATCGGTAAGCTGATTCCGGCAGGTACCGGTCTCGACAAATACCGTCGCGTCACCGTGGCGCCGACCGAAGAGGCGCGTGCCGAACGCTATCCAAACCGCCTGTTTGCTTCAGACGGTATGGCTGCCGAGTTCGACGAAAACGACCTTTCGTTTGTGGTTGATTTCGACGGCTACGAAGGTAGCGAGCTGCTCGCCGAAGATAACTAGCGGCTAGCTTAAACGGTTAAAAACAAGCCGGTTGTGGGTGTGAAAATGCCCGCTGCCGGCTTGTTTTTTGTTTGCGCGGCGCGGTGTGTCGGAGTTTTGTGCGATTTTTGCTAGGTTGTGTTTAGGATTAACCGCCGTTTTTATTGCGTAAAGGGGTTCGTAATGACCGAAAACAACAAGCAAGCACCGGGTAGCCCGGTTGAAGAGCCGAAAAACACCCAGCCGATTACAGAGGCTGAGGTGGCGGAAACTTTGCGTGCCGCGAGGGAGGCGCAGCTGGGAAATCCGGTGACGCCGGCTGAGCGCGCTGAGGTGAATGGTGAAAGTGCGCCCGTGGTAGCGCCGGCAGAGCCTGTTGCTGAAAAACCGGCGAGCGAGAAGCCTGCTGCCGAGAAACCTGATGCGCAACCTGCCGGTGACAGGCCAGCGGCCGCACCTTCGCAAGCAAGTTCAGCTCATGCCGGGAGCGATAACACAACCCGCGTGCTGCCAACTACAGCAACTGCGGTCTCGTCTACCCCAGCATCGACCGCAACCGCATCAGCGACAACCTCCGCAACCGCATCAGAACCTCAGCCTGCAACCGGCGAAGCTGAAAATCGCACCCCGAACTGGCTGCGTGCTAGCGAAAAGTCTGCGACAGACGTCGACACTAAGCCTTACACTCCGGTCGAACACGCCGAGGCGCAAAAGCCTGCAACCGGCGCAACCGGCACCGCAGCCGCGTCCGACCCGAAATATGTGCCGCTGACGATTGACGAGCAACGCCGTAGCGGTTCGTTCCTGCTCACCGAAGCGCCAGAAGAGCCTGTTTATCGCGGTAACCGTCTGGCTGGGTTTTTCATTACGCTGATCGCAACGATCATTTTTGCCGGCTTGTATGGCGGCTTCCTTTACGGCAAGGCATTTTTGCACGGCGAACTGGCAAATTTGGGTGAAAACACGCAGCAAATTCTGCTGAACATTGCTGGTTCTAACATTTTCCTATTCCCGGTTATCGCGTTTTTCGTCGGTCTGCTGCTTTTGGTGCTGATTTTTGGCCGTTCTGGCTGGTGGGCTTATGTGCTGGGTAGCTTCCCGGTCGCGGTTGCTGTTTGGTGGTTTGGCGCGTTCGGCTTTGCGATTGCGCCGCAGCCGGCCGGTGCTGGCGCCCAGTTTGGCGATCTGTTCAGCAACACTAATGCGTTCTTGCGCGAGGTGACGAATGGCAGCCACCAGCTGGTGCTGATTTTTGCCGGTTTGATTGCGCGTGAGGTGATTGTCTGGTTTGGTGCTTGGATCGGCGCGCGCGGCCGCAAGATGAAGGCGGAGAACCGCGAGTTGCGCGCTGGTTACGAGGCGGCTCTGGAAGAGCACGAGAAGTCGCTGGCTGAAAAACGCTAGTTCGGCTTTGTTCGTTACTTTTTAAGTAAATGGCTGAGTTTGAGGCTGCCGATGGGCAGGAGAGTGGTGAAGCTGGTACGGCTTCCGCTTCTGCGCACTCGGCAGCTTCTGACAGTGCAGCTGCTTCCGCTAGTGATCATACCGGTTTTGCGGGCATATTGGGGGAGTCTGGTTTGCACCCGGAGTGGCATGCAGATCAGGCTGTGGCTCAGGCTGTTGCGAGCTGGTTGCGTTGGGTTGCTGGTTGGCAGCCTGGCCGGCAGAGGGTGCGGTCGGGGGTTTGTCGTCGTTGTACCGGCTCGCCTTTGACTGTTGCGGCTGGTTTGTCGCCGGAGGTGCCGCACCAGGTGCGGCATGCTTTGGTGATGCGGGTGCAGCGGGTTATTGATGCTCGGGTTGATGCTTTGGTTGCGGCTCATTTGCCGGTTTTACATGCGGAGTTGGAACACAGTAAGACCTGGTCGGTTTTTGGGTTTGATCCGCGTGCGGGGCTTGATCCGGAGTATGACACGGCGGTGCTGGATCCGGAGCCTTTGAACGCGGCGGAACCGTTTTTGTTTACTCTGGAGGAGTTTGCGGAAGTATCGCCGCAGGATGTTTTGCCGCAGCCGCCTTTGAGTCAGGCTGAGAAGCAGCATTTGCGGGCGGAGATGGCGCGGGCTGACGAGTTTGCTGCTGCTGCCGGGCGCGAGGCTTGTTTTGCGCTGGCTGCGCATAAGCAGCAGGTGTCTGATGTGGTGAAGCGCTTTGTCGACCCGCAAATTTCGCGCCTACTTGCCGACCTCAGCCTCCACCTCGAATCTCCTCAACAATTCTTTGAATAGTTATTGGTTTTTGTTTTTAGTTTGGTCCTAACTGACATGCTTTATGGTGCGTTTAGCATGAAGCCAAAATCTGTTGTGAAAAATATGAAATACCTCTCTCTGTCAGTTTTTGCAGTTTTGTGTGCATGCAGTAATTTTTAACCAGCTAAAAGAATTGCTGGGCGGGATCGATTGATCCCACCCAGCTTTATTTTATGTTATAGGTTCAGCGGTAGTTTATGCCTCTGGAGTGTGTGATTCTGCAGCAGTGCGGCGGCGGCGAATTGCTGGGATTGCAAACGCTGCAGCGCCGGCTACTAGCAGCACAGCTACTACGGCAATTGCAACCACAGGGGTTTCTGCGCCGGTGTGCGCCAGGCCGTAGTTCTGCTGTACTTTCTTCAGGTCTGCGTTTTCATCGCAGGCAACTTTGTCGCCCAGGTTTGCGCTCAGGCTGAAGTTGTCGAGAGCCTGGCCTGCCTCATAGAAGCCCGCGAATGCTTTTGCGCCGGCAGCGGTGAGGTTCACAGAAGTGGCGTTCAACGACACGGTGTTGCCGCTCACTACAGGGGTGCCCACGAAGGTCGCAAATGGCACGCTTGCCTGGTTCACAGCCAGTTTGCCGTCAGCGTCGTTTGAGTAAACATCAACGAACAGGGTGCCGCCGTTTGCGCTGGTCAGCTGCACGCGCGGGTTCGAGAAACGGGTGTCCAGCACGCCTTTGTGGCCGCTGTATTTAATGCCGCCGCCGAAGCTCAGGCTGCCAACTTTTGAGTCGGTATTGAACTGGCCGCCAGCGCCCTGGCCAAAGCCGTTGTTTTCGATTGCGCCTTTAGCGATCGGACCGTTGATGTAGTTGCGGAAGCTTTCTTTCACGCCCCAGTTGAATGCGCCGCCGGTAACTTTGTTAGCCACGCAGACTGGCTGTGCCGGTGCTACAGGAGCGTTGCTCGGCGCAGGGTTTACGTTTGTGTCTGGTTTTTTGGTGCCAGTTTCGGTTTTAGTGCCGGCATTGTTTGGAGCGGTTGGCGCAGTGTTTACTGCCTCTTTTTTCGGAGTTTCGGTTTTTTCTGCTACTTCAGCTGCTTTTTTCTGAGCTTTTTCAGCTTCTGCTTTTGCGGTAGCTTCTGCAGCGGCCTGTTTTGCAGCTTCTTCTGCTTTCTTTTTGGCTTCAGCTTCGGCCTTTGCTGCCTCTTCAGATTTCAGTTTTGCTTCTTCTTCGGCTGCTTTTTTATCTGCTTCAGTTTTTTCGGTAGCAGCTTTTTTGGCGGCTTCTTCAGCCTCTTTGCGTTTTGCTGCGGCTACAGCCTCTGCTTTTAGTCGCTCTGCTTCAGCAGCCTCTGCTTTGCGTTTTGCCTCTGCTTTTGCAGCTTCAGCTTCAGCAGCTGCTTGCTCTGCTTTGCGCCTTGCTTCTTCTTCAGCGGCTTTTTTCGCCGCTTCAACTTGTGGGTCGGTCAGTTTTACGGTTCCGTTCAGGCTGTTAAGTTCGATGCCTGGTTCGTAGAATTTAGCGAATACTTCAGAGCCATTAGCAGTCAGGTTTACTTTTGGTGCGCTGAACGAACCATTGGCGCAGTCAAAAGTGACATTGTTTAGGTTAGCCAAGTTTATGCGACCAAAGTCTTTGACCGGTGTTTTTGAGTCTGTGTCTGGGCGTGATGTTATCTCTGCGGTCACTTTACCTGTGTTGCCGGTGATTTCTACGCGTGGATTTGAGATTTTCAGGTCTAGGATGCCGTGGTGGCCTGTGTAGTGAACGGAGCCCTGGTAACCAACGCTCAAGGTGTTGTTTACACAGTTTGCGCTACCTTCACCTTTGCTCCATGCGAAAGGTGATGGGGTTTCTGAGATGTTGCCGGAAGTGGTCCATGATCCGCGAGCGCCGCCCTTGATGTATTTGTGAAATGAGTCTTTAAGGCCCCAGTTCAGTGTCGAGTCGGATACTGTTCTGTCGCCTTCGGCTGCCTGTGCTGCGATGCTGCCTGCAAAAAGTCCACCGGCTAGCAAGGCCCCGGCGCTCAGGGTAGCTAGCGCCTTAGAAAAGATAGTGCGTTTCATCTCGCTCCTCGTCAATATTATGTAAATTAAATTAGGCAATCCTAACCTTTTAAAGATTTTACCATTTATGCGGCACTATTTCAAGATTTTTTCAAAAACAATTTTGCGCTCTCAAAACAGTGCTGCTAGAGCGATAAACCTGCCTGAAAACGCGCAAAAAGTCGCAAGGCGCGCAAAAATCCCCGCAAACCAGACCTAACCTATCAGGAAAAATCCAGCTTGCGGGGTTTTGGGTTAAACCGCTTTTAGTGGGAAAGACCTGGTTATGGCTCCAAGCGGGTCGGGCCGCGGAAGAGGTAGGTAACCTCGCGGATCGAAGACTGCTCAAGCATCAGCATGAGCACACGCGCCAGCCCCATGCCAAAGCCGCCGTGCGGAGGCATGCCGTAGCGGAAAAAGTCCAGATAGAATTTGATCTCCTCCGGATCAACGCCCTTTTCTTTCGCCTGCTCGATCAGCACGTCGATGCGGTGCTCACGCTGCGCACCGGTCGAAATTTCGGTGCCGCGATAGATCAGGTCATAACTGTTGGTTTTGCTGCCGTCTGCCGCGTTGCGCATGTGGTAGAACGGGCGGATCGAAGTGTCATATTCGGTGAGGAACACAAAATCGTGACCGTATTTTTCTTTCACATGGGCAAAAATCTGGCGCTCACCCTCAGGATCGATATCGGCGTCGGCGCGCGGAATTTCGTAGCCGCGATCCTTAATAATCTGCTTTGCCTCAGCCAGCGGAATGCGCGGGAATGGGCGAGATGGCACCTGCAAATCAACACCGAAAAGCGCCTGAATTTCTTCTCCGTGCTTTTCTTTTACCGCGGTAATACCGGCCACCAGCAGCTCTTCGTGCAGATCCATCACATCTTCATGGCTTTGAATCCAGCTAAACTCGGTGTCGATGCTGGTAAATTCGGTCGCGTGACGTGCAGTAAAGCTCGGATCAGCGCGGAATGCCGGGCCAACCTCGAAAATGCCGCCAAAACCGGCCGCCTGCGCCATCTGCTTAAACAGCTGCGGACTCTGCGCCAAATACGCGGTTTTTTCAAAATATTCCAGCTGGAAAAGCTCGGCCCGCGACTCGGACGCGCTCGCCATCAGCTTCGGCGTCTGAATCTCGATAAAGCCGCGCTCCACCCACAGGCTGCGTAGCGCGTGCAAGAAAGTGGTCTGCACCTTGAAAACCAGCGCCTGCTCTGGCCTGCGCAGGTCGAGAAAACGCCAGTCCAAGCGCACGTCGATGCCGCTGTCTGGCTTCACCGGAGTCTCTGGATCTGCCGCGCTAATCACGCTAAACTCGCTAATCTGGATTTCGCAGCCGCCGAGTTTTACGCGCTCGTTGTGCAGCAGCTGCCCGGTTGCGGTAATAAAACTGCCGTTTGCGACCTCGCCAATCGTGCCGGTCAGGGCGATTTTTGCCTCAGCCTCAGCGCCCTGGTTTTCTTCATCAAGCTCGCGCAAAACATTGCCGTTTACCAGCTGCACAGCCTTGCCTGACTCGTCGCGCACGATCACAAACTGCACAAAACGCTGGTCGCGCACTTTTTCAACCCAGCCGCGCACGGTCACGGTGCCCTCTGGCAGGCCACTCAGTTCAGAAATTAAAACTCTTTCGCTCATTTCTTTATTGTACCATTTTAGCGGGGCCGCTTAGCTGGGTTTTTGCACAATTTTTCGTCCCGGTTTCTGGCCCAGTTTCGCAAGCGGTTTTGCAGGCCAGCTGATCCGCCAATTTACCCGCCAATTTTGCCGGGAATTTCCGCAATTTTGGGGCCCAGAAATGCG
>JAUNHM010000024.1 GCA_030523945.1 Microbacteriaceae bacterium
GATTTCACAAACATTAAACAAAAGCGCATCAGAAATAAAACTCGAACCAGTGCTGCAATACCGCCTATGTTTTGTGGGCTGACTAAAATTGATTATAGTCAGCCCACAACACATCGGCTTTCCGCCACCCGAGGGCTAAAATACACAAACAGACCGGAGTTTTAATGCCAAACATTAGCGACAGCGCAGAAATGCTGAAATGCTCGTTTTGCGGTAAAACCCAAAAACAGGTAGATCAGCTCATCTCCGGCGGGCACATCTTCATCTGTAACGAGTGTGTGCAGCTCTGCTCCGAAATTATCGAAGAGCGGCAGCAAAAAAGCGACACCGCCACAGAAACAGGCGAAACCTTCCACCTGAGCAAACCGCGCGAAACCGCTGCATTCCTCGACGAATACGTTATCGGTCAAGATCGCGCTAAACAAGCCCTGGCCGTCGCTGTCTATAATCACTACAAGCGCATTAAAGCTGGGCAAAATCACGCGCCGACGGCCGCCACAACGGGCAATAACGATCTGGCCGCCCCGCAAGAGGGTGTGGAGATTGCAAAATCAAATGTGCTTTTGATCGGGCCAACCGGTTGCGGCAAAACTTATCTGGCACAGGCACTTGCGAAACAGCTTGGTGTGCCATTTACCATTGTCGACGCAACCTCGCTTACCGAGGCTGGTTATGTTGGCGAAGACGTTGAAAATATCCTGCTTTCGCTGCTGCGGGAAGCTGACGGTGACATTAAAAAAGCCGAAACCGGCATTATCTACATCGACGAAATTGACAAAATCTCTCGCAAGGCAGACGGTCCATCACTCACCCGCGATGTTTCGGGGGAGGGCGTGCAGCAAGCACTGCTAAAAATCTTGGAGGGCACTGTCGCATCGCTGCCGCCACAGGGAGGCCGCAAACAGGCTGACAGCGAATATATCCAGATGAACACAAAAAATATTTTGTTCATTGTTGCTGGCGCTTTTGCTGGCCTCGACGAAATTATCGCAAAACGTCTCGGACGTGGCGGCATCGGTTTCGGCGCGCAAATCGGCGATAAAATCAACGCCGCCGAAATTTACGGCCGGGTAGAGCCGGAAGATCTTTATAAGTACGGCATTATTCCCGAGTTTATCGGTCGCTTGCCGGTGATCACAACCGTTGACCAGCTCGACGAGCAAGCCCTCGTGCGAGTACTCACCGAGCCGCGCAACGCCCTCGTCAAACAATATCAACGTATTTTTGAGCTTGACGGTATCGCGCTTGAGTTTACTCACGATGCGATTTTGGCCGTTGCCGCCCAGGCGCTGGAACGCGGCACAGGCGCGCGCGGCCTGCGCTCAATCCTCGAAAATGTGCTTGGCCCGGTAATGTTCCATGCGCCATCCGAACCAGACATTGCCAAGGTTCTGATCACCGCAGATGCTGTGAATGGAACCGATGAACCGCGAGTTTTGCGCACTAAAACAGCCGCTGCCCGCAAAAACGCCTAAAGCTTAAGCGTCGCACAATCTCGACGCCGACTCCAGTTGCCTCGGTAATTCGCAGCTTTCTGCTCTTGCCAGCGACTTTTCGCGCTTATAAATTAAATTCGATTTGTGAGATATGCTCTGTTGCTTTGCTTTGTCTTGCTCGTGAAAAGCAGCTATCTGCTTTTCGGATCGCTAAAAAATAACCTGTGCCTATTGGGCTTGTTAATAACCCGTGCCTGCTTTTTAAGTATAAAAAGCGGTAAGCCCCCGGAAAACACCGGAGGCTTACTTCGCTAGGCTAGAGGAGCGGTTTAGTGCTCTTCGTGTTTAGCCTTTTCAATTTCTTTAACGGTCGGCGGCACAACACGATCTTCGAAGAAGAAGCGGCTGAACGCTGCGCGCATGCGCACGCCGAGAGTGATACGACCTTTTTCGTTCGGACGGATCATCGCCGGAGCATAGTCATGGTAGCTAACCAGCTTCCACAGCTCTGCATCGCTCAGAGGCTCGTGTACCTCGGCAAATTTACCACCAGGCAGACGCACCAGGCGAGCCGACTCGTAACCGTGCAGCGCAATGCTGCGGTCTTTCTTTTGCAATGCAAGGCAGATGCGCTTGGTAACGATGAAAGTGATGATCGGGCCGAGAATCAGCGTTGCCTGCAGAGCGTGGATCACAAATTCCATCGACTGCTGGAAGTGGGTTGCGATCAAGTCGGAGCTTGCCGCTGCCCACATTGTGCCGTAGAATACCATCGCCGCAGCACCCAGGGCGGTGCGGGTTGGGGCATTGCGTGGACGGTCCAGCAGGTGGTGTTCGCGCTTGTCGCCGGTAACCCAGCCCTCAATGAACGGGTAGGCTGCAACCAGCACCAGGAAGATACCGATAATTGCGATTGGCAACAGCATATTCCAGGAGAAGGTGTAACCGAAAATTTCGCTTTCCAAGCCAGGCGGCACCAGACGCAGCGCGCCGTCGGCAAAACCGATGTACCAGTCCGGCTGGGTACCCGCCGAAACAGGGGATGGGTCGTATGGGCCGTAGTTCCAGATCGGGTTAATGGTAAACAGCGACGCGATCAGCAGCAGCACACCGAATACGATGAAGAAGAAACCACCGGCTTTAGCCGCGTAAACAGGCAGAACCGGGAAACCGACCACGTTTTGCTGGGTACGGCCTGCGCCAGGATACTGGGTGTGCTTGTGGATCACCACAAAGGTCAGGTGCAGGGCGATAAACATGATCACCATCGCCGGCAACACCATAATGTGCAGCATGTAAAGACGGCCGATCACGTCGGTGCCCGGGAACTCGCCACCAAAGAACAGGAACGACAGCCAGGTGCCGATAACCGGGAACGCCTTAATCAGACCGTCGATAATGCGCAGACCGTTACCGGAAAGCACGTCGTCTGGCAGAGAGTAGCCGGTGAAACCCTCGGCCATTGCCAGCACGAACAGCACAAAACCGACAACCCAGTTCAGCTCGCGTGGCTTGCGGAACGCGCCGGTAAAGAAGACGCGCAGCATGTGCAGACCGATTGAAGCAACGAAAAGCAGCGCAGCCCAGTGGTGCAGCTGGCGCATCAAGAGACCGCCGCGCACCGAGAAGCTAATGTCAAGGGTGGAAGACATCGCCGCGGACATTTCCACGCCCTTCATCGGCGCAAACGGACCGTCCCAGTGGGTTTCGACCATTGACGCTTCAAAGAAGAGGGTCAGGAAGGTGCCCGAAAGTAGGATTACGACGAAGCTGTAAAGCGCAACCTCACCGAGCAGAAATGACCAGTGATCAGGGAATACTTTACGGCCGAACTCTTTAACGGCAACACCGATTTTGGTGCGGTCGTCAATGTAGCGGGCTGCTTTGCCGGTAAAGGTGGACGAACCGGCTGCTTGAGTTTTCAAAGTTGTTTGGCTCACTTCAGACGCTCCCAATAGCTAGGTCCAACAGGTTCGTGAAAATCGCTCTGTGCCACAAGGTAGCCCTCTGCGTCGACGGTAATCGGCAGCTGTGGCAGCGGGCGTTTAGCCGGGCCAAACACAACCTTTGCCATGTTTGAAACGTCGAACTGTGACTGGTGGCAAGGGCACAGAAGGTGGTGGGTGTGCTGCTCGTAAAGCGCCACCGGGCAACCAACGTGGGTACAAACTTTAGAGTATGCAACGATACCGTCGTAAGACCAGCTCTTGCGCTCTTCTGGCTCTTTCAGCTCGGCTTTGTCCAGACGCATCAGCAGAACAATGGCTTTAGCCTTTTCGTTCAGTGGCAGTTTTGCTTCGTACAGGTTTTCTGGAATTACGTGGAAAGCAGAACCGATAGTAACTTCGCTCGCCTTAATCGGGGTGCCACTCGGGTCGCGAGCCAGGCGCACGCCCTTATCCCACATGGTGTGACGCAGCAGCTCTACCGGGTCATATTGCTGTGGTGCGAGACTGCGCAACAGGGTAATGCCAGGCAGCGGGAATGCGACCAGTGCACCGATCAGGCTGTTGCGCACCAGGGTGCGGCGGGTAAAGCCCGATTCTTGATCTGCGGTCTGGAAGATTTCGGCTGCGGTTTTGCGCACCTCTTCAGAGCTGGCAACAGGGTGACGGTGGTCGATAGACTCACCATCGTACATTAGCGCCTTACCCCAGTGCACCGCGGCAATACCGAGAGCCAGCAGAGCCAGTGCCATGCCCAGGCCTACAAACATCGTGTGCAGACGAATGTCGATCATTTCGCCAGACTCGATAGGGAAGACCATGTACGCAACTACCGATGCGAGACTGCCCAGAATAGAAACATAAAACAGCGTAAAAACTGTGCGCTCTGCAGCACGAGCCTTTTTCGGATCGGTGTCGGTTACGCGTTTGCGGTGCGGTGGGTGCCCCGGGTTTTGCATTGCGTCGGGTGAGATCACCGCTGAACCAACGGCGTTACCGTCGGCGTCAACCGCATGGCGGGCGACAACGGCACTGTTACCGTTTTTCGCTGCTTCTGCCATTCTTGCTCCTATGATTTCGTATTGTTTAAAGAATAATTAAGTTTTGCCTGCTAGCTTTTACCGGCTAGTTGGATTTTGCGGTAACCCACACGGTTAGCGCCACAATTGCGCCGAGCGCACCAATCCAGATAAACAGACCTTCAGCTACCGGACCGAGAGAGCCGAGTTTGAAACCGCCGACAGCAGGCTCGTTTTCAATATATTTCAGGTAGGTGATAATGTCGCGTTTGTCTTCAGGGGAGAGGTTTGCGTCAGAGAAAACAGGCATGTTTTGCGGGCCGGTCACCATCGCCTCGTAAATATGGGCTGGGTCTACGCCGGTCAAAGCAGGTGCATATTTACCCTTGGTGAGCGCACCACCGGCTGCAGCAACGTTGTGGCACATTGCACAGTTGATACGGAACAGTTCACTACCGCGGGCGGCATTACCGTCTGCCTTCAAGTATTTATCTGACGGGATTTCAGGCCCCGGCGCGAGAGAAGCAACATACGCGCTCATCTGCAAAATCTGCTCTTCGGTGAACTGCTTTGGCTTAACCATACCCTGTGGACCCTGGAAAGCAAGCGGCATACGGCCGGTGCTCACCTGGAAGTGCACAGAAGCCGCGCCAACACCCACGAGGGTTGGGCCGTCTGGGGTGCCCTCAGCGTTTGCGCCGTGACAGGTGGCACAGTTTGCAGAGAACAGCTTGCGACCCTCTTCAATGGCGGCAGGGGACTTCATGTCGATATCGGCGCTTGCCCGCTCTTGTGTGAAGCCAGCATAAGCCGTACCCGTGATGATCAGGCCAACTGCGAGCAGAGCTGCGGTAGCCAACGGGCTGCGGCGGCCGGTTTTGCGTGATTTCTTTTTCATAAATCGCATATTTTCTTCTAACCTCTAACCGCTTATTTCACAATGTAGATAATCCAGAACAGGATAATCCACACAATATCAACGAAGTGCCAGTAGTATGAAACCACAACGGCGCTGGTCGCCTCTTTGTGGGTAAAGTTTTTAACCGCGTAAATACGGCCGATAACCAGCAGAAACGCAACCAAACCGAGGGTCACGTGCAAACCGTGGAAGCC
This sequence comes from Microbacteriaceae bacterium, assembly GCA_030523945.1. Taxonomy (GTDB): domain Bacteria; phylum Actinomycetota; class Actinomycetes; order Actinomycetales; family Microbacteriaceae; genus Canibacter. Next base: position 5,515 of record JAUNHM010000024.1, read on the forward strand.
GGTGGTCAGGTAGAATGCGGCGCTGTAGGCGTTGGTGTTGAAAGCCACGCCGTGCGACACAAACATGGCGTACTCGTAAACCTGACCGGCAACGAAGATCGCGCCCATGAAATAGGTCAGGTAGAACCACTCGACGGTGCCCCACTTGCCAAGCTGCAAAATACCACCTGTGCGGCGTGCCTGCAGACGTTCAGCAGCAAAAACACCCATCTGGCAGGCTACAGAAGAAGCAACCAGGATCAGGGTGTTGGTCAGCGCAAACGGGAAGTTGTGCTTGCTGGTTTCGTGCGCCCACTGCTCTGGCGCCATAGTGCGCAGAGTGAAGTAAATCGCAAAAAGACCCGCAAAAAACATGACCTCGCTACCCAGCCAAATGATGGTGCCGGTAGCAACAATGTTTGGTCTTTTGACCGCCCGCGCTGCTGCTTTAGTAGTCATCGTGAAGTTGTCACCTCGTTAGTCGTTGCTTGAATTTGGGGAAGTTTTGCGGGCAAGACGAAGCCTGCTGGCGCACCGCAGGCAAAGTTCCTGCCCTTTTATCTTACCTGAAATTACTCTGAGAAATGACGTTTTTTGCGCTTTTAGGCTTGCAAATAAAGGTCTGATGAAGTATTTAGGGGCTTAGTTGCGTTATGAACTGCCCCGAAATTACGCTAAAATTTAGGTATGACAGAAACAAAAAATACCTGGCCAGAGCTGCTAAACCAATTATTAAAAGGTGATGACTTGAGCGTGTCGCAGGCAAAGTGGGCAATGCAGGAGTGCATTAGCGGGGCCGCGAGTCAGGTGCAGTTAGCGGCGATGCTGGTTGCTTTGCGCGGTAAAGGTGTGGCTGTCAGCGAGCTGCTCGGATTTAGTGAGGCCACGCTTTCGGCTGCGGTGAAGGCAGATTTGCCGAGCCGAGCGCTAGATATTGTGGGCACGGGAGGGGACGGGCACAATACTATTAACGTCTCGACCACCGCCGCAATTTTGCTGGCCGGGGCGGGTGTGCCGGTGATCAAACACGGTAACCGGGCAGTCAGCAGCAAATCCGGGGCAAGTGATGTCTTAACCGCTTTGGGAGCAAGTCACGAACTGGCTCCGGCCGGGCAAGAAAAGGTATTTGATGAGACCGGACTTGTTTTTTTGCACGCCGGAAAAATGCACCCTGGTTTTGCCAATATTGCGCCTGTGCGTGCGGATCTTAAAATTCCGACGGTTTTCAACTTTTTGGGTCCTTTGGTAAACCCGGCTCAGCCGCAGGCGATCGTTTTGGGCGTGGCGCGAGCCGAATTGGGGCCGCTTTTGGCTGAAGTTTTGGCGTCGCGCGGGCAGGTAGGCTTGGTTGTGTGCGGCGGGGACGGCATGGACGAAATCACCGTCACTACCACCTCAAGAGTGTGGCAGGTAGCGGGCGGGCAGGTCACCGAATTTGAACTTGACCCGGAAAAACTTGGAATTCCGCTGGCTTCTTTGGATGATGTGCGCGGGGGGAGTCCGGCTGAAAACGCGGAGATTTTGCGTGACACTCTGGCTGGCAAAAAACAGGGTGCGATGCGCGATATCGTGCTTTTGAGTGCGGCTGCGGGTATTGTTGCTTTCGACCTGCTCGATGAAAAAACCTCGCTAACGAGCCTGGAAACACGCTTTATTTCAGCTCTGGAAAAAGCCGGTCACGCTATCGAATCGGGTAGCGCTCTTGCTGTGCTCGAGCGCTGGATTACCGCAACAAACGAGCATGCTGACTAATTTCCGGGGCTGTTTTCCTTATCCTTTGTTTGGATTTTAATTTGTAAACCGCTAAACCGGCCGTAAAACTGGAAATTCGCGGTAATTACAAAGAAAGACTTAGTAAATATCAGGCTATTTCCAGGGTCTTCATATATATATATATATATATATATGAGCATAAAAAACCGAGAACGGACTATGGAAATGATGCCAGCCATTCAAATTACCGCACTAACAAAGCAGTTTGCAGACAAAAAAGTCGCTGTCGATAACCTTAATATGACCGTGCCAACCGGCACAATGTTTGGGTTCGTCGGGCCGAACGGGGCAGGAAAAACCACCACAATCTCGATGATTAGCGGGCTGTTGCGTCCGACTGCCGGTAGCGTCGCGGTGCTCGGGCAAGATGTGTGGAGTGACCCGATTGCGTCGAAAGCGCGGCTTGGCGTGTTGCCGGAACGCGATCAGCTTTTTGAGCGGCTTTCCGGATTTGAACACTTGCGATACACCGGACTTTTGCGCGGCCTGGCCGAAGCTGACACTGTGCGCCGTGCCGAAGAATTGCTTGAAGCGCTGGAACTAACCGCAGACAAAAACAAGCCAATCGCCGACTATTCCACCGGTATGGCTAAGAAAATCGGGCTGGCCACCGCGCTGATCCACGCCCCGCGCGTGCTGCTGCTAGATGAGCCGTTTGAAGCGGTCGACCCGGTATCTGCCGCAAGAATCCGCGACATTTTGAAAGCATACGTGGCAGACGGCGGCACCGTGGTTTTCTCCAGCCACGTTATGGAACTTGTGGAACGCCTGTGTGATCATGTTGCCGTGATCAATAAAGGCGCGCTGGTCGCGGCCGGCACGCTGGCAGAGGTGAGCAACGGACAGAGCCTGCAAGATCGCTTTTTGCACCTGGTCGGTTCTGGCGAGCTGGCAGAGGGGAGTCTGTCATGGTTGCACGCCTAACCAAACTTTCCCTGCGACTTTATCGCGCGAGTTTCAGCAGCCCGTGGGCGATAGTCGGGCTGGTGTTGCACGTTTTGCTGCTCGGCGCGCTTTTGTTTGGCGTGTTTATGATGTTTTCATATATGTCATCATCTACAGAAGGAATCGCATATCTGCCGTTATTTGCGGTGATTTTTGGCGCGCTCGTGGTGGTGTCGTGGATTATTGAAGGGATTATTTATCCGGCAGTTGACACGCTTGCGCCGGAATCGTTTGCGCTGCTGCCAGTGAAAGGGCGCGATTTGGCGCGGGCAAGCCTGATTTCGACCTTATTTTTTCCGAGCGGCCTGGCACTGATTATTTTCAGCCTGATTACACTTTTTGCTTGGAAAAATAACCAAACTGCAATGATTGCCGCTATTTGCGTGCTGCCGCTGGTGTGGCTTAGTACAGTGCTGCTTGCAAAAGTTGTGCTGGGACTGCTTGCAACGGTGCTAGCAAACAAAAACCTGCGCATGATAGTGTCGGTTTTTGTGTTTCTTGCGCTGTATCTCGGTTTTGTGCTATTGAACGCGCAGTTTACTAGCCAGGCTACAGGCGATAACAGTGCTGCGTTTGACCCGGCAACATACATTTCAGGAATGATCGCAGTTGCCACATTTTTGACATACACGCCGCTGGCCGCAGCCTTTGGTGTGCCATATCATTTAGCGGTAGGGGAGCCCACACGCGCCGCAATTTCAGGGGCAATCGCGCTAGTTACAGTGGTTGTGCTGTTTTTCATTTATAAGCACCAGGTGTCGGTGCGGCTGACAAACCCGATCGTGTTCCGGGGCAGCGGAGATATGAAATCGGGCGGGTTGATCGACAGGCTTTTCCCTGCAACCCCGGCCGGCGCGATTGCGGCGCGCAGCGTAAAATATCGTTTGCGTGATCCGCGCCTAATTTTGGCCGTGGTGATCGGGCCGATTGTGGCGTTTGCTTTGCCGGTGGCATATTCGACTTTTAGTAACCCGGTGTTTTTGCCGTATTATGCGCTGTTTATTGTGCTGATGATTATTGGCTGTGTGCAGGCAGACGCGTCTTATGATTATCGCGCACTCGGGCTGCACATTATTAACGGGGTGCGCGGCATTGACGATCGGGCCGGGCGTTTGATGGGTATGTTGCCGATGATGATGATTCCGGCGCTGGTGATAATTCCGGCGGTGGCAATGCTTTATCGAGTGCCGGGGGAGATCGTGCCTGCGGTGATGATATTTTTGGCCGCAAGTTTTACAGTTGCCGGTTCCGCTATCTGCATTGGTGTGATAATGCCGGGAGTCGCGCCGCGGCCGGGTAATAACCCGCTGATGAATTCGGCGAAAAACGGCGGCGGAATGCAAGCATTTGTGGGACAGTTGCTCAGCTGGGCGCTGTTGGCCGGATTGCAAGCGCCAATGCTGGTTATGTTTTTGTTTGGGCGCAACCTGAGTTTGCCGTGGCTTGCTTATAGCGGTCTGGCCGTAGGATTGATCATCGGTGTGGTCACGCTGATAGCCGGCGTGAAACTTGCGGGCAAAACCCTGGACAAAAACTGGCCCGAACTATACGCCGCCGTGACTAAGGGGTCTTAATTCTCCTATCCTTCTTAGAACCTATATAGCTGCGCTGCAAAGAGCTTATGCGGCTTCGGCAGCCTGCTTGCGTTCTGCGTTATATTGTTTTGCGCCCGGTTGAGCGTATTTGTGGCTATTTCTTCAGATGCGGGTTTGCCGCAAACAGAGCATTTAAAGCACTATCGACAGCAGCGTCAGATGAGACACTGTCAGTGTTTCCTCCCATAGCATAATTAATTTTTATAAACGCGTTTCCGATCAGGACATAGTCTTCATTCGCACTATTGAATACTTTTGCGCCGCGTCGTTCTGTTTCTTTAAAGGTTATTTTTTCACTCTGGGTGCTTCCTCCGGAATATGTTTTAGTTATACCGGCTTGCAGGTTAGATACGATAGCTTCTTTATCTTGTAAGGAAACTTCAGCGATAGTTTGAAAATATCCAAAACGTGGAGTTATCGGCCAGCGGCAGCCTCGACCGTTTGTGATAGCTTTTGCCATTTCTGGCATAGCTTTTGCATCATCGGGGTGCATATTAAGTTTTTGTTCTTCAACTTTCCAAACCGGAGGAGGGCCAACTTTTGCAAGCCTCTCAGTGAATGCAGCGTTAGCGTTATCACAAGTAGGGATCACCAGCGGCTTAAACTCTTCTGCTTTTGGTTTTGCGACTTCTTTACCTTCGGCGATTTTCAATGCGTCGTTCGCGCTTTTTGTAAACTGTTCAGCGCCTTTTTCCGGTGTTTTCAAAACAGCCATGCTTTTATCGCTAGGCACATAGGTGATTTGCTGCGGTGCAGCGCTGTTTGAGGTGCCTTCAGCTTTTACTTTTTGCACAAAAACAGTAGTTTCTGCCTGTTTGATTTCTTTAATTTCAGGATTTTTGCGCAGTTCTTGCACGAGCTGTTCTTTATCGTTAGCGTTGATCGCGCTGATATTCTGGACTACTTTGGCATCTCCGCTTAGTTTCCAATCACAGGCGACGCTAGTTTTTGATTTTTGCAGCAGTTTTTGCACAGGTTCGCTCAGCGATTTAAACAAATCTGTTTCGGTGAACTGCACAGTTTCTGCTTTGCTATCTTTGGCAAGTCTCGCTTGCGCGGTAGAGTTTGCTTTATCGCAGCTTGGCAGCACAATCGGCGGATTTGCAGAGTCGGTACTGCTGTGGTTGTTGGAACCGTTGGCGAGGAAGGCGAAGATGCCGGCGCTGACCAGCAAAACTGCTGTAATTGCCGCAATAAGCGTGATAATCAGCGGTTTTTGACTGCGCGGTTTAGCGTCTTGCGGCTCCGGCTGCGTTGCATGATGCTGTGCCTGTTGATTATTTGGTTGTGATATGCGCGGGTCACTCATGGCAGCAGTCTTTCTTTTAAATTTTGCAGTTTTACCAGAATTCTAACATATGCGTTAGATTTGTTTATTTTTCGTCGTGTGTTTTTGGCTGCACGGTTGGGATGCTTTGGGTGAGAGGCAGGCCAGCTGCCAAAAGTGCTTTGCGACGCCACGCCCAAGCCGCGCCCAGCAGCACAAACCAGATCGGAGTTAGCAGTGCCGGCAGTCGCGTATCTTCAGCCAGCAGTAGCGTGACATACAGTGCGGCAAAAAACGCGAGCACAAGATACGGCATAAACCCACTCAAAGGCATCTTAAACTTCGAAGCAGTGTGCAGTTCCGGGCTGGTTTTGCGATATTTCAGATAACTGATCATAATAATGCTCCACACAAACAAAATCAGCATCGCACACACCGTCGAAACTGTCGTAAACGCGTCCAGCAGATTATCGTTCATCATCAGCGGAATCGCCAAAATCGTTAGCCCGGCACTAAACATTGCGGCATTACGCGGCACCCCATTGCTCGAAATCTTGCCAAATGCTTTTACGCTATGACCGTCTTTTGCCAGGGTAAACATCATGCGCGCGGTCGAATATATGCCCGAGTTGGCGCTCGAAGTTGCCGAAGTGAGCACCACCAGGTTGATGATCACAGCCGCCAAACCAAGCCCGGCCAGCGACAGTGTTGCCACAAACGGGCTCTGCTTCGGATCAAGCAAATTCCACGGCGTAATCGACAAAATCACAGCCAGCGCACCAACATAGAAAATCGTGATACGCACCATAATCGAATTCACAGCACGCGGTAGGTTTTTGTGCGGATCTTTTGTCTCAGCAGCGGCAGTTCCCACCATTTCCACACCGATAAAACTAAACACACCCATTTGGAAGCCGAGCAAAAAGCCGTGCACACCCTTCGGGAAGAAACCCTCATGCTCCCACAGGTTGCCAAGCGAAGCCTTCACACCAGACGGGCTGGTAAAACCGGACACGATCATCCAGCCGCCGACCAGCAAAAGCCCCACAATCGCCACAATCTTAATCAGCGCAAACCAAAACTCGGTTTCACCAAACCACTTAACCGGCTGCAAATTCAGCAGCATCAAAATTGCGGTGACAATCAGCGCAGGGATCCAAAACGGAATATCCTTATTGAAAAAATGCACATAGCCGACAATCGCGACAATGTCTGCGATACAGGCGCTAACCCAAATCAGCCAGTAAGTCCAAGATGTAAAGAACCCGGCCCACGGGCCGAGATAGTCTTTTGCAACGTCGCCAAAAGTCTTGTAGTTGAGGTTGTTGAGTAGCATTTCACCGAGCGCGCGCATCGTGAAAAACAAGAAAAACCCGAGCACCATATAAACTAGCAGGATCGATGGGCCGCTGGCGTGGGCGAGTTTGCCCGACCCCATAAACAGGCCGGTGCCGATCGCGCCGCCGATCGCGATTAGCTGCAGGTGGCGGTTGCTGAGACCGCGCTGCAGGTGCTCTTTTTGAATTGTTTCGTTCATACGCTCCCTCGCTAGTTTTGCGCATTTTGTGCGCTCTTACTACACAAACAGTCTAGCTTTTTTGCCTGTGTTTTTCCAGAATTTTTGCTGAAAAGCGGTGCAAAAATAGCACTGCGCAAGGCGGGGTTGGTGGCGGGTAAAATCATCCTACCCGCCACCAACCCCGCCTTGCGATTCGCGTATTAAGGCGTTAGCTTCTTGGTAGTGAGTTTTTTAGCTTGTGCATCCCAGTTAAAGAATGTTTTTTCTGTTAAATCTGTTAGCAGAATCGTATTATCTGAAATTTTGGTTACCTCATAGTTGCTGCTGTTTAGCTTAACCGCTTCAGTGCTGGCTAGAGTGCCTTGATGGTAGAATCCAATATATTCTTCATGACCGCTACGGCTGCTGAAAACAACCGAGGTGAGTTCCGCACAAGCATCGTTATCGCCGTACACTGGCAAGAACTCTATTCCTTTTGGCAAATTCGGTTTAGTTCTGTATGGACTAAAAGCTTTTTTGCCGCATTCGCCTTTTTCATAGTTTGCCTGGCTTTGCGTTTTCGCTCCAGGCAGATGCGGATTTGCTTCAAACATTCCATACAGAGTTGAACTTACAAAATGTTTATTAGTGGCTATCCATATATTCTCCGCAAAAATATGTATCATTGGAGTGAATCCATGAAAGTATTCGACACCTGGTTTTTTCAGCGATTCAAAGGCGAGCAGTCCGCGAATGCTAGTTTCTTTATAGCCCGAGTCTGCACGTAACTTGCCGATAAGCTCTTCTTTGTCTTTATTTTCTAGTTCGTTAAACGAAACAAAAACAGCATCGTGAAAACCGAGTATAAATCTAGCATTTCGGTTTTGTTTAGCTTTTGATGCAAACTCTGGAATTAGCGGATCGTAGTCTTTTAGTTCGTTAACGCTGATTTCACCAGCTGGAGAGGTATATTTGGTTCCCCGGGCGATAGCTTCGTCATAGATACCTTTCCCCACAGTGTTAATTTTGTCAAGGCTTGGCACCGTCACTTTGCTGGCGTTTGCCTGGGGCTGTTTTCTCAAAGCATTCGCGGTCCCTTCAACATAACGCTCAAATTTGGCGGCTGGAGCTTTGGTCACAGCCAGGGTATCTTCGTGTCTTGTGTAGGTCAAGTATTCGGTGCCGTTGCTGCCAGATTTTGGCTGGGTAAAGACCTCTACGTTGCCAATTTTGTATTCTACTACGGTGTTGTTGCTGCGCAGTTCTTGAATTAGAGGGTCTTGTTCGCTGGCGTTGATCGCGCTAATGTTTTGTACGACTTTTTTGTCGCCCTCGAGTTTCCAGTCGCAAGCTACGCTGGCTTTAGATTTTTGGAAAATTTTTTGTGCGGTCTCACTCATGGACTTGTAGACATCTGTGTCTGAAAATTTTACGGTTTCAACCTGTTTTCCCTTGGCCATGTCGGCTTGTGCGGCTGCGTTTGCCTTATCGCAAGATGGCAGCACAATTGGCGGGTTTGCAGCATCGGTGCTGCTCGGGTTTTTATTGTCGCGCTGCAAGAAAAAGAAAAGTCCCACGCTAGACAGTAAAACTACCAAAATTGCCGCAATCAGAATTATAATAATTGGCTTTTTGCGTTTGTTCTGGTCATTGTTTTTAATGGGTGCAGAATATTGCGCAACAGGCTGTGCTTGATGCTGCGGCACTTGTTGCTGATGTGCTTGTTTATGCACCGGATGTTGCGGCATCGGCTGATTACCTACGTTCGGTGTGTGTGAATTACTCACTTTGAAGGCCTCTCCCTAATTTAACCCTAACAGGCGCAACCCCTACGCCCTCGGCTTTAGTTTATCAAACTTTGGCATTCTTCCCGCAAATTTTCTAAAACCGTCTGGGCTGCTGGCACATATGAGAAAAAGCAAAATAAGCTAAACAGTGAAAGAAGTAAAAAGTATCTGAATGCTACATTTATATACCGGACGGGCTTCTTACTCACTCGTATAAAAATAACTTGGAGTAGGAAATGGATAATGGATCTATAAAAAGTTCAGCGCGTCAACACATTAGGCAATTGCATTGCACACGACGAATTACTTATTAATGTGTCCCGTTAACTTATAGCTGGTAAATAGTTCTGAAAAAGCGATGCTTTATAGCTAACAAATAAGAACCCTAAACAAGAGCATTTTATTTTGCTGAAAAGCGGTGTAAAAGCTGATAGGATGAAAGTGATGGCGCAGGAGCGCGTCTTACGGGTGAGATTAGGAAAGGCCGCTAAGTGAGCGATCCACACACACACACACACACCGAATCTAGGTGACCAGCAGATTCCGCAGCAGCACGTGCCGCAATATCATCAGCAGCCTATCGCGCAATATACTCCACACCCTAAAAACAGCAAAAACAAGAATAAAAAGCCGCTGATCATCATCCTAATCTCGGCAATTCTCGTAATCACATTAGCCGGCGCAGGCGTTTTCTTCCTGCTAAACAACCGCAGTGAAAACCAGAGCAGCACCGATTCCCTAAACCCGCCACTCGTGCTGCCAAGCTGCGACAAAACCAACCCTGCCGCACAAGCCGACCTGCCAGCCGGCAAAAACGTCGAAACCGTAAAATTTGCTGAAACTGACGCATACAAAGCCGCGATCGCAACCGCACAAAAACTTTTGCAAAAAGCCGCAAAATCTATCTCCTGCAACTGGCAACTCGATAACACAGCCAAAGTCGTGCAATCTATCAACCAGATCAAAAGCAGCGAGCAAGAACCGCTGATTCAAGAGCTGCGCAAAAACCCGGAATTTGTCGAAACCAAACAGGCAGACACGATCATTTTCATGCCGGCTAAAAAACAGACAGAAACCGCCGAACCAGCACCTGAAAAGCAAGCAATCACATATATTTCGCAAGGCAACTCGCTGACCGTGCTTGCCACGCCAGCATCAGACGCCGGATACTATGCAAAAAGTGCCGCAACCGCAGTCACCGCAATTACCAGCCCCGGATATGACCCGGCCGCTGCCGCGCCACAGCCGAAACCACTCGCGCTGCCAACCTGCGACAAAATAAGCCCGGCATTTGAAAGAGCATACGACGCATATCGCGGCCCGAACGCGCCTCCCGAATACAGATATGAAAACCTGAAAGACAGGCTAAAACCAAAAGAATCGCAGTTTTCAGACATTAGTAGAGTAATCTCCGGGTTAAGCGGCCATAGCGAGACCGTAACTGAAGTTTTGAAAAAATCGCCGCAAAACCGCTTTTGTGTTTGGCCGATTGGGGTAGGTCGTGGCGGGCCGCATCCTGGGGGAATGGTGACGATTAGTGCTGTATCACGTGAAGATCGTAAAAAACTGATAAGCGCATACAAGACTAAAGAAATTCGCAGTATAGTTAATGGTGTTGCACAGATTGAAACAAATATCACATATACACAAACCGACTATCAGGGTGCGACAATGCTAAAACCAAACGATCACAAATTTGGTGTGCCGCTG
>JAUNHM010000025.1:0-4587 GCA_030523945.1 Microbacteriaceae bacterium
TGCTGAGCAGTTTTCGCGGTTTTGCTTAATTATTTGTGAGGAAAATTAGTTCCTAGTGAGGCGAAGTGGGGGAAAGAAAAAGCGGGCAAGAAACCGGCCGACATCGCCGACAACCAGCAAGCAGCTGGCCGGCCGGCGTTATTCCAAAAACAAAAACCGGGCTTGCCTGTAAAACTGAAACCGGCATAAAATTGAGTTACTAAAATAAACCCAAAAATGGCACGAAAGTGAGTTACTAAAATAAACCCAAAAATCGGGTCACTGCAAAACAAACCCGCACAAAACCGGACGCAAGCAATTCAAAAACCGGCACAAAATCGACTGCTAACAAACGAAACTCAGGAAAAAATCGGGTTGCTAGCGAACTCAAAAACAGCACCAAAATTGCAAGTTGCACAGAAAAATAAAACCTGATAGACTTGAATATTGGCTGTGCTTGCTCCTATGAGCACAGACCGCGGCAGGGGCACCCGCTCCCGCCAGCAGACAAGAGACCTTGGGAGAGCCACTCGGCTCTCGGTACTGAGAGGAAACAACTATGGCAGCAGTGTGCCAGGTGACAGGCGCCGTTCCAGGCTTCGGTCACAACGTATCACACTCGCACCGTCGCACCAAGCGCCGGTTCGATCCAAACATCCAGAAAAAGACTTACTTTGTGCCATCACTCGGCCGCAAAGTGACCCTGACCCTGAGCGCAAAAGGCATCAAAGTAATTGACGCCCGCGGCATCGAGTCAGTAATCGCCGATATGACCAAGCGTGGGGTGAAGTTCTAAAATGGCTAAAAAAGATAAAGACGTTCGCCCAATCATCAAGCTGAAGTCCACCGCCGGCACCGGGTTCACCTATGTTACCCGCAAAAACCGTCGTAACACCCCAGACCGTCTAGTGCTCAAAAAGTACGACCCGGTAGTGCGCAAGCACGTTGAATTCCGAGAGGAGCGCTAATCATGGCAAAGAAAAGCATGATCGCAAAAAACAAGCAGCGCCAGGCAATTGTTGAGCGCTATGCAGAGCGTCGCGCAGAGCTGAAAAAAGCCCTGATCGACCCAAACGGCACCCCTGAGAGCCGCGAAGAGGCACGCCTCGGCCTGCAGAAGCTGCCACGCAACGCTTCACCAGTGCGCCTGCGCAACCGCGACGTGATCGACGGGCGCCCGCGCGGTGTGCTCAGCAAATACGGCATCAGCCGTGTGCGTTTCCGCGACATGGCACACCGTGGCGAACTGCCAGGTGTGACCAAGTCAAGCTGGTAAACAGCCCCGGCTAGTCGCCAAAGGTTGCTTGCTTTAAGAGCGAGCCGGCCGGCCTGATTCGCTAAAAGAAATCCTCCCTCGAAGTGTTGCGGCATTTCCCGGGGGGATTTCTTTTTTGGTTGGCCGGGAGGCAGCGTGTGGCTGGCTTGAGTAGCGTTGCGGATTAGCCGGGAAGCGTGCCGGGCTTTTGAAGCTGGCTGGCAGGTATGAGTGTTGCGGTGGATCTGATTGGACACTGCAGCCGGCCGGTTCGAATGTTGCATTTAACTTGCTAGAATATTACGGTTTTATTACTTTTTTTGCAAAAAATGTGCGTTTTAGTGTGAAAAATTGCAAAAAACACGCTGTTTTCGCAGAATTTTTGCGTTTTTGGCCTCGGGACATATTTAATTGTACTGCCCGGTGGTATATTTAGGATTACTTATAAAAATGCGCTGCTCGACTGGCGGGCGGGGCGAAAATCAAGAAACAATAAGGAGGGGTGTAATGGAAGCCACAACATGGCAACTAATTGCCCTGGGAATTTATTTTGCGGCAATGATCGCAATCGGTGTTTGGGCGCAGAGCAAAAACACCAACCTTGACGACTATGTGCTCGGCGGTCGCCGTCTGTCGCCAACCACTGCCGCGCTTTCGGCCGGCGCTTCAGACATGTCCGGCTGGCTGCTGATGGGTTTGCCTGGTGCGCTCTATGTGACCGGTTTGGTTGAGATCTGGATCGCGATCGGCTTGACCGCCGGTGCCTGGTTGAACTGGAAGTTTGTGGCGCCGCGTCTGCGCGTTTACACCGAAATTTCAAGCAACTCGGTGACCGTGCCGGTGTTTTTCCACAACCGTTTGCGCGATAAAACCAAGGTGTTGCGCATTGTTACTTCGCTGATCACTCTGGTGTTCTTCACCTTCTATGCTTCTTCGGGCATGGTTGCCGGTGGTAAGTTCTTCCAGTCGTCGTTTGGCATGGAATATCACTGGGGCATGCTGCTGATCGCTGGCGTGACCGTTTGCTACACCCTGTTTGGTGGGTTCTTGGGTGCATCATACACCGATATGGTGCAGGGTTTGCTGATGCTTGCCGCCCTGATCGTTTTGCCGATTGTCGCACTGTTTTATGTTGGCGGGCCAGCCGGTGCATACGAAACTATCACTAGCCTAAAGCCTGATGCAATGTCGTTGTTTGCCGGCACCACTTTCTTGGGGATTGTTTCGACCGCGGCTTGGGGGTTGGGTTACTTCGGCCAGCCGCACATCATCACCCGTTTTATGGCGATGCGTTCCGCTAAAGACGCAAAAGTCGGTCGCCGCATCGGCATCAGCTGGATGATTTTGACCGTGGTTGGTGCGTGTTCTGCTGGTTTGATCGGTATTGCTTTCTTTGCGAAGCACCCTGAAGCCACCTTGACCGATACTAAAAAAGCGGAGACTGTGTTCCTTGACCTGTCTCAGGTGCTGCTGCATCCGTTGGTTTCTGGCTTTGTGCTGGCTGCTGTGCTGGCTGCGATTATGTCGACTCTGTCGTCGCAGCTGGTTGTGTGTTCTTCTGCGCTGGCAGAGGACATTTACGGCGCGGTGAAGAAGGAAAAACTTACCGATGCGCAGGGTCTGTGGATGGGTCGCGGCGCGGTTTTGCTGGTTTCTGTGATTGCGGTTTTGCTGGCGCTGGATCCTAACGGTTCGATTTTGGAGCTGGTTGGTTTTGCCTGGGCTGGTTTTGGTGCCGCATTCGGTCCGATCGTATTGCTATCGCTGTTCTGGCGTAAGCTTACTGCTGCGGGTGCGATTGCCGGTATTTTGGCCGGTACTGTGACCGTGTTTGTTTGGGGTAATATTTCCGAACTGCACAAGGCAATGTATGAGATTGTGCCGGGCTTCATTATCAACTTGATTGTGGCTGTTGTGATTTCCCTGGCTACTTACAAGCCTAACGCGGAAATTGAAACCGAGTTCAATGAGATGGAAGCGCAGCTGAGTGCTAAATAGGCGCAGTTAGTCTAGATGAAAGGCTGGTCACCCCTGTTTTGTGGGGTGGCCAGTTTTTTATTTGCTGATTTACCTGCACGGTGCCCGGTTTGTAAATTCCTTAATGAAACAAAAGTGGGGGAGTTGTTTCATTAATGTTGTTAATGAAACAGAATTGGTTAGTTTGTATCATTAAGAGCGTTAATGATACAATTGTGGGGGAGTTGTTTCATTAAGGTGGTTAATGAAACAGAATTGGTTAGTTTGTATCATTAAGGAGGGTGCGGTGAAAATCGCGTGGCCTAAAATCGGGCACAAGTCGGGCGGCGTTTGGCGACCAGACCCGCGTGAAAGCCTGGGTAGAAAAGCGTTTGAACGCAATTCCGGGCCATACAACTGCACCGTTGCGCCGCAAATCGCGACCACCCCAGCGCCCGAAATTCCACCAAGGCTTGCTAAAAAAATCGACCGAATCCTGCAAGAAATTAGGGTTTTTGATGAGGGTAGTGCAGGTTGGGGGGCGCCGTTCGCCTCAATCCTGTTGCGCAGCGAATCAGCTTCCAGCTCGCAAATTGAGCGACTCACGGCGGGGACTCGCAACATCGCAATCGCTGGCCTGATCGACGACGGCAGCGGCACCAGCAACGCCGCCCACGTTGCTCGCAACACTGCCACTATGCGTGCCGCGATCGAGTTTGCCGACACCTTTACGGCAGGCGCGCTGCTAAAAATGCACGAAATTTTAGGCGGCGGAGACGACCCGGAAAATGCCGGAAAACTGCGCCAGCAGGTAGTCTGGATTAAAGGCGACTCGCCCGTCACCGCAGATCACGTCGGCGTGTACCACGACGATATTCCGGCCGCAATCGCAGATCTGATCCAGTTTATGTGGCGGCAAGACATTGACCCGCTAACGCAGGCGGCAATCGCGCACGCCCAGTTCGAAACGATCCACCCGTTTACCGACGGCAACGGGCGCACCGGGCGCGCACTGGTCAGCACAATTTTACGCGGTCGCGGCTGCACCAAAAACATGACCGTGCCCATCGCTTCCGGGCTGCTCACAGATGTTGATGCGTATTTTGCCGCGCTCGAGGCCGCTCGCAAAGGCGATATTGCGCCGATCATTATACAGTTTTGCGATGCCGCTGAAAAGGCCCTAATTAACGCTTCATATCTGCGCGAAGACGTCGCTAAACTGCGAGAGGCAGCGTTAAGCATCGCTGGCCGCCGCACTGAAAACCTGGAAAAAACCGTAGAAATTTGCATTTCCGAGCCGGTTTTTACCCTAAAAATGCTGGTGAATGCTGGGGTGCAGCGCCAGGCGGCATACCGTATTGTCGAGCGTCTGGAAGAGGCGGAGATCATCAAAGCGG
>JAUNHM010000025.1:4597-15994 GCA_030523945.1 Microbacteriaceae bacterium
CGAAATTTTGGGCGAACGTGCCTGGCATGTGCCGGAACTGATTAAAGCGCTAGACGCTTTTGGTAAGCGCGCCGGGCGCAGGCACGCATAAAAGCCGGAAAATTTCTAAAGCAAGCCGGCGATAGGGGCGGGCTTAATGAAACAAAAGTGGGGGAGTTGTTTCATTAAGGTTGTTAATGAAACAGAATTGGCTAGTTTGTTTCATTAAGGAGCTTAATGAAACAAATGGGTGGGTTTTGTATCATTAAGGGGTTGGTGACTTCCAGGAAACACCTAGAAAAATCGGGTAAAATTGGACTATGGCTGATTCAACATTTGACGTAGTAAGTAAAATCGACCACATGGAAGTCGATAACGCAACCAACCAGGCGCGCAAAGAAATCGAGCAGCGCTACGATTTTAAAGGCGTGGGCGCAAGCATCGACGTGTCCGGCAGCAAAATCCTGTTCAAAGCAAACAGCGAAGAACGCGTGCTAGCCACCCTCGACATCCTCCAAAGCAAGTTCATTAAACGCGGCATGTCGCTGAAAACCATCGAAGCCGGCGACCCTTATGCCAGCGGTAAAGAATATCGCATTGAGGCAACCCTGAAAGAGGGCATCGACCAAAAAACTGCGAAAGAACTCGGGCGGATTATTCGCGAAGAAGGGCCAAAGAGCGTCAAAAGTCAGATTCAGGGCGACGAGCTGCGCGTATCTTCCAAGAGCCGCGACGATCTGCAAGAAACCATCGCCCTGCTGAAAAATGCAGACGTCGACGTGGCGTTGCAGTTTGTAAACTTCCGCTAAAACAGAGGCCGAAAAATGGCGAGCTTGCGCTGAAAAGAGCCGGGCGATAGGCTGTTAGAGAGCTGCAAAATTAAGCAAAATACGGTAGAATGAACGGTGCGCATCGCAAAATCGGCGGGCGCAGCAAGAGAAAGGGGCTAGGCCGTGCCAGCTCTGCTGATTTCCGGTGCCCAATGGGGCGACGAGGGCAAAGGCCGCGCAACCGACCTGCTGGGCAGTAGCGTGGACTATGTGGTGAAATTTAACGGCGGCAACAACGCCGGGCACACCGTGGTCATTGGCGACGAAAAATATGCCCTGCACCTGCTGCCGAGCGGAATTTTGACGCCGGGAGTCGTGCCGGTTATCTCAAACGGTGTTGTGATCGACCTTGACGTGCTCGAGCATGAACTTGCCGCACTTTCAAGCCGGGGCGTGGACGTGTCGAGCCTAAAAGTCAGCGCCAACGCGCACGTGATCACCGCATACCATCGCACCCTTGACAAAGTCACCGAACGCTTCCTGGGCAAACGTCAAATCGGCACCACCGGGCGCGGTATCGGGCCGGCCTACGCCGACAAAATTAACCGCGTCGGTGTGCGCATCCAAGACCTTTTCGACGAAAGTATTTTGCGGCAAAAAGTGGAGGCAGCGCTCGAATTTAAAAACCAGGTGCTGGCCAAAATTTATAACCGCCGTGCTATCGACCCGGAAGAAGTGATTAGTGAACTACTGGCGCACCGGGACTGGCTTGAGCCGCTCGTGTGCGACACCTCGCTGCTTTTGCACGAGGCGCTCGAGGCGGGAAAAACTGTGCTCTATGAAGCCGGCCAGGCGACCATGCTCGACATCGATCACGGCACCTATCCGTTTGTGACCAGTT
The DNA here is from genome assembly GCA_030523945.1 of Microbacteriaceae bacterium. Lineage (GTDB taxonomy): Bacteria > Actinomycetota > Actinomycetes > Actinomycetales > Microbacteriaceae > Canibacter. The sequence goes on from JAUNHM010000025.1 coordinate 6,248, forward strand.
CAAACGCAACCAGCGGCGGGGCGATCACCGGATCTGGCATTGGACCACAGCACCTGACCCGCATTATTTCCGTGATCAAAGCATACGCAACCCGGGTGGGCGCAGGGCCTTTCCCGACCGAACTTTTCGACGAAAAAGGTGCATACCTGAGCGAAAAAGGGCACGAATTTGGCACCACCACCGGCAGGCCGCGCCGCTGCGGATGGTATGACGTGCCGGTTGCTCGCTATGCCGCGCGCATTAACGGCGTGACCGACTTTGTGCTGACAAAACTCGATGTTTTGAGCGGGCTGGAGACGATTCCGGTGTGCGTAGCCTACGACATTAACGGTGTGCGACACGATGAAATGCCAGTAAACCAGAGCGACTTTCACCATGCCAAGCCGATCTATCGCGAATTTCCGGGCTGGCAAGAAGATATTTCCGGGGCACGCGAATTTAGCGACCTGCCGGTAAACGCGCAAAACTATATTTTGGCGCTGGAAGAAATGTCTGGCGCGCGCATTAGCGCCGTGGGCGTTGGGCCGGAGCGCGAACAGGTGGTTGTGCGCCACCCGCTAGTCGACGAGGCATAATTGCAATGAGCGTGGCAGGCGAAAAAGCAGCAGCTAGCGAAACCGCAGCTGGCGCTTGCCCTGCCGAAGTGAGCCCGGAAGTTTTAGCGCAACTCGGCCGATTACGCCGCAGTATTGACAATATTGACGCGGCGCTAGTGCACATGCTTGCGGAGCGCTTTCGCTGTACCCAAGAAGTCGGCGAACTCAAAGCCGCAAACCACCTGCCGGCAAGCGACCCAGACCGCGAAATTGTCCAGATCGCAAGGCTAAAGCAGCTCGCACTCGACTCCAACCTCGACCCGGTTTTTGCCGAAAAATGGTTTAATTTCGTGGTCGCCGAGGTCATCCGCAACCACCTCGCCATTGCCGACGACCCGGCCTAAACTTGCAAAACCGGGTCTATTAGCGCATTTCTCACAAAAGTTTTAAAGAAAAAGCTCGTATGGGGGAGTTTTTCAGGTAGGGGATTGTAAGCTAAAGATAGCCTTATTCGGTTACGCAAGAAACGAGGAATCCAATGAAAAAACTGATTAAGCTCGCGCTAATCGCGTTCATCATCGCAGCAATCGCAAAGTGCGGCGAAGACGCATAATATAGCGAAAAAGCGGGGGCGGTGCGTGCGAGCGTGCCGCCTTCGTGTTTTCTTGCGCGAAAATCCGTGCTGATCAGGGGTTTTGCGGCAGCTTGCGAAATATGGCTTGCTTGCCCAGGGCGCGAAAAAACCTAATTTGTGTACAAAGTAGATAATTTGCGAGCCAGACTCATTGTCTCAAGCAGACGTTCGCGCAACGCATTGCCGCGAGTGGCAAATCCGCGTTGCAATGCAACATATTCGCGCTTACCGGCCGCATTTTCAATCTCGATCGCGGGCAGGCCAAAATCGCTGACATCATAGGGCGAAGCCTGCATATCAACCGTGCGAATATCGCGCGCCAGCTCAAAACAGTCGAGCAGTAGCTCGCCCGGCACAATCGGGCCGAGTTTCGTTGCCCATTTATACAAATCCATGCCCGCGTGCAAGCAGCCAGCCTGCTCCAAATCCGGCTGGGTCGCCCGGGTCGGATGGATCGTGTTGAGCGGAGCGGCATCCGGGGTGAAAAAGCGGAAAGCATCAAAATGCGAGCAGCCGATCGTGTGCTCGGCCACCACTTTATCGCTCGCTTCCGAACCGAGCCTTAAACGCAAGCCGCGATGGCGGATCTGCTCCGGCGTAAGATGAAAAACCATCGCCCATTCGTGCAGGCCAAAACAGCCAAACCGGGCCGGGCGGTCAAGCGTTTGCCGCAACAGATTTTCGACATAGGCGACCGTGCCCTCCCGCTGGGCAAAATACCCCGGCAAATCAACCCAGGCGCCGGCCGAATCTTGTGCATAATAGCGCCAATCTGCGCGATCTGTGCAGCCGGATAAAAGCATGCCTGCGCCGGGATGCCAGCGGGCAATCTGCGCCGGTTTATAAGAATAGTAGGTGAAAAGAAAATCCTCGATTGCGTGTTTTTCGCCGCGGGCCCGGCGCGCTGTGTGTGCGGCTGTGAGAGCATGGGTGCGCTCTTTGTGGGCGGTCTCGCGCTCCTGCCAGTCGGTTTTGGTAAGTTTTTCTAAGTAAGGCGGGGGAGTCACGGTTGCGTTTTTTGATGCGTGCGCGTTTGGCGGCAAAGTTTGGGTTATATTTTCCATAAAATCACCAAACTACCTTGCAAAACCGCGCAACTCGTCAAGCTGACGACGTTCCTTTTTAGATGGCCGACCGGTACCGCGCTTCCGCACCACAGTTGCCGCTCGCTCAGCTTTTGGCACAGGCGGCGGCGTCAAATCTTCAAACAGCAAAGCCGCCTCAGCAGCACTGCCGCGCTTAGACGCAAATCCGGCTACCCGATAAATGCGCTCGCCACCGGCCTGGGTACTGCGCACAATATCGCCCAACTTCACCGTTTGCGCGGGTTTTGCCGTGCTGTCATTAATTTTAATGTGCCCCGCTTTGCAAGCAGCGGTCGCCTGACTGCGGGTTTTTGCGAGCCTGGCCGCCCACACCCACACATCTGCCCGCACATTTTCCATACAAAAATTATATGCTCATTTCCAGCAAAATGCGCAACAATAGAAGAGATGAGTCGGTACAAAACGATCGCCGCGACCGTGGACGTTGAAATGGAAATTCAGCGCTCGCGGTTTTTGACGCGCCTGGCAAGGGTGGAAACAGAAGAGGCCGCACGCGAAATTATTGCCGCTGTGCAGGCCGAACACCCGCGCGCCCGACACCACTGCACCGCCTTTGTGCTGGGTCCAGACGGGCGCATTCAGCGCAGTAACGACGACGGCGAACCCAGCGGCACCGCCGGCACGCCAATGCTCGAGGCTTTGAACGCTGCAGAATTGAGCGATGTGGTCGCGGTGGTAACCCGCTATTTTGGTGGAATTTTGTTGGGAGCGGGAGGGCTGACCCGCGCATACCGGGCAAGCGTGGCGCAGGCTGTGGAAGCGGCTCAGCCGGTGACGCGCGAGCTGCAACAGCAGGTGACCGTTACCTGCGCATACGAGGTGAGTGGCGGGCTGGTAAACGCTGCGCTGCGGCAGGGATTTGTGCTGGGCGAAGCCGTGTACGGGGCAGAAGTTGCGCAGGATTTTTGGGTGCCGGTCGGGGCGGAAGAGCAGCTGCGGGTGCTCGCAGCAGAACAGTCGGCGGGGAGTGCGGTATGCGAGACTGGCGGGCAGGCTTTTGTGGATTTGGCAGACGCGCACTAGGTTATTGCAGTAGGCTAGTAGTATGGCGTTTTGGAGTGAAATAGTCGGCCAGCATGAGGCTGTCGCAACCCTCGACAGGGCTGCAAGCTCGGCCGGAGCCGAGCAGCTCGCGCACGCCTGGCTGATCACCGGTCCACCGGGGTCGGGTCGCTACAATGTGGCGCTGCGATTCGCCGCCGCTCTGGTTTCACGTGAAACAAGTGACGCTGCCCGCGAAGCGGTGTACCCGCAGGTGGCCGCCGGCACTCACCCCGACGTCACCCTGGTGCGCACAAATGCCGCCGAAATTAGCGTGAAGCAGATGCGCGAAGCCGTGATCAACGCTTACTATGCGCCGGTCGAAGGGGCTAGACGCGTAATCCTGATCGAAGACGCGGACCGCATGAACGCGCACGCCGCAAACGCCGCCCTCAAAGCGATCGAAGAACCGCCGCCGGGCACAGTTTGGATATTGTGCGCACCGAGCGAAGCAGATATGCTGCCCACCATCCGCTCCCGCACCCGCGCACTGCGCCTGCGCACCCCAAACGTGGAACAGGTAGCAGAACTGCTCGCCAACCGCGACCGCATCAACCCCGAAATGGCGCGCCGCGCCGCAACCCTCGCCCAGGGTCATATCGGCATGGCGCGCACCCTCGCCAGTGACCCGGAAGCACTCGCTCGCCGCGAACAAACCGTGACCGTCACCCTCGGCATTCAAAGCGTCGCCACCGCCATGCGTGCAGCCCACCAACTGCACCAGCTCTCTGCAATAGACGCGGAAAGTCTGGTCGAACGCCAAATGCTGCAAGAACGCGAAGAACTGCGCCGCCGCCTCGGCCTCGACCCTGACGAAGCCGTGCCAGCAGACCTGCGATCCCAGTTTCGCGCCCTCGACGATGACGAAAAACGTCGCCGCAGCCGCGCCAAAATTGACGCAACCGACCGCGTGCTCACCGATCTGCTCACCTGCTGCCGCGATATCGCCATAATCCAAACCGCAGCCGGCCAGCCGCTCATCAACCAGCAACACGCCGCACAACTCGCCGATTTTGCCAGCCGCAGCACCCTAAAAAACACGCTCGATTTTGCCGCCGCTCTCGAAACCGCCCGTGACCGCATCAGTCGCGGCGTAGACTCCGAAATTGCACTCGAAGCGGCCCTCCTCACCCTCGTCGCAGCAAACTAACCAGCAAAAAACACAGAATTCCATCATCAAGCAACACAAAAGATATACAAAGTAGATAATTAAAAAAGCAAATTACACAGACAAAAAACCAGCCACCAAAGCAATTTTCCTCCAAAATAAAAACACAACCCAGCCGAGCAAAACTCCTCCAAAAACACGAAAGAACCCGCAAATGTTTCGTAAAATAACCGCCGCAATCGCCGCCACGCTGGCCGCCACACTCATGCTCACCTCATGCGCAGCAGACTCCAAAGACCCGGCACAAAGCTCCCCAAACCCGAGCAAACAACACGCGAGCAAAATAAACTGGGCCGAATGCAAAAACACCAAAAAATTTGAATGCGGCGAACTCGAAGTGCCACTCGACTGGAAAAAACCAGACGGCGCCAAAATCAAAATCGCAGCCACCCGCATCCAAGCAAAAAACGGCGCAGACAAAGCTCAAGGCACCATTTTTGTGAACCCGGGCGGGCCTGGCGGCAGCGGCATCGAATATCTGCAAAGCTCGGCAAACCAGTACGAAACCCTGCGCGAAAAATACAATATCGCAGCCTGGGACCCGCGCGGAGTCGGAAAAAGCAGCCCCGTAATCTGCTTCGACGATAAAGAACTCGATGAACACTTCTTTGGCGACCCGAAAGCCGCCCCAGAACCCGGCTCGCAAGCATGGCTCGACTACGCCAAAAAAGAAAACAGCAAATTTGCGGCAGGCTGTGAAAAACGCACCGGCGACCTCTACAAACACGTCAGCACCGTGCAAACCGTGCACGACCTAGACGCCCTGCGCAAAGCCGTCGGAGACGAAAAACTCAACTATGTCGGGCTCAGCTACGGCACCTTCATCGGGGCAATCTACGCAGATATTTACGGCAAAAACGTAGGCCGATTCCTGCTCGACGGCGCAGTCGACCCGGCCGCCGACACCAAAGAAATCATCCTCACCCAAACCAAAGGATTCGAACACGCATTTAACAACTACCTCGCAGACTGCGTCAAGCGCGGCTGCTGGGGGAACGGCGATGTTGACGCGCACAAACGCGAAATCAAAGACTTGCTGGCTCGCTACGAAAGCAACCCACAAAAAACCCGCGACGGACTCTGGGTGGGCACCGGCACTGTGATGACCGCAATGTTCACAACCCTCTATTCGAAGCAGTCCTGGCCGATCCTCGACCGCGTCATTGGCGAGCTGAAAGACGGCAAACTCGACACAACCGTGCGCGTTGCAAGCAGCTATTATTCACGCGACGCGAGCGGCCGCTACACCGACAACTCGCACCAGGCGCTTACCGTGATCAACTGCATTGACAAGCCGCCGGTCAAAGCGAGCCTTGCCGAAATGCGCAAATCCGCCGCAGAACTCGAAAAAGCCGCGCCGGTTTTCGGAAAATACAACGGATATGGTGAGGCGTACTGCCAAGGCTGGCCGACCGAAGGAGCCGATGCGCACCCGCCGATAACGGGCAAAGATGCGCCGCCGATTTTGGTGGTTGGCACGAGCGGCGACCCGGCCACGCCAGTGCACTGGGCAAAAGCTCTGGCAAAACAGCTGGGCAAAGGCGTGTTTTTGGAGTTTAAAGGTGAAGGGCACGTTGCGTTTAGGCAGGGGAATCGCTGCGTGGACGATGCGGTAAAAGGACTGTTTTTTGACGGAAAAGTGCCGCAGGACGGGGCAGTTTGCCGGTAGTGAGTCGGGGGCGGCTTGAGTGCTGGACTGGCCCGGAAACGGTTTCGTATCGGTACTGAACTGATTCGGAAAATGAGAAAGTCGGCCATGAATTGCGAATTTTTGGCTTGCGAAAATGGGTGCGGAGTTTGGAAGCGAACCTGCAAAAATCGGGTAAGTATAGCGCCAGGTTGGCTTGCGAAAATTGCGCAAAAGTGATATAATGTTAGATTGTGTGCAGTAGCGCGCAGGCCTCCTTAGCTCAGGGGTAGAGCAGCTCCCTCGTAAAGAGCAGGTCGCCGGTTCAAATCCGGCAGGAGGCTCTGTTTTGGTTTCGGTTTGCTTGTTTTGCGAGTTTTTTGTGGATTGCGCGCCGGGGTTTGACTCTGGCTGTTGAGCTTTTTGGTTTGTTGCTGTGGTGTTGGCCCGCGCCCAATCCGCAACCTTTATGGTTGCGGCACTAAAGCGCTGGTCGAACGCGTTGCGTTCGTCTTTTGTGCGGTTTTGTGCTAATTCGGCAGGAGGCTCTGTTTTGGTTTCGGTTTGCTTGTTTCGCGAGTTTTTTGTCGGGCGTGAAGCCGATTCGCTGTGGAGCTTGGGCGCGTTTCACGGTAAACTAGAATGGTGTTTGGGAATTTAGATAGCAGCTCAGTGACCGTCCTGTATTCGGCGATAGTCGTGTATGCGCTCGCTTTTGTGTTTTACGCCGTCGATCTCGGCAGCCGCGCCAGCGATTTTCGTGAAACCAGCGCGCCAAGCCGGTGGGGTCGGGTCGGGTTCTCACTCACCGTTATCGCCGCGATCCTCCACCTTGCCGCCGCCGCCCTGCGCGGTTTTGGGGCCGGTCGGGTGCCGTGGGCAAACATGTACGAGTTTGCGGTCACTGCCACTGCCGCGATCGTGCTGGTTTATCTGGTCGCCCAGTTTTTTATCGAGGTGCGCTATTTGGGGGTGCTGATCACCGGCATGACCGCCCTGTTTTTGGGGGTTAGTCAGGTTAATTATTATGTGCCGATCGTGCCGTTGCAGGCCGCGTTGCGCTCCGAATGGCTGGTAATCCACATTATTGTCGCCGTGCTCGGGGTCGGCTTCCTCACCCTGTCGTTCGGCTTGAGTGTTTTGCAGCTTTTGCAGACCCGCAGGTCGCGGAAAATTGCGGCCGGACAACCGAGCAAACTCGCATTTTTGCGCGGCGTTCCAGACGCAAAAGTTTTGGAAGATCAGGCCTATCGGGTCGCGATCGGCGGTTTTGCGTTTTGGACATTTACCCTGATCGCCGGGGCAATTTGGGCGGAACGGGCCTGGAGTCGCTACTGGGGTTGGGACGTAAAAGAGGTTTGGACCTTCGTGATCTGGGTGCTTTATGCCGGTTACATTCACGCCCGGGCTACGCGCGGTTGGCGGGGCACGCCGTCGGCTTGGCTTTCGATCGTCGCCTATTCGGCGGTTGTGTTCAATTTCACGATCGTAAACGTCTATTTCAAGGGTTTGCACGCCTATTCTGGGCTGTAGAAAGGCGCAAAAGTGAAAACTCGACTCGGCGTCAGCGCTTACGCAATTTTTGCGTTTGTGTGCCTGTTTAGCCTGAAAAGTGTGCGAGCTTTGGCCGGTTTGCCGGGTGTGTTGGTGGTTTCCGGGGTTTTGTTGGCGGGCGCTGTGGTGCTGTTTGCGACCAGGCGGGGTAAGCGTTTTCGCTGGCGTGGCATGCCGCTCACTTTGCTGGTTTTGCTCGCTTTTATGGCGGCGAGCGTGTTTTGGAGTCTCGATTTTGGTGTGAGTTTGCAGGCGGTTGCGGCGCAGATTTTGGCGACGTTTGTGGCGGTTGCGCTTGCGACCACGCTCACTTGGCACGAGTTTTTGCGCACTCTAGCGACGGCTTTACGCTATATTTTGCTGCTGTCTTTGGCTTTTGAAGCCTGGCTTGCGTTTTTGGCGGATGGCCGGCCTGGCTTGCTTTTGCGGGGTGGTCCGATCGCCGGTTTGCCGGGTAGTGCGGGGCTGTTGGCGTTTGCGGCGTTGCTTGCTTTGATTGTGTTTGTGGTGCAGTTGCGTGGTGGGCTGGTGCGGCCGGTGCGGGGCTGGCTTTGGCTTGCGGCGCCTGTCGCGGTTTTGGTGCTGACCTATCCGCTTGCGGCGTTGGTGGCTGTTGGTGTGGTCGCGGTTGCGCTGGCTTTTGCGGTTTGGGCGCGCCGGGTTGGTCAGGAGCGACTGCCGGTTTATGGTGTGGCGGCTTGTTTTTTGGCCGGGTTGGCTGCACTGTTTTTTTATGCGCGCGATTTGGGGCTGGGTTTTGTGCGTGGAACCGCGAATTTTGCGGCGGAAGAGCGGGTGGTGCGGAGTTTGCAGGCTCAGGCTGATGCGCATCCGTGGCTTGGCTATGGCTGGTTTGGTAACTGGCCGGAGCTGCTGCCGGTTTCGGCCGGTGATTTGACTGTGAATGACGGGCTGCTGGGTTGGTGGCCGGAAACCGCGTTTTTGGGCGGGCGTTTGCAGCTGGGTTGGATCGGCACGGCGCTTTTTGTGTTGCTTGCTTTGATGGCTTTGCAGCGGGTTTGGTGTCGGGCTGTGGACGCGCCGCGCAAGGGTGTGGGGGAGCCGCTGCCGCACGCTACGAGCGCGCTTTTTCCGTGGTTGGCGATGGTGGTTTTGCTGGTAACGGTGGGCGTGCAGGGCCGGGTTTTGTTGGCGCACGAGTGGGTTTTGCTGATTATTTTCGCGGTAAAGTCGCGTGCCGACAGCGAACTGCCAAACAAAGAAACCGAGCCTACTGCCAAATCCTGGCGCGATGTGCCGATTCCGCGCTAATTAAAAGGCAAGCTTCCAAAATTTCCCAGCCGTTTTTGATAGAATGGGACTATAAAATTAAAGCCGCACCAAAGCGGCCTTTTTAATGTGAGGTTTTGCAGTTAGGTGGTTATGTTTTCAAACCTGGTAGCTTTTGTGCCGATGCTTGGCGCTGTTGCGGTGTTTTGCGCCTATCTGATGCTGTGCGGTGGTCTGATTGCCTGGGCTTTACGCGCGCGCGGCTTCGCGTTTTTTACTGTTGCGATTCCGGCCGGTTTTGCGGCGATTGCTGTCGCCCAAGTTGGCACACACTTTATAAAATTGCCCTGGAGCCCGTTGCTGCCTCTCGGGGTTAGTATTGTTACGGCACTGCTTTTAGGCGTGGCGGCGAGTTTCTTTGCAAAAAAAGCTCCAAAACCTGAAAAACAAACTCTGCAAAAATGGCTTCAAGGCATTATTGCGGTCATCGTTTTAGCGGCAATTTACGCAATCACTTTTGTGCGTGCTCTTAAAGAACCGACAGTTATTTCACAGACTTTTGACGGTAATTTCCATTTAAATCTAGCTGATGTGTTCGCAGCGCGTGGTAGCGTTGATCCTTTTAGCGTTGATCTGTCTTCTCCTGGTAGCAACAAATTTTATCCGAGCTTATGGCACGCCTGCGTGGTTCTGATTATGCAAATGAGCGGGTTGACAGTCGACGTCGCAACCAATGCGCTCACAATCGTAGCGGCAAGCCTTGTCTGGAGCACCGGCATGATTGCCCTGGTGCGACTACTCTTAGGCAACAAGAAAATCGTGCAGGTTGCCGCCGTTCTAGGCTGTATCGC
>JAUNHM010000026.1 GCA_030523945.1 Microbacteriaceae bacterium
GAAGAAACTCAGCGGGAAGAAACCAGCGAATTTGAGGGTCGCCCGGTTGTGCACATGTTGCCGCTCGCGGTCAATCCGCGTGCAAAAATGCAGGGTGTGACAGAAGGGTTTGTGAAAATTTTTGCTTCCCGGCGCACCGGTGCTGTGCGCGGTGGTGTGATTGTCGGCCCTCGCGCCAGTGAGCTGATTTTCCCGCTCGCGCTCGCTGTTGAGCATCGCCTCACTGTCGACCAGATTTCGGCTGCGTTCACCGTATACCCGTCACTCACCGGTTCGATCGGTGATGTCGCTCGCGCTCTGCACATTCGCTAACCGCTGCATCCCACCCGCAAATATCAGAAATTACATAAAAAACCTGTAAACCGACTAGTTAAATATCTACAAAATATATAAATAAAGGATTAAAATGAAACTATCACGCACTCCGCTAAAACTGCTTGCCGCCACCGCAATTGCGTTTACCGCACTCACCGGCTGCTCCAGTAATGAAGCAAAACAACCGACCACCTCAGCAGAAAAAGTCGCCGACTCTGTCGTGGTTAAAGCGCTTGACAACAAATACGAGCCACGCAAGGTCGAAATCAAAACCGGCCAGACTGTCACCTGGGAATTTGCGGGCAATGTAAAACACGATGTAATCGACCCAAACGGACTTTTCCGCAGCCCGCTGATGAAAGAGGGCACTTTTTCTCATAAATTCACAAAAGCTGGCACCTACACTTACAAGTGCTCGTTGCATCCCGAGATGATCGGCACGATTGTGGTGACTGATTAAACCATTTTAGGGAAGGTGAAATTTCTTTAGCGAATTTCGCCCTGCCGCACCATGCAATACGCAAAAGACGCCGCGTATTGATTTCGTCCGCCTAAAAGCCTGTTAGCCCTGTTTTAAAAACCGGAGAGCAAACCAGCCCCGCGCCACACAAAATCCGCACACCACCTAACTGCTTTTGCGGAACAATACTCTCCGCATTGCCAGCAACCAACCTAACCGCGCTTGCGGAACAACCCGCCGCCGCGTGCGTGCCGGCCTCTGTTCGCCGGCTTCACGCCGCGCTCTGCCGCGTCCTGCTCAAAAATTGTCGCTGCGTCGGTTGCTTGCGTATTTTCACGGTCAACACTAGGCTGTGCATACGGCAAATCGACGCGGAAGGTCGCACCACTGCCATTTTCAGAAGCATGGCAGCTAACCGTTCCCTTGTGTGCGCTAACGATTGAATTGACAATCGCCAGCCCTAGTCCGCTACCGCCAGTTTCGCGGTTGCGCGAGGTGTCGGCCCGCCAAAAACGGTCAAAAATCCTGTCGCGGATTTGCTCTGGCACGCCTTCACCGTGGTCTCGAATCTCAAATCGTGCACAGCTCGGAGTCGCGATCACCGCAATTTCAATCGGAGAGCCCTGTGGCGTGTGTCGGATTGCGTTTGCCATCAGGTTCGTCATCACCTGTCTGATTTTGTGCTCGTCACCCAATGCATAAGGCACATCCGGCGACGGAACTGACATAATGTCGCGCTCCGGATCCTGCGCCAGCGCGTCCATCGCCGCATCACGCGCCAGCGCGTTCAGGTTCAGCGGCACCATCACTAGCTCGCGACTCGAGTCAAGCCTTGCCAGCGACAGCAGGTCTTCCACCAGCGAGGTCATGCGGATTGCCTCAGACTCGATTCGCTGCATCGCCATCTGCATTTCACTATCGGTACGATATGCGCCCATGCGATACATTTCAGCATATCCGCGCACCGAAGTTAGCGGCGTGCGCAGCTCATGCCCGGCATCTCCCACAAATCGTCGCATCTGTTCGATGGTTTTGTCACGATCGTCAAAAGCCTCTTGCATTGTGTCGAGCATCACGTTCAGCGAGGTGCCCACGTGCCCCACCTCGGTGCTTGGCGCCGCCACTGTAATACGCTTAGAAAAGTCGCCGCGGGCAATTTCTCGGGCGGTGCGCTCCACTTCAACCAGTGGCTCAAACGTTGCAGACACCAAAATTCGCGTCACCGCCGCACCCAGCAAAATCACGCCAAATCCAAAGCATGCAAAAATGATTGCATACTGGGTCAGCACGTTTTCGATCAGTGCCGTACTCGAGGCAAACACCAGCACACCCGCAACTTCGCTGCTCACAGGAGACTGCACTACCGTCGTGATCGCGCGCCATTTTTTCCCATCCGGCGCGGTCAGTTCAATAATATTGTGTTCGTTTGCCGGGTCGTTTTGCCCGCGCCTCGCGTGTAGCGCATGTTCAATGATTTTTTTGATGTCGACTTGTTCTTCTAAATTCGGCACTGCATCTACGCCGTTGCTGCCGTGAATCACCGCACTTCGGTTGTCAAACAAAAACTCACCTTTGTTGTTGAACATAGCCACATAGTTACGCCCCGGGGCATAAACCACGTCATCTTTGGTCACGCCGGTTTGGCTCGCTCCGGGCCTCAGCGAACTCACCGGGTCGGATTGGATTTTTTGCAGTTCGGTGTCGTGGTTCGCATAAAGGGCAGGCCGCAGCAGCGACACTGTGCCGATTCCGGCAACCAGAATGCCGAAAAACAAAATAAGCACTGTCGCGCCGGTAATTTTGCTACGCAGGGTCACATTGGCCCAGCGTTGCTTTAGCGTTTTTTTGTGCACTTTGTGAGTTTTTCTGCAAATATCGCTATGTCCGGCCCGCTTTGCGCAAGAGTTTTGTACAACTTTGGCGGTTTTGCGATTTTTACGGTCAGTTTGCGCCTAAATATTGTCGATTTTCAGCATGTATCCGAAGCCGCGCTTGGTGTGAATCATCGATTCTTTGGTGAGTGGGTCGAGTTTGCGGCGCAGATACGACACATACGATTCGACAATTCCGGCATCGCCGTTAAAATCGTATTCCCAAACGTGATCCAAAATTTGGGTTTTCGACAGCACGCGGTTTGGGTTTTGCATCAGGTAGCGCAGCAGCTTGTATTCGGTCGGGCTCAGCTCCACAGAGGAGTCGCCAACGTGCACTTCGTGCGTGTCCTGGTCCATTGTGATTGGACCGAGCGAGAGTTCGATAATCTCTTCTTCCGGGTGGGTGCGGCGCAAAATCGCTTTAATGCGGGCCACGATCTCGTCCATGCTAAACGGCTTGGTCACATAGTCGTCGCCGCCAACGTTCAGGCCTCTAATGCGGTCGTTTACGTCGTCGCGCGCGGTCAAAAATAGGATCGGGGCGGTGTATCCGGCTTCGCGCAGTCGCTCGGTCACGCTAAATCCGTTCATATCCGGCAGCATCACGTCGAGCAAAATCAGCTCTGGTTCTTCTTCGAGCACGGCGGAAATAGCAGCAGCGCCGTTAGCTACGCAGCGCACGCCAAATCCCGAGAAACGCAAGCCGGTCATCAGCAGCTCGCGAATGCTTGGTTCGTCGTCAACGATTAGGACGCGAGGGCCTTTTTTTTCGGCTTCTTTTTCTTTTTCTTCACCCATACTTCAATTTTGCCTTACTTTGCTTGACATATCCTGAGTGTTTTTGCAGTTTTCTGAGAATTTTGCGCGAGCAGTTTTTTGTCTATTTTGTAGACTGTTTCTGCGGGTTGTGTGTGGGTTGTTTTTGTTTTGATTTTTGGGGAGGAGGTTGCTTTTTCAGCGGGTTTTGCCCGTGTCGCAAGGTTGCTTTTGGCTTTGCAGCTGCTTGCTTTTATCTACTTTGTATATTTTTATTTGCTTATTTTTCCCACAGGGTGTGCAGGTCCGCGGAGTCGACGATGGTGTATTCGTATCCCTGCTCGGCGAGGAAGCGCTGCCGGTTTTGGGCGAAATCTTGGTCTACCGTGTCGCGCGTGACCAGGCTGTAAAAACTGGCCTGGGCTGCGTGACTTTTCGGGCGCAAAATGCGACCGAGTCGTTGGGCCTCTTCTTGCCGCGAACCGAACGTGCCCGAGATTTGAATGGCGACGCTGGCGTCTGGCAGGTCGACCGAGAAATTGGCTACTTTTGAGACGACCAGGGTTTTAATTTCGCCGTTGCGGAATCGGGTGTAGAGCGTTTCGCGCTCGTCGACCGGAGTGTTGCCTGTGAGCAGTGGTGCGTCGAGGGCTTGGGCGATTGCTTCCAGTTGGGAAATATACTGCCCGATGATCAGCGCCTGCTCGTTTTTGTGGTTTTCCAAAATGGCGCGCGCTAGCTGTTCTTTTGCTCCGGTTGCGGCGGCGATTTTGTAGCGGGAGCGGTCTTCGGCGACGGCATATTCGTGGCGTTCGTCTGCGGGCAGTTCGAGACGCACCTCAAAACAGCGGGCTGGTGCGATAAACCCGGCATTTTCAAGTTCTTTCCACGGCGCGGCAAAGCGTTTTGGGCCGATGAGTGAGAAAACTTCGCCTTCGCGGCCGTCTTCGCGCACGAGTGTTGCGGTCAGGCCGAGGCGGCGGCGCGCCTGCAGTTCGGCGGTCAGCTTGAAAACCGGGGCTGGCAAAAGGTGCACTTCGTCATAGACGATCAGGCCCCAGTTTTGCGCGTCGAGCAGTGAAAGATGGCTGTAGTGGCCGGCGCGTTTGCTGGTCAGAATTTGGTAGGTTGCGATGGTGATCGGCTTGATTTCTTTGACTTGGCCGGAGTATTCGCCGATGTCGTCCGGGTCCAGATCGGTGCGGGCGAGCAGTTCGTCGCGCCACTGCCGGGCAGAGACGGCGTTGGTCACCAAAATCAGGGTTTTTGCGCTTACCTCGACCATTGCGGCCGCTCCGACCACGGTTTTTCCGGCGCCACAAGGTAGCACCACAACGCCGCTGCCGCCTTTACTAAACGCTTTAACCGCATCGCGCTGGTAGTCGCGCAGTTGCCAGTTGTCGCCGCTGGTCAGCTGCATCGGGTGCGGGTCACCGTCGATATATCCGGCACGGTCTTCGGCAGGCCAGCCGCGCTGCAAAAGCTGCTGTTTGAGTTCGCCGCGCGCCCAGTCGGCCACCCGCCAGCAGTTTTCGTCGATTTTTTGGGTTAGCAGCGGCGCGATTTTTTTGGCTCCGGCAACTTCTGTGAGCACGTCTGGGCGTTCGCTGCTCAGCAGCAGGCCGGTTTCGTCGCGGGTTATGGTGAGCGCACCGTATCGTTCGGCGGCGTCACGAATCGACGCTTCAACGCTAGCCGGCGGCGGAAATTTGGCGTGCCGTTGCAGGGTTTCGATGATTTCTTCTGCGGTGTGCCCGGCCGCGCACGCGTTCCACAGTCCGAGCTGGGTGATGCGATAGGTGTGGATGTGTTCTGGCGCGCGCTCCAACTCGGCAAAAACGGCAAGTTCTTGCCGCACGGTGGCAGCGTCCGGGTGGAACGCTTCCAAAAGCACCGTGTTGTCGCTCTGTACGATTAGTGGCCCGTTCATATTTGACAGTCTAGTCTCTCGGGGGGGGGGTCTGCTGCTTGCTCATTCGGTCACCATTTCATATTTGGTGATTGCGCTCAGCGGCAGGGTGCGTTCTACTTCCTGCTCCAGGTCGATGGCGCGCAGACGGCCGTTTGCGAGGGCGCGCGGTTGCAGCACAAACGAGCGTTTTTCGCGCATGTTTTCCACTTCGATGCGCACGCTGAGCGAGCTGTTGATGGCGTGTTCAAGCAGCCGCTCTAGTCGCGAGGTTTGGGTTTCGTTTTTCAGGTTTGTGGCCAGCTCTAGTGACGCTGCGTAGCTTCCTAGATATGCGCTGTGGTGGAGTGCGGAAATGTCAATCTCAGCCCATACCGTCGGCAGTTTTTTGGTCGGTTTTGCCGGGTTTTTGGTTTGATCTGCCGGGCATGGAAAACTGTCGATTTCGCCCGGTTTTGCCATGAACGAGTAGTGTGCAGCGGTAAAAATGCTGTGCACATGGGTTGCGTCGAGCGGGCTCAGCAGCACCACTTCTTCGTTTTGTGCAGCAGGGTCTGCGCTGTCTTTGCCGGTGCGCCCGCCGCCGCGCGCCATTTCTTCGAGTGTCAGACTGGTCAGTTTTGGCAGTGGTTCGGCCAGGCGCAGGTGCAGGCTGGCTAGTTCGTGGTTTGCGAGAATACTGCGTGCGACTTCGGCGTTTGGCACGGTAATTTCGGTAAATTTGTTGTTTTCGTTGCGTGCCTGACGCAGATAGACTGTGCGGGAGTATTCGCCGAAGCTGTTGAGCATGTATTCGAGCGGTTGCGGCAGTCCGGTCAGGCTGTGTTTGCGCAGAATGTTGCGAATGCCGGCGATTGTATAACCCTGTTGCAGCGCATTGTTGAGGGTTGCTCGGTTGATAATAAAGGTGGTTGCGACGCCGATTTGTTCGGTTTGTGCGCAGGCCCAGAGCAGGCTTTCACATTCTCCGTGCAGCGGATATGGCGCGATAATGCTCAGGTCTGGTTGGATAATAATTTGGTCCTGAACTGGCGGAAAAACGCTGTGCAGCTGCTGCAGTGCCGCTTCAAAGTTGCCGCAGATGATTTGCTGTGCGGTTGCGGTGATGCGGTTTTTATAGACGAGTCCGAGGTGGTTCAACAGCGTGATTGCGTTGCGCAGAAGGTTGCGGTTTTCGACCGAGTGCAGTGGATATTTTTTGAGATACCGTTCTGCCAGGTCGGTTTCGTCGGTAATGCTGGTGTTTTCGCAGTTGGCGAGCAACCAGGCGAGCAGGTGCTGCGGTGCTTGCAGCAGAGCAGCGCGGGCAAGCAGTAGCCAACGTGATGCGTGGTCGTGTGACATCCATACGTCTAGGTGTTGCGGCAGCAGGAGAGCTTGGTCGAATGGAGTGGTTGGGGCTAAGATTACCTGTTCGTAACTGCTGCTTAGCAGGCCGGATCGCTGCATAACATAGAGGAGTCCTGCAACCAGGGTATGGTCGGATTTGAGGCTTTCGCTCAGTTCGCGCAGTGTCGCCATCGATGTGGTGCACTGTTTTGTGAGTTTGCCCGGGCTTTTTTGGCAGCGCTGCATAATTGCAGTTGCTTGGTTTACCGCGGTAAAGCCGTTTGTCCACCAGTCGCGCGTGTTTGGCGGGTTGAGAGCAGCAATTTGCGCGCTTTCGTCAGCGTCGCCGCTGAGCAGGCTGGTGAGAATTTCGGCAACGTTTGTGTCACTTGCATCGTCGTCGGTTTCGTCGCTGTCTGTTTGACCGGTTTGCTCGTTGGCTTTTGTGAGTTTTGCAAGCACTTTGAGGGCGGCTGCTCTGACTGGCTCAAGCTGCACTGAACTGTTTGTGAGTGAGGTGCCCAGCAATCCGAGAAGTTTGAGGAATTTGGTTTCTGTGTTTTGCAGCAGGTGCAGTGCGTCGCTGCCTGTGATTGCGCGCAGCATCGGGTGGGTGATGTATTCGAGCGCGAATTTGAGCGTGTCTGGTTTGAGCAGGTGTGAGGCCAGTTCGATAGTGGTGGCCTGGTTGATGCGTGTTTTGCGCAACTGGAGCATTGCAGTGAGTTCAGCAACGCTGAGGCTGTCGAGTGTCCGCGCAAGCTGTAGTTCTGCGGTAGGCACGCTGCTCCTTTTAGTGTGTGCTCGGGTTTTGTGGGTGGCTGCAGGTGTGTCGCAAAATATTTTTTTTGGAATATTTTTTAACTGTTTTCACAGGCCGGCAGCTAAGAACCGCTGAGCTTTTTATCTGTTGCTTACTATAAATTATAGGATATAAATAGCCTGTCTGTAAGGTGCTCACAGAGTCAGATCATTGTATTTAGATACTTCCTACATTTTTTCTTGTTTGTAAAACTCTCGAAAAATAGATTTCTTTCCCGGTTTTGTCGCATATTTCTGCATAAGTTCGTGATAAAATTGAGATTTTGCCGTTTTTTGCAGTTTTTACGCGGTGCACGCTTCCAAACCGGCCGGTAAAGGCATTATTTTCCTAACCTGAAAAGCAATTTTCAGCAGTTCACAATAGACTATAAGGGTGACTCAAAGACAAATACACCTTGTGCGCCACGGCGAAGTGCACAATCCCAGCGGCGTGCTTTACGGGCGCATGCCCGGTTTTAGGCTGAGCGAGCGTGGCCACGCGATGGCGCAGCTTGCCGCCGACCACCTGGCTGCGAGCGGGCGTAAAATTGGGCATCTTTATGCCTCACCGCTTTTGCGTGCCCAGCAGTCTGCCGAGCCGATCTCCGAAATGAGCGGGCGGGAAATTCTGGTCGAGTCGCGCATTATCGAGCCGACCAACAAATTTGAGGGGCAAAAAAAGGTCGGGTTTACCAGTGCGCTAAAAGATGTGCGCAACTGGCCGAAGCTGTGGAATCCGCTGTTGCCGAGCTGGGGTGAGCCTTATGCGCGCATTGCCCGGCGGGTTTTGGCGGCGATGGAAGACGCCTGGCAGGCCGCTGAAAATGCGAGCGACACTGGCGATATCGTGTTTGTCACTCATCAGGCGGTGGTATGGGCGGCGCATCGCAAAATCAACCGGCTGCCGCTCATGCACAACCCGGCAAATCGGCGCTGCGAGCTGTCGAGCATCACCAGTTTTGCGGTTGTTGACGACGCTTGGCAAGAGGTCGGTTATGTCAGTCCGGCTGCTGGCTTGCTGGCTGAGGCGCAAGATAACGGGGCGGTTTAATGGGGCAAAAGTTTAGGTTTAGCGTGTTGGGAGTAGGGCTGCGCAAAGTTTGCGGGCGCGGTTTTGCGGTGCTGGTTGCTGTCGGGCTGCTTGTTGGAATTGCCGGCTGCTCCGGAAATGACCCGCTTGCCCAGCAACTGGGAAATAACTCGCGTGACCGTGCGGCGGTTTCTGTGCCGGCGGCAGAGCGTAAAGCAGCTGTTGATTTTCGCGGCACTGATGAGCATGGCAGGGTGATTGCTGCCGCAGATTTCCGCGGAAAAGTCACCGTGATCAACTTTTGGTATGCGGCCTGTGCGCCGTGCCGGGCCGAAATTGGCGATTTGGTGGCAGCTGCTGCAGAACACGCCGAAGTCAAGTTTTTGGGTGTGAACACGCGCGATCAAAAAGAACAGGCCCAGCAGTTTGCGACCGAATTTAGGGTGCCGTATCCGTCGATTCTAGATTTGGCGGGCGGGCGCAGCGTGCAGGCGGCTTTTGCTGAGAGCGTGCCTCTGAATGCTGTGCCGACCACGCTGATTTTGGACAAACAGGGGCGGGTGGCGCACAGAATTCTCGGCCAGATTGCCGGGAAATCGCAGCTGGATACGCTGATTAAAGAAACTCTGACAGAGCGCTAATGCTGGAAACGCTTGCCGACGGAAGCTTGCTGGCGGCGCTCGCGGTGGCGGTGCTGGCGGGGCTGTTGTCGTTTTTTTCGCCGTGCGTTTTGCCGCTTGTGCCTGGCTATCTCGCCTATGTGAGCGCGGTTGCAGGGGACAGCGGTGGAGCTGAAAACCTTGAAAAGTCGGGCAGGCTGGTCGCTAAGCCCGGTCGGGGGCGGATTATTGCTGGCACCCTGCTGTTTATTGCCGGGTTCACGGTCGTGTTTGTCGGGTTTTTCACGGTTTTCGGGCAGATTGGCGCGCTTATTTTGCGGTTTAGTGTGATTATCAATATTGTGCTTGGTGTGATTATTGTTTTGCTCGGTCTGGTGTTTATTGGAGCTTTTCGTCCGCTGCAAAAATCTGCGAAAATTCGGCTAAAACCGGCTCTCGGACTGGCTGGCGCGCCGCTTTTGGGGGCGACTTTTGCGGTCGGTTGGACGCCGTGTATTGGGCCTGCGCTCGCGGTGATTTTGAGTCTTTCTGTGCAGCAGGGCACAGCGCTGCGTGGTGGCTTGCTGGGGGTTGCGTACTGCCTCGGCCTTGGTTTGCCGTTTCTTGCGGCAGCTTGCGGTTTTGCGCTGATGACCCGCCTGGCCACTTTTGTGCGCCGCAATATGCGCATCATCAATCTCGCCGGCGGCATTCTACTCATCATCATCGGCCTGCTCATCGCCACCGGCATCTGGACCGCCCTCCTCAACTCCCTGCAAGGCTTCCTCACCTCCCTCACCCCCGCCCTCTAACCCACCTTTGGCTTATACTACTTTGTTTGTATGCGGCAGTTTGGTAGACTGGAGAGATAAATAGCTTGGGCGGCGGCAGTGCTGCCGTTTTGGGGTGCAATCAGGAGGTGTCAGTGTCTCGTCCACACGACTACGACGACGGCTCCGGCATGCCCACACCCGAAAAACCGGATAAGGCTGGTACGGGCCTGCTTGGCTGGCTGCGCTGGTTTTGGCGGCAACTCACCAGCATGCGCGTTGCACTGCTGCTACTTTTGCTGCTCGCCGTAGCGGCAATTCCAGGATCGCTCGTGCCGCAGCGAGCGGCCGATCCAAACGGCGTGGTCAAATTTAGCAAAGAACACCCCGACATTTTCCGCATTCTCGACGCTTTCCCCATCCAGGCTTTTGACGTTTATTCATCGGTCTGGTTTTCGGCCATTTACCTGCTGCTTTTTGTGTCGCTGATCGGCTGTATTGTACCCCGCCTGCGCCACCACATAGTGGCATTGCGGGCAAAACCGCCGCGCACCCCGTCGCGCCTGCAGCGTATGGTTGGTTTTACGCAGTTTTCGGTGAGTAACCCGCAGGCAAGCGAGGCTGAAAAACGCGATTTTGCGGAAAAAGCGATCACGCTCGCACAGAAAATTTTGCGCCGCAAACGCTATCGCGCCGCTGTCGCCACCGCAAAAAACGCGGGCGCCACAGAGATTTCGGTTTCGGCAGAACGCGGCTACCTGCGAGAAACCGGCAACCTGCTTTTCCACACCGGGCTGGTTGGCGTGCTGCTTGCCGTTGCTATCGGCGGGGGAGCGAGGTTTAACGGCCAAAAAGCCTTGGTCGAGGGCGAAACTATGGTTAATTCGCTGATCGACTACGACACCACCACCGTTGGCCGCGCTTTCAATCCGGGCAGTCTCGATGCTTTCCGCATGCGGCTCGATCGGCTCGAAGTCGATTATGTAACCGGCGAAAAAGGCGCCGGCGCTGGTGCTGGCACGGTCACCGATTATCGCGCGCAGGTCACGTTGTTTGAAGCAAACGGGCAAGAAAAACAGCGCACCGTGCGGGTCAACCAGCCTTTGCGCGAGCACGGCACGCCAGTCTATATTGTGTCAAACGGCTATGCGCCGCGGATCGTGGTGCGCAACGCGGCAGGCGAAATCGTGCACCGCGAAAGCACGCTGTTTATCCCGTCCGACGGCAATATGACCTCACTCGGTGTGATCAAAGTGCCTTTCGGTGTTACCCAAAACGGCAAAGCAACCCAGCTGGGCATGCGCGGATTCTTCTATCCAACCGCCCAACAAAACGGTGCCGGCGCCTTCACCTCGGTTTTCCCAGATTTGCGCGATCCGCTGCTCACGCTCGATATTTTTACCGGCGATTTGGGCATAAATTCGGGGCTGCCGCAGTCGGTTTACGAACTTGACACCAGTGCGATGAAGCAGCTCACTCGCGGACCGGGCAAGCCAGATTCGTTGCAACTGCGGCTGGGGCAGACAGTCGACCTGCCAGATGGCCTGGGCAGCGTGACCTTTGAAACCGCCCCGCGCTACGCTGCTTTTGAAGTGATGGCCGATCCGGCAGCATTCTGGGTGCTGGTTAGTGCGGTTGCGGCCTTTGGCGGCCTGCTTTTGTCGCTGTTTATTCCGCGTCGACGCATGTGGGTGAAAGCCCGGCTCGAGGGCGACGAAATTGTGTTGCAGTATGCCGGCCTCGCCCGCGGCGACGACCCGACTCTAAACGCCGCCGTAACGCGCCTGATGGAAACACATCGCGACCAGCTCGCTTCCCTATAGAATCTGCCTAAAACGGCCATATTGACTATACAGTCTGGCAGAGATAAAATTAGAGAAGGTGCAGGTAGTGCCTGCTTAATATAGTTATGCTTAATTAAGGAAATAGTATGAGTAACGAACAGCAGAACCAGGGTGGCGCTCCGATGCCTCCGCAGCATGGCAACGCACCACAGCCACCAGCACCACAGTCAAACGGCACCCAGGCTCCTCCTCCACCTCCTCCGCATGCGCCGAAAAGCGAGCAGGCCGCCACCCCAGCGGCAGACGACGCTACCAAAGTACTTCCTTTTATTCAGGGAAATACGCAACAAAACCAGCCAACCACGGTGCTGCCAAACATTCAACCACCGCAGCAGCCACTCGGCGCGAGCGCCCAAACCAGCGAATTTGACCGCCTGCAAAACCAGCAAACTACTGTGCTGCCGCAGACGACCGTGCTGCCACAAAACTACACTCCGGCAGAAAAAACCGAGCCTGCCAATCAGACCACCCCGGTTGCTGCATACAGTCGTGAAGAAAAAGAACCAAAAAAGAAAAACAAACTGCCGCTGATCATCGCGATCGCGCTGGTTGTGTTGCTGGTAATCGGTGCGGGTGCTTTCTTCGTCTTTGGTGCTGGAGGTAACGGCAAAGGCGGCAATAGTAGCGTTTCAGGCGACACCAAAAAAGAATCGAAAAGCATTCTAAACACTGTGCAGGTGAAGTTTTCCGGGCAAGACAAAGACGGCAAAGCAACTCTGAACAAAACCGAAATTGACGCAGAAATTGCCAAACTCGCCTATCTGCACGCAGGATTTAACGAAAGTGACGCCGAAAAATTTAAAGACGGCAGCGTTTCCGGCGGTGACGCGCAAAAAGTTGCAAAAGCAAAAGCCTCGATCGACGGCGTCAGCTACAAACTTTCCAAAGAAACCGGTCTGAGCAACGGCGACAAAGTCGTGTTTGAAGTGAAAGCAAGCAAAGACTCGCCGGTCAAAACCGAAACCAAAGAATTCACCGTTTCCGGGCTTACAGACGTCAAAAAACTGACCGTCGCCAAACTTGCCGAACGCGACGGTATTAAAGTGACCGGCACCGACAAAAACGGCAAACTAGTGTTCCCGGCAGAAGCGCGCAGCCACTACGAAGAGCTGAGCCAAGACACACTGAACCGCAAATATTCAAACGGCGACACAATTAAACTGACCGTGAAAGAATCTTACGCAAAAGAGCTGAAATCGCGGGGTGAAGAGCTGGACAGTCGCACCGGCACGATCACCGTCGAAGGGCTGCAGGCAGTGACCTCTATTCAGGGCATTGAACCGTTTGTCGGCAAAAACGACGCCTATATCAAGTCGAAACACGAAGACGCATACGGTGCAAAACACACTATCGAAAAGGTGAGCACCTGGATCAAAGAGGTGCGAGCTGACGGCACTCGCAAAATGCGCGTTGTGACCCTGTATAAAGTGACCAGGACGAGTCAGTCGAGCGGCGTTAAAGTTACATACAAGGCTTATGGCCATGTTGCACTGGTTGGCGACGACGGGGTTTTGCGCGAGCAGGGCAGCGGTTCCGACAAGTTTGATTACGACAACTCGGAAGACCTGGAAAACTTGCGTGCGAAACTGCTGACCGACGGATATCAGCAGTATCAAAACCAGTAAGGCAGATTGCGCGGTAGTTTTGCGCGTTTTGCAGGGGCGGTCGCGATTTGTGGCCGCCTTTGCAGTTTTGGGTGTGGAATGGGAGTTGCGTTTGTGTTGTTTTGCGGGCGGGTAGGGTCGTAAGGATGTTTGCAAAATTGGGCAAACCAGAGATAGTGAGCGGGTAAAGTCGCGAGCCGGCAGTACCGCGAGTTTGTGAGAAATTTTGTAGATTTTTGCAGGAAAATGCGGTATCATCATACCTATGTGCGTTTTGCCATAGTTGCGTGCTCGGTCCGGTGAAAATACCCTGAAAAATCAAGAAAAGAAGTGAATGCTGTGAAAAAAATGATGAAAAAAGTTGCTGTTGTCGCGCTCGCCGCAGGTGCCGTGCTCGTGCCGGGCTATGCCGCAAACGCAACCACCGAAATTACCCCGCAGCACTCGCAAGCCGCTTGTGAACTGAGCGATGCGCAACTCGACTGGGGTGTGCGCACCAGCTTCCGCGCCTATATTTCGGGCAGCATCGCGCGCGGTAAATGGGAGACGCTTGACGGCGCTACCTACAAAACTCCGCTTTTTAGCTGGCAGGGCACTGGCGAAGTTGCTGATAAAATCGCGCAAACCAAGTTTAAAGGCGGAATTCACTTTACTGGCCACAAAGGCGTGCTGGACATTGTGATGGCGAATCCTGCCGTAAAAATCGTGGACGACAAAAAAGCGCTGCTGATTGTTGACGTGAAATCGAACGATATGGAGGGCAAGGTCGCGATCGACGAAAAACAGGTCGAGTTTGCCGATATCGACTTGAACGGCACCTATGCGGCGACAGACGGCGACCTGAAAATCACTAACGCGCCGGTGAAACTAACCGAAAAAGGCGCTGTGGCGTTTGCCGGGTTTTACAAGCAGGGCGAGCCGATGGACCCGGTCACGATGACCGCGAAATCGAGTGCCGGTTGCATTAAAAAGGCGCTTGCTGGCGAGCTGAAAAAAGAGGAAAAGAAACCCGCTGATGCGCCTGCCGACAAAAATAAAGCAGAAAAACCTGCTGCCGATGCGGGCAAACAAGAGTCTGGAGCGCCAATAGTGCCGATCGCAGTTGGCGGTGCGGCAGTGGTTGCGATCGGTGCGGTGGCGTTCTTGCTGACCCGCAAACGCGCCAAATAAACAGCATTTCTAAACCGGGGCGCCTCTCGACCTTTGCGCGAAGGGCGCCTTTTGGGTTTTGAGGGCGTGTGTTTTGCTTGCTTGCGTTCATAATGACCGGCCGGGCAGTCAGGTTAATTCTTGGTAAACGGCCGCAGAAAAACTTGACAAATTTTCGCGGGGGGGGGGTATCGTATTTGCTATTGGCGGGTATTTTTCTGCTAATAGAGCATATTGCATATCTTTGAAAGGTTGTTCCTGATGTCATTTTTTAAGAAAACCGCGGTTGCCGCAATCGCTGGCTCGCTCGTATTCGGCGCTCTCGGCGTTGCTTCGGCAAATGCCGCGCCTATCACTGGTGGCTTCGTTACGCAGACCACTGCCGAAGACCCATGGGCTGCGCCAAATGCTTGGCAGTACTTCCACATTGAGAAAATTAATGGTGGCGCTATTATTAAAGGTTTGAACGAGTCAGGTGCGCAACTGGCCAGGACGCACAGTATCATTTCTATTCCAGCGACCGACAAAGATGGCACTACAATTATTGAATTGACGGGTAGGGCTGGCAACGGTAGTGCGTTTGGTTTTAGCAATCACATGAGTAAAGTGAAGGGTATTAAAAGCTGGGGTAAACTGAAAAAGATTAGCTCTGTCGTGACTGGTCTTAATATTCATGTTGGAGGTCCAGTTAAACTTCCTGATACCTGGGGTGAGATTACCGAAATCGGAGAAAATGCGTTTATTTATTCAGACATTGAAAAGCTTCCAACGAGCTGGGGTAATGTGGAAAAGATTGCGGGTGGAGCTTTCAATGGTTCCTCTTTTGCTAAGCAACTTGTTTTGCCTGGCGACTGGGGTAAAGTAAAGGAAATAGGTCGTCATGCTTTCAAAGAAGCTGGTGTAGCTAGCATCCCTGCAAGCTGGGGCATGGTTGAAACCATCGGGCAGGGTGCCTTTGAGAGTAACAAACTAACTGCTGTTCCTAAAGATTTTGCTAATGTGCGTAAGATCGACAGTTTCGCGTTTGAATACAATCAAATTACTGATTTTGCGCAGTCATGGGGCAAACTGACTGAGCTTGATACCAGGGTATTTGCGAATAACAAAATCGAGACTTTGCCAAAAGATTTTGGTAACCTCACTAAGTTTGAACGCAGCGCTTTTGGTGTGCATAAGAATTTGTCCAGTAAGAGCTCCTTGCGCTTCGGCGATACTTATGCGCTACCTGCATCGAACCTGACCCCGAAGTTTATCAATGATGTAACCGCCATGATTTTGTATTCTGACAAGTCTGCTGAAGGTAAGCAGATTACTCTTTGTACCTATGACGGGAGTAATCCGAATACTGTGCCAAGCAGCTTTTTGGCTAAGGTTAACCCAGCTGAGTGTGCTGAGTTCCTGAAGGGTATTAAGAAGCCTGAAGCGTCTAACACTGAGCAGCCTAAGACTGATGCGCCAAACCAGGACGCTCCAAAGGGTGAGCAGCCAAAGACTGATGCACCTAAGACCGATGCTCCAA
>JAUNHM010000120.1 GCA_030523945.1 Microbacteriaceae bacterium
AATGCGATCCTGCCCTTTGAGACAAAGAACGCCGTGCAGTGGAACCCGAACTATATGGGCAATTTCACCGCGGAGCGTCGCAACGCGAACATTGATGATTTGGATCGGTCGCTGCGGAAGTCGCTGCTGAGCATCGGGCGCTCAGCGATGGTGTCGTCGGTGCGCGAATATAACGGCGGCGTGAATTGGGAGCGCGAGGCGGTTTATGTGCACGGCACGCGCTGGATTTCGACGTATTTGCCGGTCTGGATTTATTCGTACGAGGCTGACCACGCGAAGCCGGTCAAGCACTACATCGCGGTGAATGGGCGCACCGGGCGGGTTATGGGCAGCGTGCCGATCTCTTATTCGCGTATCGGCGGCGTCGCGTTTTTGATCTCGCTCGCTACGGATATTGTGATCTTTTTGGGCGGTCTCGGGTTCGTATCGTTTCTCAGGAGTTAGGTCTGATAGTGGTGCTGATGATTGACTTGGTTGCGGGAGTTTTCGGGCTGCCTGGCGGGTTTCGCCCTGTGGTTTTGGGCGCCATCGATGGCTGGGGCATTTTCTGGATCGCAGTCGGGATGTTCTTTGTCTGGGGCATAATCCTCGGGCCTCTGCAAGGGAATGTTGAGCGCCGATACCGGAACAGCGACAAGCGCCACGAGTATGTCGATAAAACCGAGGTTTGGGCGCAGCGCACGCTCGGCGCCGATAAGCACCTCTACGATGAATACTCTAGTGACGGCAGGACTAGTTCGAACCACGAAACCAACCACGACGTGCGCGTCGGGGTCATGAATCCACCGCAGCGAATCAAGCAGCACGTCCCCGGCGCGGAGTATAAACGCATAAATCTCGACGTAAGCGAGCGCCTCCTCGAAAAAATCCGCGAAATCCAAAAGCAGCAGAAGAATAAGCTTTAGTAGCCCGTGGATAAGCGGCGTTTGGAGTTGCATTGGTTTTGTGGGGTTGCGCCGGTTGCGTCGGCTTGCGCCGTTTTCAGCGTCGGCGTTTTTTGTTGTCTGCATCCATAACGACCCTGTAAATATAGGAAAAATTTATTGTTGCTACCCCCCCGTGAGTGATAAAATTTCTTAGTTATTAAGTGTTCATTCGGTTCGGAAGCGAGGGGTTAATATGGCGAAATCAGGGCAGAATAAGCGGCAGGCAAAGGGTGCATCGGGCGCTGCGTTTGGGCTGGGGCGTCGTCGCGGCTATGTTGCGGGCGCGCTGGCGCTGAGCTTGGCCAGTGGCTTAGCCGTCCTCCCCGACTCCGGCGCAGCCCATGCTGCTCCTGTAGGTTCTCAGGCAAATGCTGCGCTCAAAGCTGCTCCGCAAGCAACCTCAGAGGGACGTGAGATTTATAACCAGGTCAAAGATGAGTTCGCTGCTGTCACCTATCTCGATGTCGTCAATCATATAAACCCACGAATTCGCGCAACCGACCGGTTCAAAATCCAAACTGACCTGCGCAAAAAGCTTAATCGCGCACCAAGCACAGCAGAAGTCGAAGCAGAGGAGAAAAAGCGCGCCGGAGATGCCCTGAACCTTGAGCCAGGGTTCAATAAACTCAAGGCAGAACTGGAAAAACAGCTTGTGGAGCTGATCAGCTCCAGTCCTGGGATTAGGGCGGATTATGTGCGCACAAATAAGCTACACATAATGGCGGGTCTTACCTATTTAAACCGTTACTACTCGATGAACTTCGGTAACACCACGGGTAAAGACCTGCTTCTTTACGATGCAGACTTTTTGCCGGCTGGCGTAACAGGGTTAAACCGGGCAGTCGCTATCGGTAGGTCTGGGCAAAATAGAAGTAATGCCAGCGAGACACGCATGCTTGCCAGCCTAACGGGGAAATTCTACGAGGACGTCATTGGGCAGGGCATTGGTGCATCAAAAATCACTGATTTTATAACTAAAGCCTTGCAGAAAAAAGAGCCGGGGGCGGATGCGAATGCGTGGTTTAAGCGCGAAACGAAAGCGGTTGTAAAGGAAGTGCCGCAGGCTCCGTCGCTTTTCGATAAATTCAAACGTAACGAAAAT
>JAUNHM010000027.1 GCA_030523945.1 Microbacteriaceae bacterium
CTTTCATTGAGAGCAGGTCAACAACGCCGATGAAGTCGTTTTCAGCGCCGATTGGCAGCTGCATAACGAGTGGCTTTGCGCCGAGGCGGTTGATGATGGTGTCTACGGTGAAGTAGAAGTCTGCACCCATCTTGTCCATTTTGTTCACGAAGCAGATACGTGGAACTACGTATTTGTCTGCCTGGCGCCATACGGTCTCGGACTGCGGCTCCACACCTTCTTTACCGTCAAAAACAGCAACGGCACCGTCGAGCACGCGCAGTGAACGCTCCACCTCTACGGTGAAGTCCACGTGACCCGGGGTGTCGATAATGTTGATCTGGTTTTTGTTCCAGAAACAGGTAACGGCGGCGGAGGTAATGGTGATGCCGCGTTCTTTTTCCTGTTCCATCCAGTCGGTGGTTGAAGCACCGTCGTGGGTTTCACCGAGTTTGTGGTTTACACCTGTGTAGAACAGGATACGTTCGGTGGTGGTGGTTTTACCGGCGTCGATGTGCGCCATGATACCGATGTTGCGGACCATGTTCAGGTCCGTAAGCACGTCTTGTGCCACTGGGCTCTCCTCTGATCTGAAGGGAAAAAATTAGGATTTGTTGCTGCCTAAGCCAGTGTGGGCAACCCGCAAAATGAAGGCTGCCCACACCAAACTTCTACCAGCGGTAGTGCGCGAATGCGCGGTTCGACTCTGCCATCTTGTGGGTGTCTTCGCGGCGCTTTACAGCGGCGCCAAGTCCGTTAGATGCGTCGAGAATCTCGTTGGTCAAACGCTCGGTCATGGTGTGCTCACGACGTGCTTTTGCGTAGCTGGTGAGCCAGCGCAGTGCAAGCGTGTTTGCACGGTGAGGCTTAACCTCAACCGGCACCTGGTAGGTGCTACCACCGACGCGACGTGAGCGCACCTCAAGGGTTGGGCGCACATTGTCGAGGGCTTTTTTCAGCACGGCGATTGCTTCCTGGCCGCTCTTTTCGGCAACCTTTTCGAGTGCACCGTAAACGATGCGCTCTGCGAGGCCTTTTTTACCGTCGAGCAGGATTTTGTTTACGAGCTGGCTAACAACTGGTGAGCCGTAAACCGGGTCGGCAACAACAGGGCGTTTTGGAGCAGGGCCTTTACGTGGCATTACTTCTTCTCCTTCTTTGCGCCGTAGTGACTACGAGCCTGCTGACGGCCTTTTACGGCCTGGGTGTCGAGCGCGCCACGCACGATGCGGTAACGCACACCCGGCAGGTCCTTGACACGACCACCGCGCACGAGCACCATTGAGTGCTCCTGCAGGTTGTGGCCTTCACCCGGAATGTAGGCGGTGACCTCGGTGCCGTTTGACAGCTTTACACGAGCTACTTTACGCATAGCTGAGTTAGGCTTCTTTGGGGTGGTGGTGTATACACGGGTGCACACGCCACGCTGCTGAGGGTTCGCTTTCAGCGCTGGGGCCTTGGTCTTTGAGACCTTTGGCTTGCGGCCTTTGCGAACCAGCTGCTGTATAGTAGGCAACTTGTTCTCCTTGTTAAGTGCTGCACGGTGACAGCAATGCTGTTGGTTTTTACCAGCATAAGCACCGCTTGCGCGGCGCAACCCGCTCGCCCGATTGGGGAGGGGCGGGTATGCCGTGGGGGTGTAGCCCTGGATTGGGCAAGGGACCCTTGGTGTGTTTTTGTTTCGGCCGCATTGGGGCGGCTTGTGCGCTAACACACCTTTTATAGCCTATCGCTTTTTGGGTGTTTTGCGCAAGTGGTGCGTGTGTCGGTTTTTTGGTGACGGCTAGTGTTTTTTGGTGGAGTTGCGCGGATTTTCGGGGTTTGGCGGCGGTTTTGTGTTTTTTTGGTCTAAATTTGTTTACTTTTTGTTAACTTTTGGGGGGTGTTTTTGGGCGAGTTTTGGGGTGGTTTTGGTCGGTTGTAAAGTGAAGTTTTGGTTTGGCCGGGTTGTGATTTTAGGGTTTTGTGGAAAACTAAGTTTTGAGCGGCTTGTGTTGCGGGTTTAGGTGGGGCTGGCGGCTGGTTTTATTTTTTGGAGGAAAGGACGGCGTGGGCTGCGCGCAGCCGGTCGAGCCAAATATCTTTTGCGCGTCCTTTTATCTCGTGCGCTGCAAGCAGCGCAGGCGCCGGGGTGACAGCCCTCACTGGGAGCAGGCCACTTTGTGGCAGTAGCGGGTTTTCGGTAATGTCTGCGGCAAAGAGGGAGACTGTGCCGAGGCCGCACGCCCCGTAAAGCAGATTATCGGGCAGGCTGGCCGCCAATCGCACGCCGGCGCTGATGCCGACTGAGGTTTCCAGCGCACTGGAGATAATCACCGGCAGGCCAGCCTGCTCGATAATCTGTCGCGCGCGGGTGACGCCACCGAGTGGCGCAGCTTTGATCACGAGCAGATCGGCGGCGCCCGCGCGCGCAACGGCGAGTGGGTCGGTGGCGCGGCGCACACTCTCATCTGCCGCGATTTTAATGTTTATGCCCTGTTTTGAGAGTGTGCGCCGCAGCGCTGCAAGCTCGGGGGCAGTGGCGCAGGGCTGCTCTATGTAGTCGAGATTGTAGGCTTGCAGCGCCGCGGCGGCTTTGCCCGCCGCGGCCACCGACCACCCGCCGTTGGCGTCCACTCGCAAAATCGCTTTTTCACCCATTGCTTCGCGCACAGCTTTTACCCGGGCAATATCGTCGGCGAGGCTCTCCCCCGCCTGCGCCACCTTGATTTTTACAGTGTTACAGCCGGGAAATCGTGCCAAAATTTCTGGCACCCGTGCAGGCTCCACCGCCGGCACGGTCGCATTCACCGCCACGCTTTCGCGCAAAACCGGCACGGGCTCCTGCCACCCCTGAGCAATCGCTGCACGCAACCAGTGCGCAGTTTCCTGCACCTCATACTCGGCAAAAGGCGCAAACTCGGCCCATCCCTGCGGTCCCCGCAAAAGCAGTGTTTCACGTGAAACAATACCACGAAACCGCGCCCGCAAAGGCAACTCCACCGGCACCGCGCGCTCCAACAGCTCTGCCAACCCCGGCAAACCGCGCATCCTTCCTCCCAAAACCTGTCCCAAAAACCCTACAAAAACAAAGCAAACCTTGCCTCCATTATAGTCGCGCAAAACCCACCCAAAAATCGTTACAAAACAGAAACCTAAAAACACCTGTCGCACTTGCGACCCCCCCCCCGCATGCGCGATAATAAAAGTAATTGCAAAAGTTGCAAGTTGCACAGGCAGCGCAACCTAACAGCCCGCCCGTGCAAAGACGAAGGAGACAGAATGTCAATCACCACCAAAATCATGGCTGGCGCAGGCGCAATGGCACTCGCAATCAGCCTCTCCGCATGTGGCGGCGCAGCAGCAAAAGCTGAAGGCACCACTTGCAAAGAATACTTGGCTATGAGCGAAGATCAGCAGAAGCAGCTGATCAAAGACCTGGACAACGGCAAGAGCAAGCCAGAAGACATCACCGACCAGGCTCTGAAATTTGTTGCCTCTGCATTTAAAACCGCGTGCGATCAAAAGCCAGACAAAAACATCAAACTAAAAGACCTTGGTAATAAATAAGCACTAGTCACAAAACACAAAGCAAAACGGCCACTTTATGAAACCGCGTTCAAAACCGGAGAACTCATAAAGCGGTCGTTTTTGCTTTCCACAACCAAACAAAAAACAAAGGATTAAAAAATGTCACAAAACATTGCAACCAAACTGCTGGCGGGCGCCGGCACCCTCGCACTCGCACTCGGCCTCGCAGCATGCGGTGGCAGCGGCGTAGCAAAAGGCGGTGATGTCACCTGTAAGCAGTTCAGCCAGATGAGCAAAGAGGAACAAAAACAGGTCACAAAAGACTTCATGATAGAACAGAAAAAAGACGGTAACGCAAAAGAGCTAACCGACGAAGTCCTCGGCTTCACCGCAGAAGTACTAAAGGGTGTGTGCGAGAAGAAAGGCAACCCAGACACCAAGCTAAGAAACAGCTAACCAGTCTGGCTCCAAGTGCAACGGCCACTCATGATCTCACTCACCAGGCGAGAAACAGAGTGGTCGTTTTGCATTTTTCCAAGCTAACCACAACAAACCAGACCCAACACCCCGTGCCGAGCCATTACAAAACTAGCAAACACCTAAAACACCTAGCAAACAAAGAAAGAGAACCAAAATGTCACACAAACTTGCCACCAAAATGATGGCCGGAATCGGCGCAGTCGCACTCATATTCGGCCTCGCAGCCTGCAGCGACGCGACAGCAAGAGCTGAAAACACCACCTGCAAAGAATACATGGATCTGAACGAAGATCAGCAAACAACTGTCATCAAAGACCTCGACGCGGAAAAAACCAAAAACGCCGACACAGAAGAACTAAACAACAAAGCTCGCACAATGAAAGCCGTCTGTGCGTCTGGAAAACATCACGATAAAAAACTAAAAGATATCAGCGAAGCTGACATCAAAACGGCAATGGCACAAAAAGCTGAAAACACCACCTGCAAACAGTACAGCCAGATGAGCCAGGACCAGCAGAAGCAGCTGATCAAAGACCTGGACAACGGCAAGAGCAAGCCAGAAGACATCACCGACCAGACTCTGAAGTTCGCTACGTCCCTACTCAAAACCGCGTGTGATGCACAGTCTGACAAGAACATCAAACTAAAAGACATCGGCAAACGCTAAATTAAAACCCAAACACGAAACGGCCACCCATGAACTCAACCACCAGACGAGCAACAGGGTGGCTGTTTTGCGTTTTCGGGTGGTTTTAAGCCGGGGGGCGATAAACTTGAAAAGTGAAGACTCCGCACCTAGAAATCAAAATCGCGCGCTGGCGGCCGGCCGATGCGCCTCTGCGCTATGCCGACCCGGCACAGCCGCTGGTGTGGGTGAGTGAGCGCGAAACCCTGATCGGGTGCGGGCAGCCTGCGCTGATTTTGCGCGCCGCCGGGGCCGGGCGATTTGCCGAACTAGCCGAAAAATGGCGGCAGGTGGTGCAGGCGGCCAAGGTTATCGCCGGACGAGAACTTGCAGGCGGGGGCTTGCACGCATTTGGGGCGATCGCTTTTGCCGATGATAGCGCTGCCGTTTCACAGCTGATCGTGCCGAGCGTGATTTTGCACCGGGCGGGCGTGGAATGGTTTATTACCAAAATTAGCGTTGCCGGGGAGGGTGAACGGGACCTTGAGTGCGAGCCGGGCACGATAAGCGAGCAGCCGAACGACAGTGCCGCCGCCAAAAAATCAGAAATTACCGCACCAGAGCCGATCGCGTTTGGCGCATTTAGCGGCTGCAGTTTTGATGTTTCCGCCACCGGCAAAGACGCCCTCGACCACCTGGAAAAAGCGCGCACCCTCATTGCCGCACTAAACCAAAACACCCTGCAAAAAATCGTGCTCGCCCGGCAATTACACGCCAACCTGCACCCGAGCAGCGACCTGCGCGTGCCCGTCGCCCGACTCGCCGCAAAATATGAGAGCTGCGCCACTTTTGCCGTTGCCGGACTCATCGGCGCCTCCCCCGAAACTCTCGTGCGCACCAGCAGAAACCAGCTTTTTGCCAGGGTGCTCGCTGGCACCAGCGCCCGCCACCCTGAAAACCCCGACCTGGACGAGCGCACCCGCGCGTTGCTTGAAACCTCACCGCAAATCGCCGCCGAACACCACTATGCCGCCGCCAGCGTGGTCGATGTGCTCACGCCACTGGTGCAAGAAATGCACCACAACAGCGAAGCGCGCGTTATCGGACTGCCAAACGTGTGGCATCGCGCCACCGATATTACCGCAACCGTGCCCGCCGGCACTAGCTCGCTCGACCTGCTCACCGCAATGCACCCGACCGCCGCAGTTGCCGGCACCCCGACCGATAAAGCCGTTGCGGTTTTGGCGGAGGTTGAGGGGTTTGATCGCGGGTATTACGCGGGAGCGGTCGGCTGGCTAGATGCTCACGGCAACAGCGAATGGGCCCTCGCGCTGCGCTGCGCCCAAGTTGCCGAAACCGCTGCTGACGGCGATCTGAGCGTTACCGCAACCGCCGGCGGTGGACTGGTCGCAGGAGCAAACGCCGAAACTGAACTTGCCGAAACCATCGCCAAATTTGCCCCAATTACAGACGCATTTAGGCCGGCCGAAAATAAAAGTTAGCCGCTCGCATTATCCACAAAACACCTGATCAGAGGGCAAAAACAGAGCTTACTACTCTAGTTTCACGTTAAACTTGCTGCTGCTCGCTTATTTTACTGACCAGCCGCGGCGAGCGCCTCTTCCAACGCAAACGGCACAACCTCGACATTATCGAGCCGACGAAACTCGCCGCCGGTAACACGACTCATCACCATACGGATCAGCGTGCCGTGACTGACCAAAAGCAGCCGCTGCCCCGGATGCGCAGCCGCCAGCTCCTGCACCGCGGCGATCGCACGATCCTGCACCTGCTGGCGTGTTTCACCATTATTTTCAGTAAGGGCGCGACGCTCCGGCTGGCTCAACGGCTCCAAAAAAGTGCCCTCCACACCACCAAAGTCCTTTTCCACAATCCCCTCATGGGTTAAAACCCGCGAAATGCCAAGCTCGGCCGCCACAATTTGCGCGGTTTCTTGCGCCCTGCCCAGCGGCGAAGCGACAACCACATCCCAAACCTGCCCAGCCTCTCGCATCTGCGCAGCAGCCTCTCGCGCCTGCTGCCGCCCGACATCGTTCAGCGGAATATCACTGCGCCCCTGCAACCGCACCTGCGCGTTCCAGTCCGTCTGCCCATGCCGCATAAAAGCCCACTCTTGCATAATCCCTCCGCCTCCATCCTAGCCCAAACCGGCTGAAAAACCGCTAAGAACGGCGGCACGACTCGCAAGCCGCAAACGGCAGGCGGTGACGATTGACCGCAACCACCGAGTAAAGCACGCCACCCACATGGCGTAAACCCGGCAACGCCGCAAAAAAGCCGAGAAACCGCACCCAAAAACGCGGCGAGCGCTGCAACGCATAAAGCGCCCCGGCCAGGCCACGATGCGAGCGCCCACGCCTGTCAACCAGCCAAGCCGCATGCGTAAAATCCTCCAACCGCAAGCCGAGCTCGGCAACATTTGCCTTTTGGAAAGGCACGCAATCAACCCGATCGGCCACCAAACGCTGCAAAATCGCGGCCGCACCCACGCAAAAACCGCACTCACCATCATACAAAAACACGTTTCGCGACATCGCCAACCTTTCTCGCCCGAAAACAGCAAAAGCCGCCTCGAAAGCCAAGTTAAGAAAATTTGGTGCGCCCTAAGGGATTCGAACCCCTGGCCTTCTGATCCGTAGTCAGACGCTCTATCCAGCTGAGCTAAGGGCGCATCGTTTGCTTTTCAGCGAACTCTAACTATCATACACGACTTTCCGCCCGCGCGCAAACCCCGATCGCAAAAAATATTCTTCTGCGTGTCGCGGGCCGGTTTCGCCGCTATGTTTTTGCCCCAAACCCGCCCAAAAAGTCGCGAAATTCCGCGCCCCACAACCCGGCCAGCACCGGTCCGGGCGCTTCCTTAAAAATTAAAAACCAGCCCGCAAACCAGGCAAAAATGCCTGAAAACAAGCAATTTCTGCCCAAAATCGCGCAAGATAGTCGAAACGCGCAAACCAGCCTATTTCCGGCCCGGCAAATAAGGCGAGCGCTGATTCACCCAGCTAAACATCGCCACCGCAGCCGCCGCCGAAGCGTTAATCGAGCGGGTCGAGCCATACTGCGTGATCTCGACCACAGCCTCCGCGGCCGCAACCGCCTCGCCGGTCAACCCCGGCCCCTCCTGCCCAAACAGCATAATGCACCGTTCCGGCCAGACGAAAGTCTCCATCGGCACGCAACCCGGCACATTATCGATCGCGATCACCGGCAAGCCAGCCTCGCGCGCCCACTGCTGCAAAGCCGCGATATTTTCGTGATATTGCACGTGCTGGTAGCGGTCGGTAACCATCGCGCCCCGCTTGTTCCAGCGCCGGCGCCCGACGATGTGCACCGTGTCGGCCCCGAACGCGTTTGCACTGCGCACGATCGAGCCGATGTTCATGTCGTGCTGCCAGTTTTCGATCGCAACGTGGAAAGCGTGCCGGGTCTGGTCGAGATCGGCCTTAATCGCCTCCATTTTCCAGTAACGGTAGCGGTCGATGACGTTGCGACTGTCGCCGTTTGCGAGCAGGTCGCGATCGTACCACGGGTCAGCCGGCCATTCACTTTCGCCGCCCGGCCACGGCCCCACGCCAAAGGTCGAGGCTTCGTGGTGCGCGCCTGCCTCCTGCAAAATCCGGTCGATTTCGGGGTTGGGTGCCGGGGTGGGTGCGGAATCTGCCGCCAGACCAGCTGCTGAAGTCGCTGAAGTTGCTGCCGAGTCAGGTGCAGAAACCGCTGCTAAATTATCTGCGAAAGCCTCAGCCGCACCGGTTACGGGATTATTTTCACTCATTCTCCTATTTTTGCAGATTTTTTTGGGATTGTTAGAAAAACCTGGTTAATGCTTAAAACTCGCCAGCTATTGAGACACACAGATTTTAGGCGATTTGCGCATGCGACGAAAAGGGTGTAACATTGTTATTCGGTTGTGTAAAACAATCTGGCGAGTTACCCAAGCGGCCAAAGGGATCTGACTGTAAATCAGCTGTCATCGACTTCGGGGGTTCGAATCCCTCACTCGCCACCAAAATTTTTAAGCTGCTGAGCGGGATTTTCGCCTATTTTCGCTAATTTGCTGTGCCAAAAAGCGATAAAATCGCAGATTCTGCGGCGGGCAATAGCCGCTAAACTTACGGGGTTACGGCCCGCAAATCACTAAAGTTGCCATGGCTCCCTCTTAGCAACTTTATTTTGCCCAGCATCCAAACCGGCAAAACCAGCACCCCGGCTCTTACCGCAAGCATCAGCCGTTTTCGGTACTCACGCAACCTGCGCAAGCAACACAAAAGCGGCACCGCACCCAACCGGGCACGGCACCGCCTCTGCAATCTCACTCACGCAGGCCCGCGCAAGCGCAATCTTATTTGTGCACCTTCGAAAGGAACGTGCGGGTACGCTGACGCTGCGGATTCACCAACACCTCTTCTGGCGAGCCTGCTTCCACCACCACGCCGCCGTCCATAAACACAACCGTGTCGGCAACTTCGCGAGCAAAGCCCATTTCGTGCGTCACCACCAGCATGGTCATGCCAGACTGCGCCAGGCCCTTCATCACCTCAAGCACCTCGCCCACAAGCTCCGGGTCAAGCGCACTGGTCGGCTCATCAAACAGCATCAGCTTCGGATCCATCGCCAGCGCGCGGGCAATCGCCACACGCTGCTGCTGACCGCCCGAAAGGTGCGCCGGATAGTGACTAGCGCGCTCCGAAAGCCCCACCCTGTCCAGCAGCTCCAGCGCCCGTTTTTTCAGCGCCGCCTTGCCGCCTTTGCGCAGCAGTTGCGGTGCGATCATCACGTTTTCCAGCGCGGTCAGGTGCGGAAACAGGTTAAAACGCTGAAACACCATGCCGATGTCGCGACGTTGCTTCGCCGCCTCAGCAGGCGACATTTCATACAGGCGATCGCCGCGCTGCTTATAACCGACCAACTCGCCGTCCACAAACAAACGTCCGGCGTTAATCGACTCCAGATGGTTAATACAGCGCAAAAATGTCGACTTACCAGACCCGGAAGGCCCGATCAAACACAGCACCTCACCCTTTTTAACCTCGAGCGAAATATCACGCAAAACCAGGTTCGACCCGTAACTTTTCGAAATATTTTCGGCGCGAACCATAATGTTGTCGCTCATAGCCGACCTCCTTTTACTCCGTTACCAGCCATCGCATCCTGCTCTGCGGCTGCGATCTGTGCCGGGGTTGGCAGCGTGATCGCCTGCGTTTCCACAGTTTGGCGCATTTCTTTCGGCCGGTCGCCCACCCCGCGCGCAAAATAACGTTCAAGATAGAACTGCCCCACCATCAAAATCGAGGTGACCACCAAATACCAAATCGAAGCAACGATCAGCATCGGCACCGGCTTGTAAGTTACCGCCGAAATATCGCGGGTGCGCGCATAAAGTTCAAGCGTAAACGGCACCGCACTGGCCAGCGACGTAGTTTTCAACATGGAAATAATTTCGTTGCCGGTCGGCGGAATAATCACGCGCATCGCCTGCGGCAAAATAATGCGGCTCATGCTGTGCCACCAACCCAGGCCAAGCGCGGTCGCAGCTTCACTCTGGCCTTTGTCGACCGAAAGCAAACCGGCGCGCACGATTTCAGCCATATACGCTGCCTCGTTCAACGCCAAACCGATCACACAAAGCAAGAACGCATTTTGCAAAAACGGTTGAATATCAAACTCGGTAACCATCTCGGTGAACGGCACACCAAACGGAAGTTTCGGGTAAATTACCGCCAAAAGTCCCCAGAACACCAGCTGCACATAGACCGGGGTGCCGCGAAACAGCCACAAATAAAACCACGCCACAGACTTGACCACCGGGTTTGGCGACATGCGCATAACCGCCAGCACGATCCCGAGCGTAATCGCAATCGCCATCGAATAAACGGTGAGCTGCAGCGTGATCCAAACGGCATTTACAACACGCTTGTCAAACAGGTATTTGCCGACTTCGTTCCAGTCATAGGCGGCGCGGTTGAAGGCTGCGTCATAGATAAAGAGCGCGGCTAGGATCACGAGCACGACCGCGAACAGGTTGCGCCACGGGTGCTTGAGTTTCACCGCCTCGATTTTTGACGCCGGAGCTTTGTTTTCTGCCATTGCTTTTCCTTAAGTATTGTTCGGGTCGGTGCGGTTTCGGTTGCTTGCGACACCGGCCTTGCCGAAGTTAAAAGGGCCGGGCCACAGTTTCTTGCCGCAGCCCGGCACTCTTACCTAACTATTTTTTTGCCCCGTTTTTCACGATCTTGTCGACTTTGCCGTCAACGACGCCGTGGTCTTTCAAGATCTTTTCATAGGTGCCGTCTTTTACCAGCGCCTCAACGCCTTTTTGGATTGCTTCCACAGTTTTGCTGCCTTTTTTGGCGATGAAACCGTAGAGGATTTCGTCAAACAGTTTGCCTGCTTTTTCGAGCTTGCCGCTGCTCTTTGCGATTGCGTCGAGCGTTACTGGCGAGTCGGCGCTCATGGCGTCAGCTTTGCCCGTGATGACGGCGTTGTTTACCTCTGGCTGGTCATCAAATTTGAGCACTTTGATGCCCGGTTTGCCGGATTCTTGGCAGGCTTTGTCTTTTGCCGGAAGCTCTTCAGTGTCTTGCACGGTGGTTGCCTGCACGGCGACGGTCAGGCCGCAAGCCTTGTCCGGGTCAACGGTTTTGCCTTTTGCTGAGGCCCAGAGGCTGCCCGCTTTATAGTAGTCCACGAAGTCGACGCTCTTTTGGCGCTCGACGGTGTCGGTGAACGAAGACGATCCCATGTCATAGCGACCGCCCTGCACATTTGGAATAATCGAGTCGAACGAGGCAATCTGCCATTCGATTTTGACGCCGAGTTTTTTACCCAGCGCCTCAACCAGGTCAACGTTCCAACCTTTCGGCTTGCCGCTCGGGTCTTTGTATTCGTTTGGCGGATAGGCTGCGTCTGTGCCGACGATCAGCGTGCCGCGATTTTGAATGTCCTCAGGCAGCAGCTTTTTCAGGCTTTCGTCTGCGGTCACGTTTTTGCCAGCGTCAGATGATTTTTGTCCTGCATTTTCCGCGGCAGAGTTGTCGGTACAGCCGACCAGGGCCAACGCACCAACTGCAAATAGGGCTGTTATTTTAGTTTTTAGTTTCATTTTCACTCCCTCGTGCCGAAAATAAATTCGTACAACTTGTATTTGCGCAACACGGTAGTGCCACTGGTTTTAGTCTAGCGCGATTTGCCTGAGTGTTCGGTGTGTAAAAAATTACGATTTCATAACTTGCTTGATATGCTGGTTTTGATGGCGGAAATTGGTGGATAATTGCCGGTTTTGCGGCTAGTTGGCTGTTTTTGACTGGCCAGATTAGCAAGCCGGATTGGCAATTTTAGAAATCTGGAAAGGGAGTGTGCGAAATGAGTGGGCAGGAACGCGTTGCGTCGATCGACCTGATTGTGTCGGATTTGGAGGCAGCTTCTGATTTTATTGAGGCGATCACCAAGCCGGCTGGTAAGGAGCGGGTGCCAGGGTTTTCTTGCTACAGTTTCGCGGGTTTTGACGTTATGCTCAGCGAGTCTGCTTTGATTGAGACCGGTAAGGCGAGCGGCGTGATTATCCATGTCGAGGTGGCCGATGTCGAGGCAAAGGCTGCCGATATTTTGGCGCGCTCCGGACTCTCCCCCGCTTTCGGACCGAGCAAAACAGACTGGGGCACCTATTCTGCGATCTATCGCAATGACGATCTGGGTTTTGCGATCGATATTTTTAGTAACGCGGCACAATAACTCGCATTTCCGTTAGCGGCCGCAATTCTGAGGCTTGTTTGGCTGTGTTTTAGCTTAAAATGCGGCCGGGTTAGGTCGTAAGGAATGAGTGAGGCGAGATAGGTACGGAGAGATACGGAAGAGATGTTTCACGTGAAACATTTTCAGTTATCAGCGCTATCCCTAGTTCACGGAATGCGAAAATTGCGGTGCAATTTCCTGTTCCGTGCTTATGAAATATAGCACTAAACCGCGTAGTTGCGCGCGCCGAAGATCGCACTGCCCACCCGCACACAGGTCGACCCTTCGGCAATAGCCAGCGCGAAATCACCGCTCATCCCCATCGAAAGTTCACCCGCTCCCACCAGGTTTTCGGCCGCACCCTCGTCGCGCAACTCGCGCAGAGTGCGAAAACACGCGCGCACAGCATCTTCATCAGGACTGTTAATCGCCAAGGTCATCAACCCCTGCACGCGCAACGAGCTAAACTGCGGCAACTCGCGCAAAAACTCGAGCGTTTCATGCGAAGCAAGCCCAGATTTGCTCTCTTCGCCGCTCGTGTTTACCTGCACCAGCACATCGAGCGTGCGCCCGGCCGCTTGCAAGCGCGTATCGAGCGCCTGCGCCAGCCGCACACTGTCGAGCGCCTGAAATTCACTAGCGAACTCGGCGACATCTTTTGCCTTGTTGGTTTGCAGGTGGCCGATCACCGCCCATTCCACATCGCAGTCCGCCATTTCCTGCCACTTGCGCTTAGCTTCCTGCACCTTGTTTTCAGCCAGGCGCGTCTCACCCGCGACGAGCGCTTCACGCAACACCTCGCTCGGCACGGTTTTGCTCACTGGCAAAAGCCGCACGCTTTCAGGCTCCCGCCCGGCAGCCTCAGCAGCCTGCGCGATCTGCTGTTTGACCCGGGCCAGGTTTTCGGCGATTCCGGTCACGGCTAGCCCGCGATTTCGCGCACACCGTTGACGGTGCGTGAACCGATCTCGGCACCGTCGCGCAGTTCTTCTGGCAGCAGTTCTTGCGGGAAGTTTTGGTAGGTAACGGCGCGCACAAAGCGACCGATCGCACCCGCGCCGATTGCGGTGCCAGCAGCGGTGGTTGCCGGGTATGGTCCGCCGTGGTTTTGCGCAAAAGTAACTGCCGCGCCAGCCGACCACTGGTTCCACAGCACGCGACCCGCCCGGTTTGTCAAAGCAAAAACGAGCTCACCGGCAGGTTCTGCGGTGTCTTCGGCAAAAATAGTGGCGGTTAGCTGGCCTTCGAGACTATCTGCAACCTGCAAAAGCTGCTCTGGGGTGTCGTATTCCACCACGAGCGCTGCCGGACCGAAGCACTCGGTTGTGAGCAGTTCAAAGCTTTCAAACACGGTGCTGATGTCGGTTTTGAGCACGGTCGGGGCCGGAATTTCGGCCAGCACATCGCCGCCAGCCAGTAGGGTTTCTACCCCGTCATGCTGCTGCAGACGCTGCAAAATTTCAATGTAACCGCTGTGGATCCGGTCGTTGAGCAGGGCGTGCGGGGCAGGTGCGGCGTGTCCTTGCAGTTCTGCGATAATTTCGCTGCCACGCGGCACAAACAAAAGTCCCGGCTTGGTGCACATTTGCCCGGCACTGTTGGAAATGTTTGCTAGCAGGCCGCTAGCAATTTCGCCTGCACGCGCCTGTGACGCGCTTGGCATTACAAAAACCGGGTTGACGCTGCCGAGCTCACCGAAAAACGGAATCGGCTCCGGGCGCGCGTTTGCGATATCAAACAGCACGCGACCGCCGCCGATCGAACCGGTGAACGAACCAACTTTAATGCGCGGGTCACGCAGCGCTGCCACACCCGCTTCGGTGCCAAAAATCACGTTAAACACGCCATCTGGCGCGCCAGCCGCTTCCAGCGCTTCGCGCACAATTTCGCCGGTGCGCACACTGAGTTCGGCGTGGCCCGAATGGGCTTTCACGATCACCGGACAGCCGGCTGCGAGCGCGCTGGCAGTGTCACCACCGGCCACACTAAAAGCGAACGGGAAGTTGCTGGCGGCAAAGTTTACGAGTGGCCCGAACGGAATGTGGATGCGACGCAGGTCTGCACGGCCGCCGCCGAGCTGCCAAGAAGTGTCGGCGTGGTCGATGTGCACGTCAAGGTAGCTGCCGTCACGGGCAATGTTGGCAAAAAATCGCAGCTGGAAGGTGGTGCGGCCCACTTCACCGCGCAGGCGAGCCTCGGTCAAGTGGGTTTCGTGGCCAGCAATTTCGACCAGTTCGTCGATGTTTGCGTCGAGTGCTGCGGCTACGGCGTCGATTGCGTCTGCACGGTCGGCGCGGCTGGTTTGCGCCCAGATCGGCGCTGCGGCACTGGCTGCGGCAATAATCGTCTCTAGCTCGGTTGTGTAAGTGTCCGGCACAATCACTTCGGTCATTTCTACCCTATCTTTCAAAAAGTTTACATATTAAATCTATCCGAATTTTCTGCAAATCGCCCAAGAAAATAGCAAAAAAGCCACAACTTCGGGTTGCAGCCTTTTCGCGTTTGGGCGGTTTTGCTTCGATCGTGCCCGCACTAACCGGATCGGCCTAGAAATCCCAGTCGTCATCCTCAGTTGCAACTGCCTTACCGATGACGTAGCTGGAGCCAGAGCCAGAGAAGAAGTCGTGGTTTTCGTCGGCGTTTGGCGAGAGCGCCGACAGGATTGCCGGGTTCACGTCAGTTGCCTCTTTCGGGAACATCGCCTCGTAGCCGAGGTTCATCAGCGCCTTGTTGGCGTTGTAGTGCAGGAACTTCTTGACGTCCTCGGTCAGCCCGATTGGGTCGTACAGATCCTGCGTGTATTTCACTTCATTTTCGTACAGTTCAAACAGCAGGTCGAAAGTGTAGTCCTTGAGCTCCTGACGGCGCTCCTCGCTCGCCTTTTCCAGCCCCTTTTGGTATTTGTATCCGATGTAGTAGCCGTGCACTGCCTCATCGCGAATGATCAGGCGGATCATATCGGCGGTGTTGGTGAGTTTTGCGTGGCTCGACCAG
>JAUNHM010000121.1 GCA_030523945.1 Microbacteriaceae bacterium
TGCGCGACCCGTCACACCGCGTCGGCGGGGCAGATTTCGGACATATTGAGCTTGCGCACCAGCGAGAGCTGAAAGAGCAGGTTTTGAGCGACTCGCTCGTGCGGCAGGGGCGGATTGCAGCTGGCGACCTGCCTGAAATCGAAGTTGCGGCACTGCCCGGCGACGATGAGCGCGGCGGACTCGGCTGGCGCACCCGTTTGCGCCTGCACGTCGACCCCGCCACGGGCGCGGTCGGCCCGTATGCTGCCCGCAGCCACACGGTTGTGCCGGTGCGCGATCTGCCGCTCGCCGTGCCTGAGCTTGCCGCGATCGCCCCGCTGCGCGAGTTTATGAGCGATGTTACCAGTGTCGACCTGGTCGCCCCGAGCGCCGACGACCCGCGCATGCTGCTCACCTATCAGGGCGAAAAACAGCCTGTTGGCGCGGAAGATATTGTGTTTGAAAACGTGTTTGGCGCGGAAGTACAGGTGCGTGCCGGCGGTTTTTGGCAGGTACACACCGGTGCCGCCGAGCAACTTTATGCAGAAGTGGCCGGCGCCGTCGACTCTTTGCAAGATCGGCTCGACCCGGCCGCCACCAACCTTGACCTATATGGCGGAGTTGGTCTGCTGGCCGCCGCATTTTTGGACGCGGCAGGCGAACGGGCGCGCATCACCAGCGTCGAGTCAGTAGAAAGCGCCACCGACCTGGCTGCCGAAAACCTGGCCGAGTTTAGCGGCGCGCAGGCGCTCACCGCCCGGGTTGAGGACTATTTGCGTGATTTGCAGACGGCCTCGGCCCCTGTGCGCGAACGGGTGGCGCGCGGCACTGTTGTGCTTGATCCTCCTCGCAACGGGGCGGGTGGAGAAGTTTGCAGCAGCCTTATCGAGTTGCGTCCGGCAAACATTATTTATGTTGCTTGCGACCCGGTTGCTTTTGCCCGCGACACCGCAACCCTGCAGGCGGGCGGCTACCAGCTGGGCGAGCTGCACGCTCTGGACATGTTCCCGCACACCCACCATTTCGAAAGCATCGCAATTTTTACGCGCTAGCTTACTAGATTGCTCGTCAAGCCGGCTTCGATTACTTTCGCAACCCGCCGAACCAGCGCTTTTCAGCAACTAACCGGCTAGAAAATAACCCAGCAAACCGCACTACCGCACTTCCGCAACCAACCGGCCCTTCAATCAAGCGACCGACCCCGGCCAACCGCACTTCCGCGATCCGCCCATCAACGACCCGCAGA
Source organism: Microbacteriaceae bacterium (assembly GCA_030523945.1). Taxonomy (GTDB): domain Bacteria; phylum Actinomycetota; class Actinomycetes; order Actinomycetales; family Microbacteriaceae; genus Canibacter. Next base: position 1,226 of record JAUNHM010000121.1, read on the forward strand.
CCGCACCAACCGCCCTACCGCCCCACCAGCGGCGGCACCAGTTTCGCATTAATCCTAGTCTCGTCAGCAGTATAATCGTAATTTCCGCCACTACCTCGCACCCGACTCGTCCAAAACGCTCTCAACGGAGTTTCGCGATAGCGGTAAATATGCGTCACCGGCTCGACCCCCGGCACATCCTTAGACAGCTCGACGATCTGCTTATAAACAAAATACACCTGCGTAATACCGATCTTGTCCACCGGCTCGATCATATAGTCCGGGTCGCGATCCGAGATGGTTTCGCGCCCTTCAACCAGCCAGGTTTTGCTCGCCGCGTCATAGCGATAGTGATCGGCTTGCCAGCTATTTTGCGGATTTACGAATTTGATTTTGATGCTGTCCGGGGTAAAATAGGTGCGCCTGCCATAAACATCTGGGAACCTCTCCGGAAATTTTTTGATGAGTTTTCCCCAAGCTTCATAGAGCCCTTCTTGGTCATCGAGCAGGTTAATTTTCGGTTTTTCAGCAGGGGTTGCGGGCTTTTTTAGCGGGTGATCGGCGAGTTTTGCACTCTGGCCGCTTTCACGTTTTTGCGCGTCTGCCGCACCAGTTTGCGCCCCAGTCTGGGTTGCGGTTTCGTCATTTTGAAAATATACGGTATCGCCTGGGTCGAATATTCCGCCCAAAAATCTGTCG
>JAUNHM010000028.1 GCA_030523945.1 Microbacteriaceae bacterium
GCCAGCCACCGCATAGTCACCGGTGGTCGACAGTATTCTGCTAACGCTGCAGATTTTCACAGTTCTGTGCTCGATCTACAGCTTGATTGTTTGGGGTCGGCTCATTCTCGAGTGGGTCACCTCGTTTCGCCCGGATTTCAGGCCGCGCGGTGCCCTGCTGGTGATTTGCGAGCTGGTTTATACTCTGACCGACCCGCCGGTAAAATTTTTGCGAAAAATAATTCCGCCAATCAATATTGGTGGCGCTCGCATTGATTTAAGCCTGATGATTCTGATCTTTGCGGTCGGATTTTTGCCGTTTTTGGCTCGGTTGGTGGCGGCTCAGATGGTTCACGCAGTCGTTTCCTGAGAAAATTCGGATGCAGTTTTCATTTTAGTTTGCTAGGCTGTATATTTAGTAACGTACATATTCGTAATGTTCCCATCCTATTTCCAGTTAATGAAAGAGAACAAAAATGGCTTTGACTCCACACCAGGTGAAAACCCAGACCTTTACCACCACCCAGTTTCGTGATGGTTACGACCAGGATCAGGTAGATGACTTCCTCGATCAAATCGTTGAAGATCTTGAGGCGCGCGACGCTGAAAAGGCTGCGCTAGAGGCGAAAATTGCTGAGCTGCAGGCACAGCTTGAGCGAGCACAGAGCACCGTTGCAGCTCCTGCGGCGGCTCCGGCACCTGCTCCAGAGCCAACTGTTACCCCGGACGCACAGAAATCCAGCGCAATGCTGCAGCTTGCTCTCGAACTGCACGACAAATACGTCAACGAGGGTGAAGCAAAGCATAAGGAGTTGGTTGCCGCAGGTGAGGCAAAGAACAAGCAGCTTATTGCCGATGCTGAAATCAAGTCCCGCCGTCTGGTTGATGACGCACAGAGCGAGCGTCAAAACGTGCTCACCAAGCTGACCGGCGAACGTGACGAGCTTGCAAAAGAAATTGCTAACCTGCGCGAATACGAGACCGAGTACCGCAGCACCCTGCGTTCGTTTATTCAGGCGCAGCTGCGTGACCTCGACGGTTCAGCAGATCCAGAAGGCAACAACTAATTTAGAGCGAGATGAGTGCTGTTACCGATAGCGTGACAGAGACTTCGCGGCGGTCGCGCCGATCGGCAGTTATGTTGCTGGTCGGCGTTGCCGTTTTCTGGGCTGGCGCAGATCAGCTGGCGAAACTCTGGATGCTGCAAAACCTGACCCCCGGCAAAAAAGAACCGGTGGTTGGCGAGCTGCTGCAATGGAACCTGACCTTTAACCCGGGGGCGGCTTTTTCGTTCCTTGCGGATAAAACCTGGGTTTTTACGATTATTGCGGCGGCGGTGGCGGTTTTGCTGATCGCGCTGGCTTGGCGGGTTAGGTCGCTTTTGTGGGCTGGGTCGCTGGGGCTTTTGCTGGGCGGTACGCTGGGCAATTTGTATGACCGGCTGTTTCGCGAGCCGGGTTTTGCGGTAGGGCACGTTGTCGATTTTATTCATACGCCGTGGATGATGCAGGCAATCTATAATGTTGCTGACATCGGAATTTGCTGCTCGGTGCCGGTGATCGCACTGCTCTCTATTTTTGGGGTGCGGCTGGACGGTACCAAAACTATCAAAAACGCGGAAAATGCGGGAGTCGAGGCGGAGGGAGAAGCCGCAACGGAAGGAAGGATCTGATGCCGCAGGTTAAAACTGTTGTTGACGAAACCCTCGCCGGGCTTCGCGCAGATGTTGCCGCTAGCGAACTGGCCGGACTGACTCGCAGCTGGGCAACCGAAATTGTGAACGCCGGCGGGCTGCTGCAAAATGGCAAACCGCTGCGAAAAAGTGAAAAACTGCGACTGGGTGCGCAAATCGAACTAAACTGGTTGCCAAAACCGGAGCCAGAGGTAGTGCCGCGCGACGTGCCAGGGCTGGAAATAATTTATGATGATGACCAGATCGTTGCCGTAAACAAGCCAGCCGGGGTTGCCGCGCATCCGTCCCAGGGGTGGGACGGAGCTTGCGTGCTCGACGGGCTGGCCGCACGCGGTTTTGAAATTGCAACCTCAGGGGTGCATGAAAGACAGGGCATTGTGCACCGTCTCGACCAGGGCACCAGCGGGGTAATGGTTGTAGCCAAAAGTGAATACGCCTATGCCGAACTGAAACGGCAGTTTAAAGATCGCGAAGTGCGCAAAGTTTATCACGCGCTGGTGCAGGGGCATCCGGACCCTTTCCGCGGCACAATCGACGCGCCGCTCGGTCGCGACCCGCGCCACGAATGGCGATTTGCGGTGGTGACAGACGGCAAACGTGCCATCACCCATTACGAAACCCTCGAAGCATTCAGCCACGCAACCCTGCTCGAAATCAACATCGAAACCGGCCGCACCCACCAGATCCGCGTGCACATGTCAGCGCAGCGTCACCCGTGCGTTGGCGATATTATGTATGGCGGGGACCCGAAACTGGCCGAAAAACTTGGAATTTCCAGACAGTGGCTACATGCGAGCGAACTCGAAATTGTGCATCCGACGACAGGCGAGCCGATGATTTTTAACTCCGAATACAGCGCAGATTTGGTGAAATCGCTCGAAATTTTAGCTGCCGGACTGTCCTGAAAATTGGGGCAGACTTTTCGGTGCTGCTGTGCGCTATAATCGAAAGTAATAGCGAAAACGAGCAAAGGGGGAGTCGGTGGCAAACACAGATTTTGTGCACCTGCATGTGCACACAGAATACTCTATGCTCGATGGAGCTGCCCGCATTGGTGAGCTGGTTGAGGCGACCGCGGCCAGCGGCATGGGGGCGATTGCGATCACCGACCATGGCAATGTGTTTGGCGCGCACGAATTTTGGAAAAAAGCTAAAGACGCGGGTTTGCGGCCGATTATTGGCACCGAAGCATATCTCACCCCGGGCACACATCGTAGCGACAGAACCCGGGTGCGCTGGGGGCGTGGCGGCGGAGACGACGTTTCAGGTGCCGGTGCATACACTCACATGACTCTGCTTTCCGAAACAACCCAGGGTATGCACAACCTTTTCCGCCTCTCAAGCTATGCCTCGATGGAAGGCTACTATTTTAAGCCGCGCATGGACCGGGAACTTTTACAAACCTATGGCAAAGGGTTGATTGCGACAACCGGCTGCCCGTCCGGCGAAATCCAAACCCGCTTGCGGCTGGGTCAATATCAAGAGGCGCGTGCGGCCGCAGCGGAATTCCAAGACATTTTTGGCAAAGAAAACTTTTTTTGCGAGCTGATGGATCACGGGCTTGATATCGAAAGGCGGGTGATCAGTGATCTGCTGCGGTTGGCCAAAGATTTGCAAATTCCGCTCGTGGCCACAAACGACCTACACTACACCCACCAGCACGACGCAAAAGCCCACGAGGCGCTGCTATGTGTGCAGTCGGCTTCCACGCTGCAAGACCCAAACCGCTTCAAATTTGACGGAGACGGTTATTACCTTAAAAGCGCCGCGGAAATGCGCCATCTTTTCCGCGATTTTCCAGACGCTTGCGATAATACTCTGCTGATTGCCGAACGCTGCGACGCGCAATTTAACGAAAGCGCGAACTATATGCCGCGCTATCCGGTGCCGGCCGGCGAAAGTGAAGAAAGCTGGTTCGTAAAAGAGGTAGAAAAGGGCCTGGAATATCGATATCCGGGCGGAATTCCAGATAAAGTGCGTAAACAGGCCGAATACGAGGTCGGAATTATCGCACAAATGGGCTTTCCGGGCTATTTCTTGGTGGTTGCCGACTTTATTAACTGGGCAAAAGACAACGGTATTCGAGTCGGGCCAGGGCGTGGCTCCGGGGCGGGGTCGATGGCGGCCTATGCGATGCGTATTACCGACCTGGATCCGCTCGAACACGGCCTGATTTTTGAGCGATTTTTGAACCCGGACCGCGTTTCCATGCCCGACTTCGACGTCGACTTCGATGATCGCCGCCGCAGCGAAGTGATCGCCTACGTTACCGAAAAATATGGTGATGAGCGAGTGGCGCAAATCGTGACCTACGGCACAATTAAATCGAAACAGGCGCTAAAAGATGCGGCGCGTGTGCTCGGACACGATTTTGCGATGGGCGAAAAACTGACCAAAGCAATGCCACCGGCGGTGATGGGCAAAGACATTCCGCTTTCCGGAATTATCGACAAAAGCCACGCCAGATATGCCGAGGCCGGTGACGTGCGCGAAATTTTGGAAACCGACCCTGCCGCCAAAAACGTGTTTGAAACGGCGCAGGGGCTGGAAAACCTGAAACGTCAGTGGGGTGTGCACGCGGCCGGTGTGATTATGTCTTCCGACCCTCTGATAGACATTATTCCGCTGATGAAGCGCGAAGCTGACGGGCAGATTATTACCCAGTTTGACTATCCGACCTGTGAGTCGCTGGGGCTGATCAAAATGGACTTTTTGGGGTTGCGCAACCTCACAATCGTCTCAGACGCGCTCGAAAATATTAAAAATAACCGGGACGTGGAGGTGGATCTGGAGACGTTACCGCTGGACGATGTGCCATCTTATGAGCTGATGGCGCGCGGCGACACGCTCGGCGTTTTCCAGCTCGATGGCGGACCGATGCGTGGACTTTTGCGGTTAATGAAGCCCGACAACTTTGAAGACGTTTCCGCGGTTTTGGCGCTTTACCGGCCGGGACCGATGGGGGCCAACTCGCACACCAACTACGCCTATCGCAAAAACGGGCTGCAGCCGATTACTCCGATCCATCCGGAGCTTGAAGAGCCTCTGAGCGAAATTTTGGGCACCACTTACGGCCTGATTATTTATCAGGAACAGGTTATGGCGATCGCCCAAAAAGTTGCCGGATATTCGCTCGGTGAGGCAGATATTTTGCGGCGTGCGATGGGTAAAAAGAAAAAATCAGAGCTGGACGCGCAATACGAGATCTTTTCCGGCGGCATGGCCGAGCGCGGATTTTCGGCGGAAGCCACCCAAAAACTGTGGGATATTTTGCTGCCGTTTGCTGACTATGCGTTTAACAAAGCACACTCGGCCGCATACGGGGTGATCAGCTATTGGACAGCGTATTTGAAAGCGCACTATCCGGCCGAATATATGGCCGCGCTTTTGACCAGTGTGGGTAACAAACGCGACCATTTGGCACTGTATCTGAACGAGTGTCGGCGCATGGGAATTGAGGTTTTGCCGCCTGATGTAAACGAGTCGTTTATGAACTTTGCGGCGGTTGGCGGCGACATTCGCTTCGGGCTGGGGGCGATTCGCAACGTCGGCGCAAACGTGGTCGATAGCATTGTGAAAACCCGTGAAGAGAGCGGTAAATACGAGAGCTTTCACGGTTTTGTGCGGGCAGTGCCGTCGCTGGTTTTGAATAAGCGCACGGTTGAGTCGCTGATTAAAGCTGGGGCTTTTGACTGTCTCGGGCATACTCGGCGCTCGCTGGTTGAGGCTCACGAGAGCATTATCGAACAGGGTGTGCGCGAAAAACGCGACGCAGAAAAAGGCAATATTGGCTTTGATTTTGACGCGCTTTTTGCAGACGCCGCAGAAAGTAGCGGGCAGGCGTCTACTGAGAAAGCGAATGATATTCCAGAGTGGCCGGAATACACAAAGCGTGACAAACTTTCGTTTGAGCGGGATATGCTTGGGCTTTACGTTTCAGATCATCCACTGCGCGGGCTGGAAAAAACACTGGAAAAAAGCGCTTCGCACCGTATCGCACAGTTTTTCGACGATAGTTTTGACGCAGACGGAGCCACGGTCACGATTGCCGGTCTGATCACACGAGCCGAGCATCGCATTAGTAAGTCAGGCAAAAACTGGGCTTCGGTGACTTTGGAAGATGCGACCGGCGAACTTGACGTGACATTTTTTAGTGATGCATATACTGCAACGCGCGAATTTTTGGTGCCAGATCAGGTTGTGAGCATTCATGGCCGGTTGCAAAAGCGGGAAGACGAGCTTTCTTTGCGCGCCAATAATTTGAGCCTGCTTGACACGGTGGTTTCCGGGCCTGCCACTAGAGTGGATATTTCGATTTTTGGAATGCGTGCGACCAGCGAAAAACTGCAGGATTTGCAGGCGATTTTGTTGCGGCACCGGGGCGATGCTGATGTTTATTTGCATTCGCACGGAGATGACGGCACCGTGAAGGTTTTTCAGCTGCCGTTGCGGGTTTTCCCGAATGACGGGTTTTATGGCGAGGTGAAGAGCCTGCTCGGGGTAAACAGCGTGCGCTAGCTTTTTGGCCGGCTAGTGCGGTTTTGAAGTTGCTTGTAAATTTCCTTATTTTTGGTTGAAAGGAGCATAAATGAGTGCGGATCAGGCGCTGCAGCAGCGCATTATCGCAGAGCTCGGCGTGAACGCAAACTTTGACGCGGCCTACGAGTTGGAGCGGCGCGTGGCGTTTTTGACGGAGTATTTGCAGTCGGTGCCGGGCACGCGAGGTTTTGTGTTGGGGATTAGCGGCGGACAGGACTCGTCGCTGGCTGGCCGGATTGCGCAGCTGGCGGTTGAACGGGTGCGAAAAAATGGTGGGCAGGCCGAGTTTTTTGCGGTGCGGTTGCCTTATGGGGTGCAGCAAGACGAGGCTGATGCGCAACTTGCGCTGGATTTTATTTGTGCCGACAAAAATTTGACTGTAAATATTCAGGGCACGGTTGATGCGCTGGTGGCTGAGGCGGTTGCTGCGCAAAAACGTGCTGGGCTGCCTGGTGAAATCAGCGATTTTAACAAGGGTAATATTAAGGCGCGGGCGCGGATGATGGCACAGTATGCTCTCGCCGGGCAACACGGTATGCTGGTGATCGGCACGGATCATGCGGCCGAGGCGATTACCGGATTTTTCACTAAGTTGGGCGACGGGGCGGCCGATGTTTTGCCGCTGGCTGGCTTGACCAAGGGGCAGGGTGCGACGATTTTGCAGTTGCTGGGGGCGCCGGATCGACTGTGGCAGAAGGCGCCGACCGCAGATTTGCTTGATGGTGAACCCGGGCAAACAGATGAGGCCAGTCTGGGCGTTTCTTATGCAGAAATTGATGCTTATTTGCTTGGAAAAGAAGTGTCTGAGAGTGCGCGTGGAAATTTGGAAAGGCGATTTTTGGCTTCTGCGCATAAGCGAAATTTGCCGGCTACGGTGGCAGATAGCTGGTGGCGGCAAAAATAATTTTTTGCACCTTTCTGGAATTTATAAATATATTTTTATATGCTTATAATTCCAGGTCAGGGCTTATTTTTGTAAAGTTTTCCACAGAATTTGACTTGCTTTTTGAGCCTGTGGAAAACCCGAGTTATCCACAATAAAATTTTTTCACGCCTGTTGATAATTTTTTCGTGCAAGGCTGGAATTAGCAGTAAAAATTGCTGCAAAAATCCAACCTAAAGGAGTGAAAAATGAGCACGAAAATTACCGTTATTGGAACTATCGGAAACGAGCCAAAAGAAATTGTGTTTAACGACGGAAATAGCCGCTGCCAGTTTCGTGTGGTTTCAAACGATCGCTACTACGATGCGAAAAGCCAAACCTGGGAAGACGGCGCAGCAAGCTGGTTTAGCGTCAACGTTTATCGCACACTCGGCGCAAACGCGATGCAGTCCCTGAGTAAAGGTCAGCGAGTTGTGGTGCACGGCCGTTTGCGAGTGCGAGACTGGACCGGCAAAGACGGCAGCGGCCACACAGTCGCTGAAATTGAGGCGGAAAGCGTCGGCGCAGACCTCATGTTTGGCACCGCAGTGTTTACCAAAAACAGTCAAAACAGTGCTGATGGCTCGACTGCCGGTGGGCGCAAAAACGGTGCGGCTAATTTTAGCGGGGAGCAGGTGGCGATGCCGCAGTGGGTGGCGGTAAACGAAACCGAAACCGCTGCAAAGTCACCGTTTTCCAGCACAAACAATGCAGTAACTGATGAAAAGCTGGTAAAAACCGGTAAAAAAGAGTTGCAGAGGGCATAGAATGGTTAGGTGCATACTGAAACTGAAGTGACTCAAAAGAAGCGCGGCCGTGGCGCTGTAATATTCTTTATTGTGGCGCTCGGCATCGCGCTCGCTGTTGGTGGCTATTTTGGCGTTAGCCTGTACTTGAAAGGGCAACATTCTGCGTCCTCGCCGCAGCAGCCGGTGCAAGAGATTCCGAAAGCAGTTGAGCACAAAGTTGCTGAGGCAAAACTTGTGCCGGGCGGTTCTGCCGCAGATAACGAGCCGTTTTTTGCGAAAGTGACTCAGGATTATGTCGCTGGCGGGGGGTCGTTCGACGGTGTGAGCATTGTGAACGCATACGTTGCGGCCGGCTTCAATAAGGCGCACATGCAGATTACGCCAGACAAAACGCGTGTTTTACATAATGCGGCTGACTCGATTTTCTTTGCGGTGCGTTATGGTGATAGCTGTTTGATGTCGCAGTTTGTGCCGGGGGATCGCAGTTTTGTTGTGAAACGTGAGCCGTCTGTTGCGCCAGAAAAAAACGTTTGCATTATCGGCAAAACTCGCCCGATAGACTGGTAGTTTTGTGTGCAATTGCGCCGGTTTTCGGCAAAACGTTGAATTCTATCGGTTACGACGAAACTAAGCCGGTTTGTTCGGAAGCAAGCTGTGTTTGCTGGGGCAGTGTTCAGCAAAATTCGCTAAAATATAAATGTAGCAATTTTGCAAAAAATTTAAGATAGAGGCGAGTGATGGCTGAATATATTTATCAAATGGTGCGGGCGCGTAAGGCGCACGGCGATAAGGTAATTCTTGACGATGTAACTATGTCGTTTTTCCCTGGTGCGAAAATCGGTATGGTTGGCCCGAACGGTGCCGGTAAATCGACCATTTTGAAGATTATGGCCGGGCTTGACACCCCGTCTAACGGTGACGCGATTCTGACTCCGGGTTTTACCGTCGGTATCCTGATGCAGGAGCCGGAGCTTGACGAAGAAAAAACCGTGCTCGAAAATGTGCAAATGGGTGTTGCCGATATTAAATCTAAACTTGACCGGTTTAACGAGATTAGTGCCGAGATGGCAGATCCTGATGCGGATTTCGACACGCTGCTGCCGGAAATGGGCACTCTGCAAGAGCAGATCGACGCAGTAGACGGCTGGGATCTCGATAACCAACTCGAGCAGGCGATGGACGCGCTGCGCTGTCCGCCTGCTGATGAACCTGTGAAGCACCTTTCCGGTGGTGAAAAACGCCGTGTGGCGCTGTGTAAACTGCTGCTTGAGAAGCCTGACCTGTTGCTGCTCGATGAGCCTACTAACCACCTGGACGCAGAGAGTGTGCTGTGGCTTGAGCAGCATTTGCAGAAATACCCTGGTGCGGTGATTGCGATTACCCACGACCGGTACTTCCTCGATCACGTTGCTCAGTGGATTGCCGAGGTCGACCGTGGTCGCCTATATCCTTACGAAGGTAACTACTCTACTTATCTCGAAAAGAAACGTGAACGTCTGCAGATCCAGGGTCAGAAAGACGCGAAACTTGCCAAGCGCTTGAGCGAAGAGCTCGAGTGGGTGCGGTCTAACACAAAGGGGCGCCAGGCCAAGTCAAAGGCGCGTCTGGCTCGTTATGAAGAGATGGCTGCTGAGGCGGAGCGCACACGCAAGCTCGATTTTGAAGAGATCCAGATTCCGGCGGGTCCACGCTTGGGTCAGGTTGTGATTGAAGCAAATAACATCAAAAAGAGCTTTGACGATCGCGTGCTTTTCGACAACCTGAGTTTTTCGCTGCCGCGCAACGGTATCGTTGGTATTATTGGGCCAAACGGTGTTGGTAAAACCACCCTGTTCAAGTCGATTGTGGGGCTGCTGGAGCTTGACGGTGGCGAGCTGAAAATCGGCGAAACCGTAAAACTTTCCTATGTAGACCAGAGCCGTGGCGGTATTGACCCGGAAAAAACTCTCTGGGAGGTTGTCTCTGACGGACTCGACTACATGCAGGTGGGGAACGTTGAGATTCCTTCCCGCGCCTATGTCTCTAAGTTTGGGTTTAAGGGGCCAGATCAGCAGAAAAAGGCCGGTGTGCTTTCCGGTGGTGAGCGCAACCGACTCAACCTCGCGCTCACGCTGAAACAGGGCGGTAATGTGCTGCTGCTTGACGAGCCGACCAACGACCTTGACGTGGAAACCCTCTCGAGCTTGGAAAACGCGCTGCTCGAGTTCCCAGGTTGTGCCGTGGTCATCACCCACGATCGGTGGTTCCTCGACCGGATCGCAACACACATTCTCGCTTACGAGGGCACTGAAGAAAACCCGGCTAACTGGTACTGGTACGAGGGTAACTTCGAGGGCTACGAAGCAAACAAGATTGAGCGACTCGGGCCAGACGCGGCAAAACCTTCGCGTATGACCTACCGCAAACTTACCCGCGACTAGGCGGCTCACAAATGGCAAAAGCACACGTCGATATTGAAATGCGCTGGGGTGACCAGGACGCATACGGACACATCAACAACGTTACCTTTGCGCGCTATCTGGAAGAAACCCGCGTGCGGCTGTTTTGGCTCGGTACTGCCCGGGAAAAAACTGGGCTGGAAGGGTATTTTCGCTCTGACGATCCGGCCGGGCCAAAAATGCTAGTTGCAGCGCAGCGTATCGAATATTTGCGGGTGCTGGAATACGCAGAAAAACCGGTTACGGTAGCGGTGTGGATCGGCAAACTCGGCGGCAGCAGCATCGAGGTGAACTACGAAATTTACAGCGATTTTGATAGCGAGCCGGTTTTGGTTGCGCGCGCAGCTACCACACTGGTGATCGTAAACGGTGCAACTATGCGACCGGAGCGGCTTGACGATGAAGGGCGTAAAATCGCACAGGAGTGGACCGCGCCGCCACTCGATTTTACCCGTTAATTTTGCCTGGGTTTTGGCGCACGGACAGAGCGTTTTCGCTTTCAGGTTGCACGGTTAGTAAGCAGGTTTATTTGCAGCGTGCAGAAGATGCTCACCTACCTGTGGTGCCAGCTTTGACAGCTATAAACTCTGCAAGTTCACGTTGAAACTCCGCAGGTTTGCTCGCGTGCACCCAGTGGTTTGCGCCCGGGATAGTAACAGGCTGCACCCGCGGGAAAAAATGCTGCATCAGCGGGAAATGATGAGCGCGAATATACGGTGAATCGCCTCCCGCAACCCACAGCACATCCCCTGTAAAAGGCGCAAGATCGTCTGCGGCAAAATCCATAATTTCCGGCAGCGAACTGTACAAAAGCTCCAAATTTGGCTGCCAGCTCCAGCCGCCGCCAGTTTCACGTTGCAAATTTTGCAGCAGAAAATCGCGCACAGACTGCTCTGGAATGTGTGGCAGCAAAATCTCGTGTGCTGCTTGGCGGCTCGGCAAGCTAGCCAGCGGCAAATCGCGCAACGCACCCAAAAGCGTGTCAAAAGATCCGCCGTTTTCGCGCATCGCAACAGGGGAAATATCGACGACAGTCAGCGAAGCAAAAAGCTCCGGGTGCAGCAGGGCCGCAAACATAGCAACCTTACCGCCCATCGAGTGGCCGACTAAGTGTACCTGCGGCCGCTCCGACAGCCCGGCAAGTTTTGCCTGCACGGTTTCGACCACGGCGGCAGCCATATCTCGGTAATTAAACTCGGCAGTCCAGGGGGAGGAGCCGTGATTCGGCAGGTCAATCAACAACGACGAGGTAACCGGCTTTAGCGCGAGTGCGGTCTGGGTAAAGTTTTTGCCGCGCCCCATTAGCCCGTGCAAAAACACGGTGAGGCTGGTCGATTCGCCCGTGATTAGCCGGGTTGCAAGCCGCTCGCTCATTGCGACTCACCCGAATTTTGACTGTTTTTGCCGCCGTCTGGCACAACCCGCAAATCACTTTCGTCGTAATCCAAATCGAGCACAAGCCCGCTCGGCACCCGCAAAAGCACTTCCTGCATCACGGTCGCAATCAGTCGCCCACTCGTGTCAAAAAAACGTCCGCGCGTCAGCGCCCGAGCCCCTTGCGAAGTCGCGCAGTGTAGGTCGTAAAGCAACCAATCGTCCGCCCGAAAATCGCGATGGAACCAGATCGCATGATCGAGGCTCGCCGCTTTCATGCCGGGTGTCGTCCAAGGTAGCCCAAATACGCTCATTGCCGGCTCTAAAAGTGGATAATCACTGCAAAAAGTCAGTGCGGCTTTATGCAATAGTGTGTCATCGGGCAAAGTCTCTACCGCACGCACCCAAATCTGCATTCGGTTCGTGCGCTGCGGTACTTTCTGCATCACGTCGCCGCCAATATATCGAAACTCAAACGGCCTTTTCAGCACAAAATCAACCACCGGGTTGCCGGCGAGATAGCCGTAAACATCGGTCAGGCTGGGCACGCTTTCTGGCTCAGGCAAGCTCGCAATATCGTAAGGTTCGTAAAATTCCGGCGCCTGCCCAGGACGCTGAAATGACGCGATCATGCTCATCAGCGGCTCAGCGGCCCCGCCGCCCTGGTCTTGATATGCGAGGGTGCGCGAGTTGGCAAATGATCCGCCGGTAAAAAGCGGCTGCACCTCAAACATCATTTTTTGGGTCGAGTCGCCCGGCCGCAAAAAATAGCCGTGCATCGAGTGCGCCTCGCGCCCGGCTGGTGCGGAGAGTCCGGCTGCATAGAGTGCCTGCCCCATGACCTGCCCGCCAAAGCTGCGCCCGGACGCATTGGCGTGCGACAAGCCCTGATACAGGTTGCTGTCCGCTTCGCCGAATCGCTCTAAGGTTAGCAGTTTTGCCAGGTTTGGCGCGTATGGCATTTGAACCTCCTAGTTGCCCGCTTTCTAGTTTACTCGCATTTTCTGAAGGTAAACTGGTGGTGTGAGTGGTTTTGTGCGTTTTCGAGGTGCGGAGGCGGTGCGTGATTTGCGCACGCTTTTGCAGCGGCTGCAGGTGGCCGGATGTGATGCGGTGTGGCTGCTTGGCCGGCCTGGTGTGGTGGCGTTTGGGGGTGCGGTTTTGGCGCCTGCGTCGTTGCTGGATAGCGTGCCAACTGTGCTGGTTTTTAAGGGTTTTGAGGCTGGTTTTGTGGTCGGTGAAAGCTCGGTTTTTAGCGTCCTGGCTGGTGCGGAAAACTCGGATTTTACTGGTTTGGAAAAAGCAGAGAGTGCGGAAAGCTCGGGTTCTGAGGAAATTCCGGAGTCTGCGAGTTTTGCTGCCTTGGAAACCCCGGAATTTGGCGGGTTAAATAGCGTGTTTGAGTTGCGTGCGATCACCGACAGGCTGGCTTTTCTGGCGGGTACGGAAAACTGTGATTTGGTTTTGCCGCCGCAGCCTACGAGTGTGGTTTGGGCTGGGATTACTCCGCCTTTATCTGGCTGGCAGGTGCGCGGACAGATTAGTGCGGACTCTTTGCGTGAGGTGGCCCGGCAGGGGGCTGCTCAGGTGGCGCAGATTTTGCCGGAAAACCCGGGCGAGTTGTTGCTGCAAAAGGTGCGTGCTGAGGTTTGGGGGCAGGAGATGCTGCCCGGGGTGCCTGCTGCTGCTGGTTTTGGTTTGGAAACGGCTGGTTTTTTGGCGGGAAATGATGCGGTGCGTATTTCTCAGGCTCCGGGCTGGTTGCGTTTGGAATCGCCTGCCGGTTCGGTGCTGGTGCGGTAAATGATTGTGCTGTTTTTGTGACCTGGCGGCTTTGAATTTTCAGCTGGTTTCGGGTATGATTGAGTGTATAAGTTTTTATAGAAAGAGGCCGAATTATGTCTTATGTTAAAGGGATTATTGAACCACCTATCGATACCCTGCTTGAAAAGGTAGAGTCGAAGTATTCGCTGGTGGCTTTTTCTGCGCAGCGTGCTCGCCAGATCAACGACTACTACGCTGATCTGCAAGAGAGTGGTCACCTGTTTGAAAACGTGGGGCCTCTGGTTGATTGCTCTGTTGATGATAAGCCGCTGAGCATCGCGCTGCGTGAAATCGCAGAGGGTAAGCTGACTCTGACTGAAAACAAGTAGTTTTCTGCGCCTGTGGCGTGAGGTTGTGACGCATTGGCTGATGGCACTGTGGCTAGCAGCACTGTTACCGGCAGTGAAAATAGTGCGGCAGGTTTTGATTTAGGGGAGCGGCCGTTGGTTGCGCGGGTGCTTTTGGATACCCGTTTGCCGCAGTTGGATCATCTGTTTGATGATGCAGTGCCGCCGCATTTGCGTGATGAAATTGCGGTGGGGCAGCGGGTTAAAGCGCCTTTGCGGTCGCGCCATAAAAACAGTTTTGGCTGGGTTGTGGAGTTGGCGGCCGAAAGCGAGTTTAGCGGTAAACTGGCAGAACTTGCTGAAATTGTTTCGCCGGTAGCGCAGTTACGGCCCGATGTTTGGGCTTTGGCGCGGGCTGTGGCCGATAGGGCTGCTGGCAGCGCCTGTGATGTTTTGCGGCTGGCTATCCCGAGTCGTCATGTGCGTGCTGAAAAAAAGCACCTGCAAAAGCTTGCCGACGCTGAAAATGTTGAAATCCCGCTGAAAAACCCCGTTCAGGAGCAGGAAATCTCGCATCCGGTGGCTGCGCTTTTG
>JAUNHM010000122.1 GCA_030523945.1 Microbacteriaceae bacterium
TTCTATTACGCACTTTTCAGCAACGGTCGCGGCTGGTTGTTTATGAGCCTGTTTCCACCGCAGTCTTGGATTATGTCAGCTGGTAGCGGGATTTTTATTACGCTAGTACTCGGCGGAATTCCGCGTTTGTTAACCTCGATGTATGGCGGAGATAACGAGGAACTGCTGCTTTACGGCAAAAAGGCGCGTGCCAGGATTGAGAACGCGCGCCATACCGGCATCACGGTAAATGAACAGCCGCAGGTCGAGTTTAACGTTATTTTTATCACCGAAAATGGCCAGCATATCAACACCACTATGAAGCGGATTGTGCAACTTATCGATCTGCATACTTTGCAAGCGGAGGAAACCGATATTCTTTACCTGCCTGAAAATCCACACCGCATCGCCCTGGTGCATGCATAAGCAAAATCGCGGGTTTAGTTTAGTTTAGTTTTCCGTTCATGTTTCGGAAGTAAAATGGTATAAAAGAACGCAAATCTTGGACTAAAAAATAATTCTGTGGCCGAAAACCATGATTGATAACGTAAAGTTGCTGAGCGAGAATCCGGACGGCACTGTGGTGTGTTCGGATGGATTTTCGCGGCCGCCGTGGGCTGCTGCGAACCCGCTTTTGCGCGAATACTACGATACCGAGTGGGGCGTGCCGGTGCGCGATGAGCGCGGGGTTTTTGAGCGGATCAGCTTGGAGGCGTTTCAGGCGGGGCTTTCCTGGGCGACCATTTTGCATAAGCGCGAGGCTTTTCGGGCTGCTTTTCACGGTTTCGAACCGGATCGGGTTGCTTCAATGGATGCAACCGATGTTGAGCAATTGCTTGCAAACCCCGATATTGTGCGGAACCGCGCCAAAATCGAGGCGACCATCGACAACGCGCGAGCGACTATCGCGCTGCGGGAGCACGGTGGGCTGGCGCGCCTAGTCTGGTCATTTCAGCCAACCAAACAGCCGCAACCACAAACTTTAGCCGATATTCCCACACAATCGCCCGAGTCTGCAGCGCTAGCTACCGCCCTGCGTAAAGCTGGCTTCCGCTTCGTCGGCCCCGTAACAATGTTCGCCCTCATGGAGGCAATCGGCATCATCGACACCCACCTCCCCCATAGCCATCGCACCGGGCAAAACTAAATTCATCACCTCAGAGATGCTACTAAAGCAACTAACTAGTGAAAGTGCAATAAAAGTTAGACGCTCGGGCTGATGTTGTCGGTTTCGGGCTTAGCAGTGTTAGCGGCTGAGCTAGTTTTTGTCTGGTTAGTTCCAGGTTTTGTTTTTGGCTGGTCGTCTTCGTGCAGCTCGTTGATTTCTTTTTTAAAGATTTTCATGGACTGCCCCATGCTTTTCGCCAAAAGCGGCAGTTTGGTTGCACCAAAAAGCAGCAGCACAACCAGCAGAATGATCAAAAAGTGCCATCCGCCCAGGTTGCCTACAAAAAGTGGGGTTGCAAAATTTCCAAGCATAAAAACCTCTTTCAAGTCCTCTTAAATTATCGCACAGACGGCTGAGAGTTGCCAGCGTCTTTTTCTAACTCGCTTGCAGCGCCGGCCATATCTGTCTCAGTTTCTGCGGTAAATACCTGGCGCACGACTGTGGCGGTCCCCTCATTTTTGCGAGAGGCAGCGCCGATAATCAGGCCAAAAATACCGCCGGCGAGCAACCCTGCCGCAGCCCCTAACACAGCCATAAACCCGACCACCTGCGGCAGCGTGTAGTGTCCCTCTGGCGCAACTGGAAACAGCATCGTGCAAGACACTGCCAAAATCGCGCCTATCGCCGCCCCAAAAATCAGCAGCCGGTTGTAGCGCACGCTCCGCTGCACCCGCACCTGCATCGCGGGCGTGTCGGCACGTCCTGCT
>JAUNHM010000029.1:0-8831 GCA_030523945.1 Microbacteriaceae bacterium
GTTTCGTGGCTGACGTCCACGGACCATAAAACAATCGGGTATATGTACCTGATTAGCTCTTTCGTGTACTTCCTAATCGGTGGTCTAATGGCACTGATTATTCGCGCCCAGCTGTTTGCGCCGGGCCTGGAGGTTGTGCCGACTAAAGAGCAGTTTAACCAGCTTTTCACCATGCACGGTACGATTATGTTGCTGATGTTTGCGACGCCGCTGTTTGCCGGTTTTGCGAACTTCCTGCTGCCGTTGCAGATCGGTGCGCCTGACGTGGCATTCCCGCGTTTGAACGCTTTTGCTTTCTGGCTTTACACTTTTGGTTCGCTGATCGCTGTTGGTGGTTTCTTCACTCCGCAGGGTGCGGCTTCGTTCGGTTGGTTTGCGTATGCACCGCTTTCGAGCGAGACATTCTCGCCAGGTGTTGGCGGTAACTTGTGGGTGCTCGGTCTCGGTATCGGTGGTTTCGGTACCATTCTTGGTGCGGTTAACTTTATTACCACGATTTTGACCATGCGCGCTCCTGGTATGACCATGTGGCGGATGTCTGTGTTCACCTGGAACACCCTGATTACCTCGATTCTGATTTTGCTGGTGTTCCCGGTTTTGGCTGCTGCGATGCTTGCGCTTGCGGCAGACCGTATCTTCGGCACGCATGTTTATGATGCGGCAACCGGTGGTCCGATTCTGTGGCAGCACCTGTTCTGGTTCTTCGGCCACCCTGAGGTTTATGTTATCGCGCTGCCGTTCTTCGGTATTGTTTCCGAGATTTTCCCAGCCTTTAGCCGGAAGCCGATCTTCGGTTACAAGACTTTGATCTACGCGACCATTTCGATTTCTGCTCTGGCTATGACCGTGTGGGCGCACCACATGTTTGTGACCGGTTCTGTGTTGCTGCCGTTCTTCGCGGTGATGACCATGCCTATTGCTGTGCCGACCGGTGTGAAGATCTTTAACTGGATCGGTACGATGTGGCGCGGCTCGCTCACCTTTGAGACTCCGATGCTGTGGTCGCTCGGCTTCTTGGTAACATTTATCTTCGGTGGTCTCACCGGTGTGATCTTGGCTTCGCCAGCGCTCGACTTCCACCTGTCTGACAGCTACTTTGTGGTTGCGCACTTCCACTACGTGATCTTCGGTACCGTTGTGTTTGCGATGTTCGCCGGGTTCTTCTTCTGGTGGCCAAAGTGGACCGGCAAGCGCCTTAACGAGCGCCTCGGTAAGATCCAGTTCTGGTTGCTGTTCATTGGCTTCCACACCACCTTCCTGGTGCAGCACTGGATTGGTGTTAAGGTTCTGCCGCGTCGTTACTATACCTACCTGCCAGAAGACGGCGTCACCTGGATGAACCAGCTTTCCACCATCGGTTCGTTGATCCTGGCTGTTTCCTTCCTGCCGTTCCTGCTGAACGTTTACATCACCGCACGTCGCGGCGCCAAGGTTACTGTGGACGACCCGTGGGGCTTCGGCCGTTCGCTCGAGTGGGCAACCAGCTGCCCGCCGCCGCGTCACAACTTCAACTCAATTCCGCGTATCCGTTCGGAGGCTCCTGCTTTCGATCTGCACCACCCTGAAATTAGCGGGGTAGAGCAGTTGCAGTCGGCTGCCGCAAACAAGACCGTTACGAGCGCACACTAGGGGGTAGCCAAAAATGAAATCTAACATTGTTATTTACGCGATTCTGGCGGCATACTTCTTTGCGATCGCAACTCTTTACACCGTTTGGCACATGGCTGCCTACCACGGTGAAATTGAGTGGGCTGGTAGCCTCGCGATTTTCGGCTCTGGATTCTTTGCGCTTTTCTATGTTGTCTGGCTGCAGATGAGCTACAAAAAGCAGGGCGGGGAGCTTGATGAGGACCGCGAACTTGCTGAAATTGACGACGCAGATCCGGAGCTTGGTGAGTTTAGCCCGTGGAGCTGGTGGCCGTTGCTGCTGTCATTCGGCATCGCGGTTGTGACCCTCGGTTTCTGCGTCAACGGTATCTGGATGGCGTTTTATGGCATGCCGATCGTGCTTGTCGGTGTAGTCGGTCTGATTTACGAATACTACCGCGGTAACTTCGCGCGTTAATCATCGAACATTTCAAAAGTGTGCGTTGCAGATTTGTAGCGCACATTTTTGCTTTAACCGGGTATTTTTCAGGTTTATAATCGAGCCGGGGCGCTAGAATAGGCGGTAAAGAAAGATTTACGGTTTGAATGCCTGGTATGTAAAGGCGGTGCGCGGTGCGCAAAGATTATAAGCTCGGCTATAGCGATGTAGACCTGGAGCGTTTTATGCCGGAAACGCACAGTGGGCCGCGCGGCGATTTTACTCGTGACCGGGCACGGATGATCCACTCCTCAGCTTGGCGCCGCTTGTCTGGCAAAACTCAGGTTTTGAGTCCGGTTGCAGAGGTAGATTTTCCGCGCAACCGCTTAACCCACTCGCTGGAAGTTGCGCAGATCGGCCGGGAACTTGCGATAAGTTTTAAGGTGAGTGCCGACCTGGTTGACGCCGCATGTCTGGCTCACGATCTGGGGCATCCGCCTTTCGGGCATAACGGTGAAGAAGCCCTTAACGCATGGGCACAAGACGCGGGCGGTTTTGAGGGAAACGCCCAAACTTTGCGTTTGCTCACTTTTTTGGAGCCGAAACACACAACCCCAGCGGGGCAGAGCGTCGGCCTCAACCTAACCCGGGCAACGCTTGACGCAAGCTGTAAATATCCGTGGCCGCGCTTAGACGAAAAAACCGGCCTGCCGCGCCGCAAATTTGGCTATTTTGCCGAAGACAGCGAGGTTTTTACATGGCTGCGGCAGGGGGCTGTGCCCGGCAAAAAATGTTTTGAAGCGCAGCTGATGGACCTGTCTGACGATATCGCCTATTCGGTGCACGATTTTGAAGACGCGATTGTCGGTGAATATATTGATCCGCTCATTTTGACCAGCCGAGCCGCACACGATTCGATTTTGGCGCAGACGGCGCAGTGGCACGACGGTGCGTTTAGCATTGACGAGTTGGGCGCGGCTTTTGAACGGATTGCGGCAGATCCGGCCTGGTTGCGACAGTGGAGTGGGTCACGGGCAGACCATGCCGCGCTCAAAAACTTTACCAGCGCGATGATCGGGCGTTTTGCCCGGGCGGCGATTGCAGCAACTCGAGAGGCTTTTGCACAGGGAAGTCTGGTGCGCTATAACGCGGACGTGATTTTGCCCGCCGAAATTGCTGCTGAAATCGCGTTTTTGAAGGGCGTTGTCGGCGCTTATGTGATGCGCAGCAACCTGCGTCAGCCGGTTTACCAGGCGCAGCGTGATTTGCTGTCGCGACTGTGTGATGCGCTGTGGCGCGATCCGAGCCTGCTTGAGCCGATATTTTTGGCAGATTTTAAGGCAGCAGGCTCGACCGCACGGGCGAAGCGGGCAATTGTTGATCAGGTTGCGTGTTTGACCGATAAAACCGCGCTTGCCTGGGATAAAAAACTCACCAGCGTTCGGCTGGTTTAGTGGCGTCTTTTTGCCAGCCCGCTGGCCGGTGATTTTGCTTGCAGTTTTCGACTGCTAGGATTGAACTATGGCCGGGCGCATTCCTGATTCTGATATTGAGGCGATTAAACAGCGCGTCAATATTGCTGACGTGGTCGGCGACTATGTTGCGCTCAAACGCGCCGGGGTTGACAGCATGAAGGGGCTGTGTCCGTTTCACGACGAGCGCACGCCGAGTTTTCATGTTATGCTCAGTCGCGGGTTTTATAACTGTTTTGGTTGCGGGGTTGGCGGCGACGCGATCCGGTTTTTGCAGGAATATAATCATTTATCTTTTGTGGAGGCGGTGGAAAATCTGGCGTCTCGCTGCGGTTATGTGATTAACTATGAAGAGGGCGGTGCGGAGAAGCCGCAGGGTCCGAGCAAAACGCGCCTGTATGCGGCGCATCAGGCTGCGGCTGAGTTTTATGCTGCGCAGTTGGTTACGACCGAGGGGCGGGTGGTGGCCGAATTTTTGGCTGGTCGTGGTTTTGATGCTCAGGCGGTGGCTGATTTTGGCATCGGATATTCTCCGAATTCTTGGAGCGGGTTGCTCGATCACTTGCGCGGGCTTGGGTTTTCGGCGGCGGAGATTATGGCCGGTGGTTTGGCGGTGCAGGGCAGTCGTGGCTTGTATGATCGTTTTAGGGGCCGGGCAATGTGGCCGATTCGCGACACTACCGGGCAGGTTGTGGGTTTTGGTGCGCGCAAAATTTTGGAGAGTGATCAGGGGCCGAAATATTTGAACAGTCCGGATAGTCCGATTTACCACAAATCACAGGTTTTTTACGGCATCGACCGGGCTAAAAGGGCGATTGCAAAGGATCGCCGGGCGATTTTGGTGGAGGGTTACACCGATGTGATGGCCTGCCACTTGGCTGGTATTCCGCACGCTGTGGCTACCTGTGGCACAGCTTTTGGGGCGGAACATATTGCGGTTTTGCGCCGGGTTTTGGGTGATGACGCACGTGCGGAGGTGATTTTCACTTTCGATCCGGACGAGGCCGGGCAGGCTGCGGCGCTCAAGGCTTATGGTGAGGAGAAGCGGTTTAGCGCGCAAACCTATGTGGCGGTGAACGAGTCCGGGCTTGATCCGAGTGATTTGCGTCAGCAGCAGGGTGATGCGGCTTTGCGGGGTTTGTTTGAGCGGAAGATGCCACTTTTTGAGTTTGCGCTGTTGCAGACGATTAAGGGTTTTGACCTGGACAGTATTGAGGGCAGGTTTGGTGCGATCCGGCAGGCGGCACCGATTGTGCAGAGTATTCGTGACGCGAGTTTGCGGCCGGCTTATGTGCGTCAGCTGGCTCAGCTGGTGGGTATGGACCCGGCGGAAGTGCAGCAGGAGATCAATCAGGTGCGTGTGGCAGCTCCGAAGCAGCGGGGGAGTGCTCCGACTGTGCGGCAGGGTTTTGTGTCGGGCGCGCAGGTATCTCAGCCGGGGCAGGGCAGTTTTCAAGTTTCGCAGGCCAGCTTTCAGGCTCCGGCGGGCGCTCTGCCCGCGCAAGCAGCCTCTTATCAGGCGCCGGTCAGTCCGCGCCTGCCGCAGCTGACGCTGGCGCAGTTGTCAAAAACGCCGGGGGTGCGGCTCGAGCGCGACGCGCTGATGGCGCTTTTGCAGCGGCCTGATGTGGTTTCCGATCAGCTTTTTGCAGATGTGCTTTCGGCTCGTTTTGAGTGCCCGCCTTTGGCGCAGGTTTTGGCTTCGGTGGCGCGGCTAAAAACGCATCGCACTGATCCGGCCTGGTTTGAGCAGATTGTGCGGGAGAGCCCTGAGTCGTTGCAGTCTTTGGTGCGCGAACTTGTGATTGCGCCGCTGCCGGCTTTGCGGCAGGAGCAGGTTGCGCGCTATGTCCAGCAGGTTTTGATCGCTTTGGTTGATCGTGATTTGCAAGCATTAAAAGCGCAGCTTTTAGCAAAGTTGCAGCGCCCGGAGGCGAGTGATAGTGCGGTGTTTGCGCAGCTACAGCAGCATTTGGTTGCGATCGAGGCGGCGCGCCGGCAGTATCAGGCGATTTCTGAGGGGTTGCGCGGTGTTTAGTCAGGGTCTGTTTTGGTGTGGTTTGTTGCCTGATTTTGCCGTGTAGTTTCTGATTTTTCTTTGAAAGATTCCTGTAAAAACCTTTAAGTTTTACTGTAAACTTGAGATTTTTCTTAAATTTCATAATAAAAAAGCCGATTTTTATTAACGCTAATTTCCCTGTTGTTTACCTGCTGTTTACCTTGATTTTCTGCGGCAGACCGGCGAAATGCCGACTTTTCCTTGAAAAATCAAAGGTTACAGATCGATAACAATGTTGTGTTTTAACCCCGAATTCACATTTTAGCCATTTAATATAGCTTGTGAGGCCTAAACGGGTTTCGTAATTTGCTAGCCTAGTCCGAGTCGCTTGCGGCTTGACTAGACGAAGGAGTCCAAATTGAAAAACAAAAAAGTAGCTGCACTGGCACTCATCGCCGGTTCCGCGCTGCTGCTCTCAGCATGTGCGGGTGGTAAGTCTGAGCAGGGTAAGGGAACCAAGGACGTTAGCAAGTCTGACGGCCAGGTTTACACCAAGAACCCAACCAACTCTGGTCTTGCAGATTTTGGCAAGGTAGAAACCAAGCCGGGCGAGATCAAGTGGGCAAGTGGTGACGTTTTCACCTCTTACAACAACCAGACATCTGGTAACTATTCGTCATACAACTCATCCGTGACTGACAACCTCGGTACCTCGTTTAACTACTTCGGTACTGACGGTACTCTTTACCGCAACGAAGAGATGGGTAAGTACGAGAAAGTATCTGACAACCCACTCAAGGTAAAGTACACCATCCACAAAGATGCTAAGTGGTCTGACGGCGAGCCAATCACTGTTGCTGACTACATCTTTAGCTGGGCTACTCAGAGCGAAGAGACCAAGGGTGCTGACGGCAAGCCAATCTTCGACGCAGTCAGCGTTGATTTTGGCGAGAAAGTGCCAAAGGGTCCTGAGCCAAAAGACGGCAACGTAAACGGTAAAGAGTTTACTATCACCTTCAAAGATCCAAACCCAGACTGGGAGATCATCCTGCCAGGTATCAAGCCGGTTCACGTAATTGCTAAAGAGATTGGCAAGAGCAAAGCAGATCTGATCGCTGCTGCGCAGAAGCGTGACGGCGTAGCTCTGAAAGAAGCTGCTGCATTCTGGAACAAGAGCTGGAACGTAACCGACAAGCTCGGCAAGCCAGAACTTTACCCATCATACGGCCAGTATGTACTCGACTCGATCAAAGCTGGTGAGTACGTAACTCTGAAGGCTAACAAGAACTTCTGGGGCACCAAGCCTGCGACCGAGACTCTGATCGTTCGCGTTGTTGACCCTAAGGCTGCTGTTGAAGCTCTGCAGAACAAGGACGTTAGCGCGATTGCCCCACAGGCTACCGTTGACACCCTGAAGAAGCTTGAGCAGCTGGGCAAGCAGGTGGTTATCCACAAGCACCCAAGCATGATCTACGAGCACCTCGACTTTAACTTCGCAGGTAACAGCATCTTCAAAGACAAGAAAGTACGTGAGGCATTCGCTCTCTGTGTACCACGTCAGCAGATCGTTGACAACCTGATCAAGCCACTGAACCCAGAGGCTGCTGTGCTGAACTCACGCGAGAAGTTCAACTTCATGCCTGGCTACGATGAGCACGTTAAAGAGATTTACAAGGGTCAGTACGACAAGCCAGACGTAGAGAAGGCTAAGCAACTGCTGAGCGAAGCAAACCCAAGCACTAAGAAGGTGCGCATTGGTTACAACAAGCCAAACCCACGTCGTGCAAGCACCGTTGAGCTGATCAAGGCTTCTTGTGACAAGGCTGGCTTCGAGATCGTTGACGATGGCGCTCAAGGCTTCTTCTCGCCAGGTGGCAAGCTGAACACCGGTGACTACGATGTAGCACTGTTCGCTTGGTCTGGCTCTGGTCAGAAGACCTCTGGTGAAAACCAGAGCGGTACCGGTAGGCCACAGAACTACGGTAAATACTCTAATAAAGATGTAGATGCTGCATGGTCTGAGGTTACCAAGACCGTAGACGAGAAGAAGGTTGAAGAAGGCCACCGCAAGATCCAGAAACTGCTGTGGGACGACCTGTTCACCATTCCGCTCTACAACCACCCAGGTGTATCTGCTAACCTGCGTGAAATCACTGACGTTCGTCCAAACGTGACCCAGACAGGTCTGCTGTGGAACGTGCATCAGTGGGGCATTAAAGATCAGAAGAGCAGCTAGTCTGACCTAGCCCTTCACACGTGAAAGCGTGACTAAAATAGGCGGGGGGTCGAGAGAATTTCCTTTCGGCTCCCCGCTTATTTATTATTAAATCCCAAAATGGGATAATATAGACTTATGTCTAAATTTTTGAAGAAAGTTGCATCTATATGTTGAAATATATTTTGCGCAGACTTGGCAGCGCGGTGCTAGTGCTTTTCAGCGCGTCTGTTATTGTGTATGTTTTGGTGATTAACTCGGGCGATCCGCTGCAGGATCTGCGTGAGAGTAACCAGCCAAACCGTGAGCAGCTGATGAGGGCTCGTACCGAAAACATGGGCCTTGAGTTGCCGTGGTATCAGCGCTACGGCACCTGGCTTGCCGGTGTTGGCCGCTGTTTCATCGGTCAGTGTGACCTCGGTCTAAACCGTGAGGGTCAGCCTGTTACCGAAACTCTGGCGATCTCTGCCAGCTCGACTTTGCGTCTGGTCATTGTGGCCACGATCCTTGCGATTATTATCGGTGTTGCCGTCGGTATTATCACTGCTATCCGCCAGTACTCCGGTCTCGACTATGCTGTGACTTTCGGCACATTCCTGTTCTTCTCCCTGCCGACCTTCTGGGCAGCTGTGATGCTGAAGGTATTCCTGGGTATCGGTATGAACAAATGGATTGAAGAGCCAACTTACGACTATGCAGTAATCTCTGTGGTTGCGTTGTTGATTGCGCTTGCGATGCAGGCGGTTATGGCAGGTAGCCTGTTGCGTCGTGCGATCACTGCCGCGGCAACGTTTGCTACGGTGCTGGTTGCATTCTTCGTTATGGAACAGACCAACTTCGCCTGGGAGCCACAGATTGGCCCGGTTATGGTTGCTGTGTTTGGTGCGGCGGCCGCAGTTGGTTTGACCGCGCTGTTCGCGGGTATCCGCAACACCCGGGTGCTTTACGCAGGTTTGGTTACTGCAGCTCTGAGCATCGGCGCCTACTTTATCGCAATGCCGTTGATGGATGGCGCAAACTTCTTCGTTGTTATCGCGCTGGGCATTTCAGCAATTGCTGTAGGTATTCTTGTGGGTAACCTGATGGGTGGTATCGACAAGCGCGGTGCTGCTACCGTGA
>JAUNHM010000029.1:8841-14328 GCA_030523945.1 Microbacteriaceae bacterium
CGTTGCCGGTGTGACCGGTCTGCTGATCGTACTCGACAAGATTTTCCAGTACTGGCCGACCTACCTGGAGCGCGTTTACTACCGTCCAATTTCTACTATCGGTTCTGCAAAACCTGTTTTCAGCCCGGGTAACGTTGAGAAGTTCAACATTTCTCAGTGGGAGCTTTTCATTGACAGCAGCATGCAGTTGTTGCTGCCGACTATCCTGCTCACCCTCGGTTCGATTGCTGGTTACTCACGTTACACCCGTGCATCTATGCTCGAGGTTTCACGTCAGGACTACATGCGCACCGCGCGTGCAAAGGGTCTGACTGAGCGCGCAGTAATTATGAAGCACGCTTTCCGCAACTCGCTGATCCCGATCACCACGATTATGGCATTCGACTTTGCTGGCTTGATCGGTGGTGCGGTGATTACCGAGCAGATCTTCGGTTGGCCGGGTATGGGTGGCCTGTTTGTGAGGGGTCTTGCCAACGTGGATCCGAACCCGGTGATGGCATTCTTCCTGGTGACAGGTACCTCCGCAATTCTCTTTAACCTCTTTGCAGACATCATGTATGCACTGCTTGACCCACGGATTCGAGTGTGAGTAAAATGAACGAACAAAATCCTAAAACAAGTGCTATCGACCTGCACAACCTTGCTGAGGTAGAAGACGCTAAACTCCGCCAAAAAACGGGTAAGTCTTATAGCCAGGGGCAGATGGTGTGGCGCCGTTTCCGCAGCCACAAGGGTGCGATGATCTCGCTGTTCATCCTCTTTTCAGTGATTGTGCTTTCACTCAGCTCTATCGGCGCCTTCGGCATTCCGGGTTGGTGGGGCAAGTCTTACACCGGTACTGGCCTTGTAGTTGGTGATGGCTCGCCAAGCGCTGACTTCCCGTTTGGCCAGACCACCACCGGTACTGACTACTTTGCGCAGGTTATGCGCGGTACCCAGCAGTCACTGCTTATTGCGTTTGTGGTGGGTATTCTCTCAACCTTTATCGGTGCGATTATTGGTGCTATCTCCGGCTACTTCCGTGGCCGCGTAGATGCAGTGCTGATGCGTATGACCGACATTGTGATCGTGATTCCGCTGCTGGCCCTGGCTGCGGTGCTGGGTAAATTTGTGACTATCCTGAAAGACGGTGGTGTTTTACCGCTGGCGATCGTGCTCGGTGCGCTCGGTTGGACGGGTCTTGCCCGTCTGGTGCGCGGTGAAGTTCTGTCGCTGCGTGAAAAAGAATTCGTTGCCGCAGCTGTGGCAATGGGTGCAAAGCCAAGCCGTGTTATCTTCAAGCATCTGCTGCCAAACACCATCGGTGTGATCGTGGTAAACGCAACCTTCGCAATTTCCGCTGCGATCCTGCTAGAAACCGCACTGTCTTACCTGGGCTTCGGTGTGCAGAAACCTGACGTTTCGCTCGGTTCTTTGATCAGCGAATACCAGGAAGCCGGCACCACTCGTCCGTGGCTGTTCTGGTTCCCTGGTATTATGATCCTGATCATTGCACTGTGTGTGAACTTCATCGGTGACGGTCTGCGTGACGCATTCGACCCACGTCAGTCGGGTAAGATCAAACGTCGCGCGCTGCTGGGTATTTCCGGCCGTAAAGAGGCGCTTGACGCTTCCCTTAAATCAAAAGAGCCTGCTGGCGCTTCTTCCCTCGAAACAAAAGAGGCTGAAACTAAGGAAGATAAAAAATGAGCGTGAAAGAAGAAACAGAGGGTGTAACCACCCGCACGGGCACCATGCGGATCGTGAAAATTCACGATGACCGTGGCGGCAAGCCAATCCTGTCCTTCAAAAACGTGAAGGTAAACTTTGCCACCGAATTTGGCATTGTTGAAGCGGTAAAAGGCATGACCTTCGATGTGAAACCGGGCGAGGTTGTGGCTCTCGTGGGTGAGTCAGGTTCGGGTAAATCTGTAACCAGCTCCACCGCGATGGGCCTGCTGCCAAAAAACGCTCACATCACAGGTGAGGTTTGGCTTGGTGAAGAAGACGTTTTGAAAATGACGCCGGCGCAGCTGCGTGGTATTCGCGGCCGTCGTGTGGCGATGGTTTTCCAGGAGCCAATGACCGCGCTTAACCCGGTTTTGACCGTGGGCGATCAGCTCACCGAAACCCTCAGCGTACACGGCATTGCATACGGTAACGAAGCGAAAAAACGCGCTATCGAGCTGCTCGAAATCGTGGGTATTCCAGACGCGAAAAACCGTCTAAAGCAGTACCCGCACCAGTTCTCGGGTGGTCAGCGTCAGCGTATTATTATCGCAATGGCACTCAGCTGTTCACCAGAGGTGATTATTGCCGACGAGCCTACCACCGCGCTTGACGTAACCGTGCAGGCCGAGATTTTGGAGCTGCTGCGCAGCCTGAAAGAAAAGCTGAACACCGGTATTCTGCTGATTACCCACAACATGGGTGTGGTAGCCGATATGGCTGACCGCGTCTGTGTGATGCTGCGCGGTGAAATGGTAGAGAGCGGCGACGTGCTCACCGTAATGCAAAACCCGCAGCACCCTTACACCCAGCGTCTGCTGTCGGCAGTTCCGCGCCTCGGCGCAACCCTCGAGGTTGCCGAGCCAGAGCCTGTAACCCGCACCCAGACCACCACCAAATACGCGGTTGAAGCAAAAGACATTTCTATTGCATACGAACACCGTGGCAAAAAGAATGTTGTTGTGCACGACATTTCTTTCAACGTGGCACCGGGTGAAATTTTGGGCCTCGTGGGTGAATCCGGTTCAGGTAAATCCACCATCGCAAAATCTGTTTTGGGCCTGTTGCCGATCACAAAAGGTAGCATGAAGCTTTACGGTCGCGAGCTGACCAGCCTGAGCAAAGCAGAAACCCGCGCTATGCGCAAGCAAATCGGTGTGGTTTTCCAGGACCCTGCAGCGTCACTTGACCCGCGTTTCCCAATCGGTGACATCATTACCGAGCCAATGGTGATCCACAAGGTCGGCGACAAGCAGAGCCGTATCGAACGCGCGTACGAACTGCTTGACGCGGTTAAAATGCCGCGCTCAGTAGTTAACCGCTACCCGCACGAGCTCTCGGGTGGTCAGCGTCAGCGTATTTCGATTGCGCGTGCGCTTACCCTCGACCCAGACGTACTGATCGCCGACGAACCAACCAGTGCGCTCGACGTGTCTGTGCAGGCAGCAGTGCTCGATATGTTTGCGGAACTGCAAAGCCGCTACGAGTTTGCCTGTCTGTTTGTGTCACACGACCTGGCAGTTGTGGATATGCTCGCACACCGTGTGCTCGTGCTGAAAAACGGCCGTCAGGTCGAAACCGGCACCACCACCTCAGTGCTGCACAACCCACAGGAAGAATACACCAAACAGCTGCTCGCCGCAGCTCCTGTGCCAGATCCGATTGAGCAGCGCGCAAAACGCGAGATGCGCAACCAGATCCTTGGAGCCACAGGTTTGAAGCTTTAAAATAAGCTCATCAAAGCTAGCGGCTTAAGGCAACACAGGTTGTTTTAGGCCGCTAGTCTTATATTCGACCAATTATTTTTTAAACAGTAAGTTAGGATTTGAGAAGGGAACAATTATGGCTTTTGTAGCAGGCTTGCCGGAGGTGCTAAAAATCGACCGCGCCCAAACCGAAATTGACGAAATCGCCAATGAACACTACGAAAAAACCCTCGAACTTTCGCCGGAAATTGCCACCAGTGCCGGTCGTAAAGGCCGCGAGACCGAATACGGAGACTACAGTCCGGTAGGTGTCGAAAAACTAGTCAATCTCGCGCGCGAAACTCTAGCAAAACTAGACCGTGCAACAGTTGCCGACAAAGTTGACGAGGTGACGCTCGACGTAATGCGCGAGCGACTCGGGTTGCAAATCGAGTTTTACGAAGCGGGACTGGGCATTTGGGAATTAAACCCGATCGCGACCGAAGCGCACGGTATCCGCATGATTTTCGACCTGATGCCGCAAGAAACCGCAGCCGATTTTGGGCATATTGTGGGTCGCATGGAAAATCTGCCAGCCGCGCTTGCTGGGTTCACAGAAAGTTTGCGTTTCCACGCAGAAAAAGGGCGAATTGCCGCCAAACGTCAAATCGACCTGCTGATAGAACAGCTTGCAGACTACGGTAAAGACGGGGGGTTTTTCGACGATCTGGCAGCCGCAGCGGTTGCGGCAGACAGTGAACTTGAAACGCGTGCTGTGGCCGCCGCGAATGGGGCGAAAAATGCTTACGTTTCGCTTGCAGAATATCTGCAAACCGAACTTTTGCCGCAGGCGCCAGCCAAAGATGCTTTCGGTATTGAGCGCTACAGTCTGCACTCTCGAGAGTTTTTGGGCAGCACGATTGACCTGGCCGAAACATACGAGTGGGGTGTTGGCGAACTGGCGCGGATTATTGCCGAACAGGAGCAGGTAGCAGATCAGATTAAACCCGGAACAAACATTGCCGAAGCCAAGCAAATTTTGAACGATGACCCTGCCCGCAAACTGCACGGCACTGATGCGCTGCGTGAATGGATGCAGGATCTGAGTGACAGAGCTGTGCAGGCGCTGGCCGGTGAACACTTTGACATTGCCGGGCCGATGCTAAAGCTCGAGTGCATGATCGCACCAACCCAAGACGGTGGGATTTATTACACAGGGCCTTCCAGCGACTTTGAACGCGCCGGCCGGATGTGGTGGTCAGTGCCGCCGGGGGTGACCGAATTTACCACCTGGGGTGAGACTTCCACCGTTTATCACGAGGGTGTGCCTGGCCATCACCTGCAGATTGCTACCGCGACCGCGATGGCTGATTCACTGAATAAGTATCGTGCTGAAGGCGTGTGGGTTTCCGGCCACGGTGAGGGCTGGGCGCTGTATGCCGAGAGACTCATGGAAGAACTCGGATTTTTGGACGACTTGGGCGACAAAATGGGTATGCTCGACGCGCAGCGGATGCGTGCAGCCCGCGTCGTGTTTGACATCGGGATGCACTGCGAATACGAAATTCCGGACGAGTGGGCAGACAAAATCGGTGTCAGAGGCGTGTGGACGGCAGAAGCCGGCCTGGAATTTTTGCGCCAGAACCTCGACGTTGCAGAAGGTAACCTGCAGTTTGAATTCCACCGCTACCTGGGTTGGGCCGGGCAGGCGCCGAGCTATAAAATCGGCCAGCGTGTGTGGGAACAGCTGCGGGAAGAGGCGCTGGAGCGCGGCGTGAGTCTGCGCGAGTTCCACACCGAAGCTCTGAAACTCGGCACTATGGGGCTGGACAGCCTGCGCCGGGCGCTGGCGGCTGCTTAAAGTCGCTGGCGGTAGCTGGGTTTTGATCCGGTGCGGGGTTTGACTCCCGTGTCGGTCTGGATCCGGGTGCCACTGTCTTAGTGCGGCAGTCTGGTGTTTTGGTAATGCTGGATGGAGTTTGAGCTGGCGTGTCCGAGTGCTTTTGCCCTGAAAATAGTGGCGGCGCGCCGACATTTCAGGTGGGGTGCGTGGGCGCGGAAAAATCCGTAGAAATGATAGTAACCCCATTTACGC
>JAUNHM010000123.1:0-1510 GCA_030523945.1 Microbacteriaceae bacterium
GCGCAACTGGGGCAGCAGCGTTATCGGGCAGCGATTTCGGTTGGTAGTAACCCGACTTTTACGCCGGAAGCGCCCGTGCAGGTGGAGGCGTATCTGCTAGATTTTAGCGGGGATATTTACGGGCAAACCCTGGAACTTGAGTTTTTACATCGCTTGCGCGGCATGGAGGTGTTTGCAGATGTGCAGGCGCTTATCGAGCAGATGCGTTTGGACGTGCTGGAAGTGCGGGCGATTCTGCCGCTAGAATTGCTAGCATAGCGGCAAAATCGCCCGCATTCCAGCACTCAAAGCTCCTGACCTGTGCAGGTTTTTGTTTTTTGGGTTAGTTGAACCGTAAAATCTCTGACCCGCGCAGGTTTTCGGCATTTGCGCGGTTACTGTTTTACGATGTTGTGTTCACTCGTGTAAGGCGCGGTAGCACTGAGAGTGACATCTTGCACGCGATATCCGGCGGTGCGCAACGCGCTAATAATTGCCTCACCGTGCTCCACACCGCGAGTTTCTATGTGCAGCTCGATCCCGACCGCGCTCAGCGTCAGCTCGGTAGAGTGACGGGTGTGGATCACCTCAACCACGTTAGCGTTTTGTTTCGCAATTAACTCCGCAACCCGCACCAGCTGCCCCGGCCGGTCTGGTAGGGCAACGCGCAGTTTCAGATAGCGAGACGCGCTAGCCAAACCAAACCCGATCACTTTTTGCAGCAGCAGCGGGTCAAAGTTACCGCCACTCAAAACCACCGCGGTTTTCCCTTTCGGCTTGATCTTACCGCTGACGATCGCCGCAACCCCGGCAGCGCCAGACGGCTCCACGCTCAGCTTGGCGCGTTCCAAAAGCAGCACGATTGCCAGCGCCAGCTCCTCATCAGAAACCGTCACAAACTCGTCCACATACTGCTGCACCAGCGAAAGATTCAGCTCACCCGGCTGCAAAACCGCGATGCCGTCAGCGATAGTCGGGTTCGGGTCCTGGCGCAGCGGCTTGCCCGCGGCCAGCGACGGCTTATAAGAAGACACATTTTCAGACTGCACACCGATCACACGCACCTGTCGCCCGTCTGCTTTCGCCCGCTCTTTTGCAGCCATTGCGACACCGGCGATCAGCCCGCCGCCACCCACCGGCACAATAATCGTGTCCACATCTGGCACATCTTCCACAATTTCCAGCCCGAGCGTGCCCTGCCCGGTAATAATGCGCGCATCGTCAAAAGGAGACACAAAAGTCGCGCCGGTTTCCGCGGCAAAAGTTTTGGCCCGGGTAATGCACTCGTCCACGCTCACCCCGCCCAGCTCCACAGCAGCGCCATAACCGCGAGTTGCCTGCAACTTCGGCAGCGCAACACCCAGCGGCATAAAAATAGTCGCTTTAATGCCGAGTTTCTTCGCCGCATAAGCCACGCCCTGCGCATGGTTACCAGCAGACGCCGCAACCACACCCTTTTCGCGCTGCTCAGCCGTCAAATGCGTCAGCCGCGTATATGCCCCACGCAACTTAAAAGACCCGGTTTTTTGCA
>JAUNHM010000123.1:1520-1814 GCA_030523945.1 Microbacteriaceae bacterium
TCGCCACCGTCCAAATACTGTTGCAAATATCCGGCGCTCAGCAGGGGAGTGCGGTGGGTAATGCCCGCTAGATTTACGGCTGCTTGCTCGACTGCCTCAAGCGTTACAGCTTCCGTCGAAGTCTGATCTGTCATAAAAATACCTAATTATTTTTTGCGAGACTGTTTTGCCGTGTCACGCAGCCTAATTTTTAGCGCCCGCTTCTCGTCTTTAGCCTGATTATGGGCGAGTACCGGGCTGGATAACCCAACCCATTCACGCCGCACCAAAACATTGACTATACTGTTGGCGCTC
>JAUNHM010000030.1 GCA_030523945.1 Microbacteriaceae bacterium
ATTTCTGCGTCGATGCCGGCGCCTTTCAAAAACAGCATTTCGCCGCCTTCGCACAGCAGCGGTGCGGTGATTGGCACAAGTTTGCTCAGTGCGGTGACGGCGCGGGCGGTGACCTGGTCTACTTCAAATGCGTCACGGTATTCTTCGGCGCGGCCGCGCAGCACGGTTGTGTTGGCGAGTTCGAGCCGGTCGACCTGTTCTTGCAGCCAGTTGCAGCGCCGTTCCATCGGTTCGATCAGGCGCACGCGCACATCTGGACGCAGGGCCGCGAGCACGATGCCGGGGAAGCCGCCACCGGTGCCAATGTCGGCGAGGCTGCCGCAGGATTTTAGCAGTGGTGCGAGCAGGGCGGAGTTGATGATGTGGCGGGTCCAGAGGCGTGGCAGTTCGAGAGGGCCGATCAGGCCGAGCAGTTCGCCGCGCTCTACGAGGTCTGCCGCAAATGCGCGCAGTTTATCGGCGCCTTCTGCCGTGTGGGCATTGGCCAGTTCTGCAAGAAACGCCGGTTCCGGTTCGACCTCTACAGCATCGGCCGATGTTTCACGTGAAACAATCGGAGCATCGGCAGAAGTTTCTACCGCGCCCTCAGCGCCAACTCCGCTTTCGTTATCCCCTAAAATCGCAGCCTCAGCAGAAATGTTTTCCGTGAAACCAGCTTTATCAGTCCCGATTGTTTCACGTGAAACATTCTCGCAACGTGAAACCTCTTCACCCCCGGCAGCATCTCCGCCCGAAACCTCTGCCTCGCCCTCGCGCCCCACGCTCATTAGCCCGCGGTTACCACCAGGCGACGGTCGCGCCCTTCGCCGTGCGACTGCGAGCTATAACCGCGCTCAGAAACATAGCTGTGCACAATTTTGCGATCATAAGAGGTCATCTGCGACAGGCGCACCTCGCTCTTCCCCGCCGCAATCTGCGCAATCGCGTGGTCAACTTCGCGTTTCAGCTCCTCTTCGCGCGCTGCCCGGCTGCCGCCCAGATCCAAAATAACCCGCGAAAATTCGCCGGTTTCCCGCTGCACAGCGAGCCTGGTCAAATCCTGCATCGCCTGCACCACGTCCGGACTGGCAAATCGCTCCAGCTCGCTGCCGCCGCCAGTCACCGAAACCGAGGCGCGATTGTTTTTCACACCCAGGTCTAGGTCGCCATCAAAGTCGGCAATGTCGAGCAGTTTTTCAATGTAGTCTGCGGCAAGGTCGCCTTCTCGCTCAAGCGCGGCAACATCAATTTCCTGGTTTTGCAACTCGCTCATTAGCGGTTTCCTTTCTTTTTGGCACGTTTGGCACTCATTGGTTGCACGCGCTGTCCCTGCTGCGGTTCTGCCGGCATGCGGCCCTCAGCGATCAGTTTTTCGCGTTTAATATCATCGTCGGTCGGCTTACCTTTGGCACGCAGGCGTTCTTGGCGCAAACGGTATGCTTCACTGCCCGGGTTTGGTGCCTTGTTAATTACAACCGCCTGCTGCCCTACTGTCCACAGGTTGGTTGCGAGCCAGTACAGGTTCAGTGCGAGCGCAAAAGTCAGGCCGGAAAACAGGAACGCAAACGGGATAATGTAAAGAATGACTTTTTGTTGCTTGTACATCGACGACGCTTTGGTTTCGTCGCTAACGTTTTTGCTCATCAGCTGCAGCTGGGTAAAGAACTGTGATGCAACCATCAAAATCATAATGATTCCGAGCATCACGGCCACAACTGGTTTGTCGTTTGCGAGGCTTTCAAAGAAGGTCATTTTCAGCGGCGCGCCCAGGAATTCTGCGTCGTGGAAGCTCGCGGTCAGGTCTGCGTCCATAAACCCGACGCCGGTAACTTTCGCGCTTGCGTCACGCAGCACAAAGAACAGCGAGAAAAACACCGGCAGCTGCGCCAAAATCGGGAAGCAGCTGGCGAGCGGGTTGGTTTTGTGTTCTTTGTAAAGCGCCATCATTTCGCGCTGCATTTGCTGGCGCGAGTATTGGTCTTTTTTACCCTTGTATTTTTGCTGGATTTTTTTGACCAGCGGGGAAAGTTCCATCATTTTGCGTGATGATCGGATTTGGCGCACGGTTAGCGGCAAAATCAGCAATCGCACCACGACCACGAGGCCGATAATGGAAAGCACCCAGGTTAGACCGCTGTTTGATTCCAGGCCGATGCCGGTAAACAGGGCGTGCCAGACCGCCATAATTGCTTCCACTAGCCAACGAATTGGCCACAAAATATTTTCCACGAACTATGCCTTTCGCTTTGCCGCTCGCACAAATCCGCGGGCGGTGATTTCGGTTGTTTGATGTTTTGGGGGTTTCACGTCGTCAACTCCCCCGTGGTTCCAGGGGTTGCACCGCACGAGTCGGAATAGTGTGAGGGCGGTTGCGATAAAAAACGAGCGTGTTTGGTATGCACTTAAAGCGTACCGTGAACAACTTGGGTAAAATCTGCAAACGTTGCCGTAAAGCGGAGAAATTCCGCGTCGATACGCTTTCATAAAGGCGATTGCGATGTTGCGCGGCACTAAAATTATGTTGTTTAGCAGCATTTTTCGCCTTAGTTTGCGGGTTTTTGGCCGGTTGCAGGGTTTGTTGCCGATATTTCCGGGTCGGTTTTGGAATCGGTTTCGATGCTAGTTTCAGACCCGGCTGCTCCCCCGATTTTTTCGCTAGGAAACCCGCTTTGATCGGGAGTTTTTTCGCGAAGCGCGGTTATTTTTTGGAGCTGGTGCAGTGTTGCGCGTTCAATTTCGGCAAATTCGGCTGTGGCTGTGTGCGGAAAAATGCGAAACACTACTTCTGCGCCGCAAAATCCGTTTCTGATCGCTGTGTCGCAAATTGCGCGAAATCTGCGCCGCACTTTATTTCGCACCACCGCTTTTCCCACGGCTTTGGTAATAATGAATCCAAAAACCGGCGCGGCTTCCGGCGAAAGAAAAACCGCGTGGGCGGTTGCAAATTTACCACCTACGCGGGTTTTCGAACGCACTATTCGGCGAAAATCAGTGCCGCGTTTAACGCGGAGCTGGGTCGCCATCAAAAATTACGCGCTGAGTTTTTCGCGGCCCTTGCGGCGGCGTGCTGCCAAAATTGCGCGGCCCGCACGGGTGCGCATGCGCAGACGGAAGCCGTGCTTTTTCGCGCGACGGCGGTTGTTTGGTTGAAATGTACGCTTGCTCATTTTATCTCCGAAAGGATGTCTGTAGCGCTAGGCGCTAGAATGGAAAAAATTAGGGTAGCGTCAAGGACGTACCCACACAATTTATTAAGTCTACACCAAATATTGAAGGTTTGCAAGTTTTTTATAATTTTTCTGGCATGTTTTGCCGGTCTTTGCACGGTTTTTCGCACTTTGCGTGATATTAAAGCAAAAATTGGGTGTTGCGCGACTTTTCAAAATGCCTGTTAATAGATTAGAATGAGTTATCCACAGACTATCCGGTTTTCTTAGAAAACACTGTTTGGTCCTTGTGGATAAAAATGTGAAAAACTTTCCTTAACCATCCGTCATCAGAAATGTAACCCCGTAATGACAAACGAAGCGCTAGTCTGGCAAAAAGTTATTGATTTTGTCAGCAACGACACGCAACAGCCGCCAATGGTGGCCAGCCAGTTGCGTTTGGCGCAAACTCGCGGCTCGGGCGGTGGCATTCTCTATTTGGCGGTGCAAATGCCGTTTACCCAAAATATTTTGGAAACTCGCTATCGGCAAATTATTCTTGAAGCACTGGCAAAAATTGATGAGACCGGCGAAATTACCGATTTTTTGGTCGCAACCGATCCGACCGTAAACACTGAACTAAACACTGCACCCGCTGAAAACCCGGCTTCTGCTGCTGCGAAACCTGCTGAAAGTCCGGAATTTTCCCAAAACAGCACATCACCTGCCGGCAAAAAAACCAGCGAAAGTGGGGGAGCGGCTGCAAACCCGGCAAATCCATGGCAGGCTAACGCCGCAACCGAACCACAAGCTAGCACAGCCAGCAACCAGCCGCAAAACAGCGCCGCAATCGTCAGCAAACCTGCCGCAACTCCGCCAGAACTCAACCCGAACTACACTTTCGACACCTTTGTTTACGGCCAGGCCAACCGTTTTGCGCACGCTGCATCGCTCGCGGTCGCAGAGGCTCCGGCCACAATTTACAACCCGCTTTTTATCTACGGTGCGGCAGGTCTGGGCAAAACCCACCTTTTGCACGCGATCGGCCACTATGCCTACGAACTCAACCCGAGCCTGCGGGTGCGATACACAAACACCGAAGAATTTTTGAACGAGTTTATTAACTCGATCGGCAACACAACCGCAAGCAACGAATTTCAAGACCGATATCGCAATATTGACGTGCTGTTGATCGACGATATTCAGTTTTTGTCGGGCAAAACCGAAACTCAGGAAAGTTTTTTCCACACCTTCAACACCCTGCAAAAAAACAACAAACAGGTTGTGCTCACAAGCGATGTGCAGCCAAAAGACCTGGCCGGATTTGAAGAGCGGCTGCTGTCGCGTTTTAGCAGCGGGCTGCTCACCGACATTCAAGTGCCCGATCTTGAGACCCGCATGGGCATTTTGCGCAATAAAATGCAGCAGGAGGGGCTCGAAATTGATAATGGCGTGATCGAGTTTATTGCGCAGCGTTTCCACTCAAATATTCGCGAGCTGGAGGGTGCACTGATCCGCGTTATGGCGTATTCGACGATCAACAAAGTCAAAATCGACATGGACATTGCCTACAATGTGCTGAAAGATTTGATTCCAAAAGAAAACAGTGAAGAGCTGGAGCCGCTGGAAATTATTCGCCAAACCGCAAGCTATTTTAAGGTGAGTGTGGACGAAATTTGCGGTATGGGACGCACCCAGCAGATTGCGAAACCGCGCCAGATTGCAATGTATTTGTGCCGCGAGTTTACTTCGCTATCGCTACCAAAAATTGGGCTGCTTTTTGGGGGACGCGATCACAGCACAGTTTTGCACGCAACCCGCAAAATTGGTGATTTGATTAAAGAGGATCGCACCACCTATAACCAAATTTCTGATTTGACTTTGGGACTGACTCAGACTGCTGGCAGTTTGCCGAGTTTTGGTCGCTAATTTTTGCGCTTATTTCGATATTTTCAGCTATTTTTCTGGGTTGTTTACCGTTTGTTTAGATTGTTGAAAACTTTTTTATCCACAGATTTTGACAGTTATCCACAGACTTGTGGAAAATGAATTACAGGAGTTTTCCACATGCTTTTTCCGCGATTTTTGCGGCGTGTTTTCCACTTTTTTTGATTTTGCCTGTGGATAACTTGTGGCTTTTTCGAGCTGTTTGTGTATAACTTACGTACCGCCTGTGAATAGTTACGTTTTAATAACAACCGCGTAATTCCGCTGTAAACAGCCCCGTCCACTACTCATAAACAACTTACAACAGTGTGGTTCCCAGGCAAAATATAGGCTTTAGCGAGTTATCCACAGTTTCCACAGGCGTTATTATTATTAAATAGTAGTTATAAATGCGAAAATCAAAAATTAAAACCAATAATTGCCTCGGGCTCTGTGGAAAACAAAAAAGTTTCTCACATCAAAAGTTAACCCGGTCGTAACCTTGAAGTAAAGATTCAAGTTGACTTCGCATTTTAAGCAAGAATGTGCCAGAATGTTGGATAGGTTATGTTATTTCTCAACCACATATTTTGTGATTACAAAATAGCCAGTTTAGTCGGTCACAGACAGGAGCCAAAAATGCGTTTTAGCGTAAACCTTGATGTTTTCAGCGAAGCGGTGTCTTTTCCTGTCGCCATGCTGCCAAGCCGAATTGCCCAGGCAATTTTGGGTGGCGTGCTTTTGGAAGCGGCTGACGGCAAAGTAACATTCTCGATTTTTAACTTTGAAGTTTCAGCTAAAACTTCAATTAATGCCGAGGTGACAGAACCGGGTCGCGCTGTGGTGCCGGGTAAATTGCTGGCAAACATTGCGAAAAAACTGCGCGGATCTGAAATTGAACTGGAAGTTGTTGACAATAAAGTGCAAATTACCTCCGGACAAAACACTTTTCAGCTGCCGGTAATGCCGGTTGAAGAGTATCCGCAACTGCCAAGCCTAGAAAAAATCACCGGTGAAGTGCGCGGATCTGATTTTGCTACTGCAATTTCACAGGTTTTTCCGGCTGCTTCGAGCGAAGATGTTACCCCGGTGATCACAAGTGTGCGCTTACATGTTGTGGACAACACACTAACTTTGACCGCAACCGACCGCTACCGGGTGGCAATTCGCGGGATTGAATGGGAAAATCACTCAGATCAGAACGAAATTGTGGCGCTGGTGCCGGCACGCGTGCTGCACGAGGTGAGCAAACAACTGCCGCACGCAGAAACCGTACAGATTGTGATTCAGGCAGACGGTGACCGTCAGATGATCGGGTTTATTGCCGACGGCAAAGCAATTACTTCCCAGCTTGTGAGCGGTAATTTCCCGCCGGTTGAGCGACTTTTCCCATCAAACACCGAGCACAGCGCCGTGATCAACACTGCGGAATTGCGTGAAGCTGTTGATTTGGTTTCGGTGATTGTTGACCAGGACACCGCGTTGCGTTTTAACTTTACCGACGGCAATGTGTCGCTGCACGCCATCGGTAGTGAGGCGGCGCAGGGTAGTTCCAGCGTAGACGCTCATCTTGCCGGCAATGACATTGATATTTCGCTAAAACCAAACTTCTTGAAAGACGGGCTAAACG
This sequence comes from Microbacteriaceae bacterium, assembly GCA_030523945.1. Classification (GTDB taxonomy): domain Bacteria; phylum Actinomycetota; class Actinomycetes; order Actinomycetales; family Microbacteriaceae; genus Canibacter. Next base: position 6,682 of record JAUNHM010000030.1, read on the forward strand.
GCGCACAAAGCGAGTTTACAAAAATTGCTTTCACTTGGAACGAAGCACAAAACAAGCCGGGTCCGGTGCTGATCACCGGGCAGCGCAGCCGCGACGAAGCATCAGAACACGACTTTAAATATTTGCTGCAGCCAAACCTGCTAATGCGATAGGGGAGTTAGCCCGTGCGGGTCGCGAAACTCTCGCTGCATAATTGGCGTAACTACCAAAATTTAGAGGTTGAATTTGCGCCGGGGCCTGTTTTGGTGCTCGGACGTAACGGTCAGGGCAAAACCAATCTGGCTGAAGCAATCGCATATTTTAATGACCTAAGTTCACATCGGGTTAACGCTGATGCGCCGCTTTTGCGGGCCGGGCAGACTAGTGCTGCGGTGCGGATGCAGGTTGTGACGCAAAAAAGTGCGCCAATGCTAGAGCTGGAATTGCGATCCGGGCAACAAAAACGAGCCCAAATTAACGGGAACGCGGTGCGGGCACGGGAACTTACCCGGTATTTCACCTCGGTTGTGTTTGCGCCGGAAGATTTGCTGATCGTGCGCGGGGAACCGGCGGCAAGACGCGCTTTTTTAGATGCGGCAATTGTGACCAGAATGCCACTTTTTGCCGCGATTTTCCGTGAATATGAGCGGGTAGTGCGGCAGCGTTCGGCGCTTTTAAAACAGGCGCGCAAACACGGGGAACCTGCTGGTTTTGAGCAAATGTTGGAGTTTTGGAACGCGCAACTAATCGACAACGGCACCCGGATTATGGCTGAACGACGGCGTTTAATTGACCAGCTCACTCCGCATCTAAAAAGTAGCTATGCGGAACTCGTCGGGCAGGATCACGGGCCAAAACTTGCGTTAAAAGAAAGCGGGGCACAGGCCGAAAATTACCTGCCGCAAACGGGTGATGTTTCACACACCGGCGATGTTTCACGTGAAACATTACACGCAGAATTTGCTGAAAAACTGCAAAAAATGGCGCGAGCAGAGCTGGAACGCGGCCAAACCCTGGTCGGTCCGCACCGCGACGAACTCGAACTGCAACTAAACAGCTTGCCAGTAAAAGGCTACGCAAGTCACGGCGAAAGCTGGTCAATGGCGCTCGCGCTAAAACTCGCGTTGGCGCAATTGTTGCGTGCCGACAACGCGCCCGAAGATCCAGTGCTGATCCTCGACGATGTATTTGCCGAACTCGATGTTTTTCGCAGGCAGCGACTGATGAGCGCGGTCGGGGAGTACGAACAGGTGATTGTGACCGCAGCGGTGGCAGGCGACATTCCAACGGACTGCACCTGGCAAACATTTGTGATCAAATGCGGCGAGCTGATCGCGCAGGGGAGCAGCACAAACCCGGCCACAGATTTTGAACTGGACGGGCCCGCATGAACGACAAAATAAACCGCGAAAATGAGCGCGCCACTGACTATGTAATCGCCGTTTTTCAAGACATTCGCGCCAGATGGGGTGGCAAAAAATCACGCGACCAGGTGCGACGAGAAAAACGCGCCACAAACGCCAGCACAGTACCCTTTGGCAAAGGCCGCGAACCGCGCAAAATCGGTGCAATTATCCGTCAAAACAGCCGCGAAATGGGGTGGACCGCAGAACTTGCCAAAAACGAGGTGATCGCGCGCTGGCCGGACTTTGCAGGAGCAACAGTTGCCGCACACACCATACCGCTCGGCGTGCAAGATAGCGTGCTCTATGTAAAATGCGACTCAACCCTCTGGACACTCGAACTCGGTCGCACCCAAAGCGACATTCTTACCAAAATTTCTGCGGAAATTCCGGCCACAAAAATCATCGCAATCAAGGTGCAAGGTCCCTCCGCACCGTCCTGGAAACACGGCCCGCGCAGCTTCCCCGGCAGAGGACCGCGCGACACATACGGCTAAACATCAAAAAATCCCAAAAAATCGCGAAAAAAGTGCCGAAAAATACCAGAAATTAAACATTTTTTGATAGAATTGACTAGATAAATGTGTGGGGTGAAATGCGCCCCAAAAGCGTTTAGAAAGAGAAGTTTGTTGTATGAGCTCTAGCCAGCAGCCAACGCCGGAATACGGCGCAAGTAACATTCAAGTGCTTGAAGGCCTCGAGGCCGTGCGAAAGCGCCCGGGTATGTACATCGGATCCACCGGGCCACGCGGTTTGCACCACCTAGTTTACGAAATCGTTGACAATTCCGTTGACGAGGCGCTGGCAGGATATTGCGACACCATTGATGTGACAATTTTGGCCGACGGTGGCGTCGAAGTGCGCGACAACGGCCGCGGTATTCCGGTGGACATTCACCCGACCGAGGGCAAATCCACTGTTGAAGTGGTGCTGACAGTGCTGCACGCCGGCGGTAAATTCGGCGGCGGCGGCTATGCCGTGTCCGGTGGTTTGCACGGTGTGGGTTCTTCTGTGGTAAACGCGCTGTCTGATCGCATGGAAGTTGCCGTCGACCGCCAGGGCCACACCTGGACCATGGAATTCACCAAGAGCGTGCCAGACGCGCCACTCGCAAAGGGTGCAGAAAGTGACCGCACCGGCACAACCGTGCGCTTCTGGCCGAGCGCCGATATTTTCGAAACTATTATTTTCGACTATGAAACGTTGCGCGCGCGCTTCCAGCAAATGGCATTCCTAAATAAGGGCTTGCGGATCAAACTTACCGATCTGCGGCCGCAAGAACCGGTCGAAAATGAAGAAGGCGAACTGGTCAACCCACCAGCCCCGGCTGACGAATTTTATTACGAACGCGGCATTCAAGACTATGTTGAGCACCTCAACTCGGTAAAACGCTCAGAGCTAGTGCACGACGAAATCATCTATTTCGAGCTGGAAGACACCGTCAAAACCATCTCCGCCGAAATTGCGATGCAGTGGACCGGAGCATACTCCGAGAGCGTGCACACCTATGCCAACACGATCAACACGCACGAGGGCGGCACCCACGAAGAGGGCTTCCGTGCCGCATTGACCGCGCTGGTAAACCGCTATGCACGCGCAAATAATCTGCTAAAAGAAAAAGACGAAAATCTTTCCGGCGAAGACGTGCGTGAAGGCCTGACCGCGGTAATCTCAGTAAAACTGGGCGAGCCACAGTTCGAGGGCCAAACCAAAACCAAACTCGGCAACACCGAAGCCAAAGGCTTTGTGCAAAAAGTTGTGACCGAGCAGCTGGGCGACTGGTTTGACAGCCACCCAAACGAAGCAAAAGCGATTGTGCGCAAAGCAATCTCTGCCGCAACCGCAAGGCTCGCAGCCCGCAAAGCTCGCGAAACCGCGCGCCGCAAAGGACTGCTCGAATCCGGCGGCATGCCCGGCAAACTCAGCGACTGCTCCAGCAAAAACCCGGCAATTTCTGAAATCTTCCTCGTTGAGGGTGACTCCGCGGGCGGCAGCGCCAAAACCGGACGCAACCCGGAAACCCAGGCGATTCTGCCACTGCGCGGAAAAATCCTCAACGTAGAAAAAGCCCGGCTGGACAAAGCCCTGGGCAACAACGAAATCCAGGCAATGATCACCGCTTTCGGCGCAGGCATTGGCGAAGACTTTAACGTGGAAAAAGCACGCTACCACAAAATCGTGCTCATGGCCGATGCTGACGTCGACGGCCAACACATCACAACCCTGCTGCTCACCCTGCTCTTCCGCTATATGCGGCCGCTCATCGAGCACGGCTATGTTTACCTGGCGCAACCACCGCTATACCGCCTAAAATGGGCAAACGCAGACCACGAATTTGTGTTCAGCGACGAAGAGCGCGACGAGCGCCTCGCAGCCGGCAAAGAAAGCGGCAAACGCCTGACCAAAGAAAGTGGCGTGCAGCGCTACAAAGGTCTGGGCGAAATGAACCATGACGAACTTTGGGAAACCACCATGGACCCGAAAACCCGCACCCTGCTGCAGGTGAGCATGGACGACGCCGCACTGGCCGACGAAGTATTTTCCACCCTGATGGGCGAGGACGTAGAGGCTCGCCGCAACTTTATTCAGCAAAACGCGAAGGACGTGCGTTTCCTTGACATCTAACGAACAAACCCCAGAAACACAAGCCGAAACCGGCATCGCAACCGCGCCAGCAGACCACGACCACGGGCAAATCAACCGGGTCGACCTGCAGGTCGAAATGCAGCGCTCATACCTCGACTATGCCATGAGCGTGATCGTAGGCCGTGCCCTGCCAGACGTGCGCGACGGCCTAAAACCGGTGCACCGCCGCGTTATTTACACAATGTATGACGGCGGCTACCGGCCAGACAAATCATACTCAAAATGCACCCGCGTCATCGGTGACGTGATGGGTCAATTCCACCCGCACGGTGACAGCGCAGTATATGACACACTCGTGCGACTGGTGCAGCCGTGGGCGCTGCGCTATCCACTCGCGCTCGGTCAGGGCAACTTCGGCTCGCCCGGTAACGACGGCGCCGCTGCACACCGTTACACCGAAACCAAAATGGCACCGCTGGCGATGGAAATGGTACGCGATATCGACGAAGACACAGTCGATTTCCAAGACAACTACGACGGCCGCACCCAAGAGCCGACCGTGCTCACCAGCCGCTTTCCAAACCTGCTGGTCAACGGTTCTGTGGGTATTGCCGTGGGTATGGCGACCAATATTCCGCCACACAACCTGCGCGAAGTGGCAGAAGCAGCCAAATGGCATCTGCAAAACCCGGACGTTAAAGGCGAAGAACTACTTGAGGCGCTGATCGAGCGCGTTAAAGGCCCGGACTTTCCAACCGCCGCGCAAATCTTGGGCACAAAAGGCATCCAAGAAGCCTACCGCACCGGTCGCGGGTCGATCACCATGCGTGCCGTGGTCAATATTGAGGAAATTCATGGCCGCACCTGCCTGGTCGTAACCGAACTGCCATACCAGGTAAACCCGGACAACCTTGCCGTAAAAATTGCCGAACTGGTAAAAGACGGCAAAGTCGCCGGCATTGCCGATATTCGCGACGAAAGCAGCGGCCGTACCGGTCAGCGACTCGTAATCGTGCTCAAGCGCGACGCGGTGGCCAAAGTTGTGCTCAACAATCTTTACAAACACACCCAGCTGCAAGAAAACTTCGGCGCAAACATGATCGCGATCGTCGACGGCGTGCCGCGCACCCTCGCGCTCGACGGTTTCATTACCAACTGGGCAAAACACCAGATTTCGGTGATCGTGCGCCGCACCCAGTTTAGGTTGCAAAAAGCCGAAGCTGAGGCGCACATTCAGCGCGGTTATCTGAAAGCGCTCGACGCGCTTGACGCGGTAATTGAGCTGATCCGCCGCTCGGCAACCGTGGAAGAAGCCCGCAGCGGACTGATCGATCTGCTCGGCGTGGACGAAATTCAAGCAGACGCGATCCTCGCCCTGCAACTGCGCCGCCTAGCCGCCCTCGAACGCCAAAAAATCATGGATTTGGCCGCAAAACTCGAGGCACAAATTGCGGAATTTAAGGCGATTCTGGCCAGTCCAGACCGCCAGCGTGAAATTATCGTCGACGAACTCGATGACATTGTAAAGCGCTTTGGCGACGACCGCCGCACCCAGATTTTGCACGGCTTTGACGGCGACATGTCCATCGAAGATTTGATTCCTGAAGAAGAAATGGTGATCACCGTGACCCGGGGCGGCTATATTAAACGCACCCGCATCGACAATTACCGCTCCCAGCACCGCGGCGGCAAGGGCGTCAAAGGCGCGAGCCTGCGCGCAGACGATATTGTGGAACACTTCTTTGTGACCACAACCCACCACTGGCTGCTGTTCTTTACCAACACCGGGCGGGTTTATCGGGCGAAAGCCTGGGAGGCGCCGGAGGGCGGCCGCGACGCTAAAGGCCAACACCTGGCCAACCTGCTGGCGCTCGCTCCAGACGAGCAAGTCACCCAGATTTTGGAGCTCGACGCCTACCACCCAGACAAATACCTGTTGCTGGCAACCCGCGACGGGCTGGTGAAAAAAACCGCGCTGCCGGAATACGACACCAACCGCACCGGCGGCATTATTGCCATTAAACTGCGCGAGGGCGACGAACTGGTGCAGGCCCTGGTGGCTGCGGCTAGCGACGATGTTTTGCTGATTTCACGGCAGGGCATGTCGGTGCGCTTTACTGCGAGCGACGAGGCGCTGCGCCCAATGGGTCGCTCCACCAGCGGTGTGCGCGGTATGAAATTTCGCGAGGGTGACGCGCTTTTGGCGGCCGCGCAGGTGAGCGACGACGGCTATGTTTTCGTGGTGACCGAGGGCGGCTATGCAAAACGTACCGACGTCAGCGAATATCGCGTGCAACAGCGTGGCGGCTTCGGTATTAAAGTTGCGAAACTCGACGAAAACCGGGGCGACCTGGTGGGCGGCTGCATCGTGACCGAAACCGACGAAATGCTGGTGGTTTTGGCCAGCGGCAAGGTCGTGCGCTCGAAAGTGGCCGACGTGCCAGCCAAGGGACGCAACACCATGGGCGTGATTTTTGCCCGATTCTCAGACTCAGACCGTATTATTGGTATTGCCCGCAACCCGGAACGCGGTCTTGACGAGACCGAAACGGTAGGCGCGGAAGGCGACCAGGCCGGTTCCGCAACTGACCGCGACACGCCGGGCGACACTCCAACCGCAACCGAGGCTGCACCAGCTGAAACCGCAACCGGCACAACCCCGGCCGCTAACCAAACCGCAGACACAGACACCGAACCTACAGAAACAGAGGAAGCATAATGAACAATCAGGTCGCAGAGCAGCTCGCTCGCAAAACACGCAAGCGCACACCGGTAAAACAGGTGCGTTTGAAACTTGTGCACCTCGACATTTGGGCGGCTGCGAAATTTTCGTTCATGCTGAGCCTGTGCGGCGCGATCGTGACATTTGTGGGCACTGTGCTGGTTTATATTGTGCTTTTGCAGACTGGCGTTTTCAACCAGCTGAACGAGCTTTTCGGCCAGGTGGTGGGCGGCGACTTTAACCTGACCAACATTATCGGCCTGCCTCAGGTGGTTTTGTTTGCGTTTGTGGTCGGCATTTTGAACACGATTATTGGCACTGCGATCGGCACAATTATTGCAATTATTTACAATTTGCTCGCCCGCGTGTTGGGCGGATTTCCGCTCGGGTTTACGAACAGTTAACCTTAAATTTGCAAAGTCGTAAAGAATGGTGTAAAGTTGTTCTTTGTGGCCGGGGGCTATAGCTCAGGTGGTTAGAGCGCTTCACTGATAATGAAGAGGTCCCAAG
>JAUNHM010000031.1:0-7813 GCA_030523945.1 Microbacteriaceae bacterium
GTTAAACTGAAAGCGTTAAGCTAAAACCGCTAAACTAAAATAGTAGGATGGCGGCAAATTGGCCATCGGCTGGAAAGCATTAAAAACACGAAACGGGAGCGTAAATGGGCGAAAGAAACGAGGCAAACACTGCAAAAGCGGCAGCAAACCTGCACGACCGTTTCGATGAGGTGCCGCGTAAAGGAGGCTCACGCGGACAAACAGGAGGCGTGCACCGCCGTAATCCGCGCAAACGCTACATCGGTCGCTGGATTGCGATCGTGGTCGTGGGTACGCTGATTTGTAGCCTGGCCGGAGTGCTGTGGTTGACAAAATTTGGCGGCGAAGAGCAGTTCTCTTCCTCAAAAAAGCAAAACCAGCAGGTTACTGAGAAAAAGCCGCAAAACCCGCAAAACAGTGGCCAACAGCAGGCTCCGCAATCTGCCCCACAACCGGCTCCAGCGCCAGCCCCGACACCGGCAGAAGTCGAGCCGAAACTCGATCCGCAAGCAACAGTCACGGTGCTTAATGGCAAGGGCGTGCCGCGCCTTGCTGCCGTGGTGCTAGAAAACATTACCCGCGGCGAATGGGGTGCGGCCGGTCCAACGCAAAACGCACCTGAACAGGTGGCAAAATCGACAGTTTTCTACACCGATAAAAAAGACGAGGCTGCGGCCAAAGCGCTCGCTGAAAAACTGAAAATTACCGATGTCAAACTTGACAAGGAATATGCCAAGTACGAGACGAAAATCGTTGTTTTGTTGGGTGCTGACTATGTTGGACCTGGCGCATAATCGGTAAAAATATGGTTTTCTGCGAGGAAATCTTTCCGAAAAAACCTGTTCGCTTAGCGCTTAGCGAATAACATTGCACTCTCAGGAAGCACCTGCGAGAATTGAATTAGTGCTTTTTGTGCATAAGCGCTAAACGCTAAATGTCCAAAAGCTGCGCCGTCTCGGTGCAGCGCAACTTAATATGTCCAGGGAGGGCAAACCACTATGGCAAAGATGATTGCTTTTGATGAGGAGGCACGTCGTGGCCTCGAGCGCGGCTTGAACATTCTCGCTGACGCAGTAAAAGTAACCCTCGGCCCGCGCGGTCGCAACGTTGTGCTCGAGAAAAAATGGGGCGCACCGACCATCACCAACGACGGCGTTTCTATCGCCAAAGAAATTGAACTTGACGACCCATACGAAAAAATCGGTGCAGAACTGGTTAAAGAGGTCGCTAAAAAGACTGACGATGTAGCCGGCGACGGCACCACCACCGCAACCGTGCTCGCTCAGGCGCTGGTGCGCGAGGGCTTGCGCAACGTGGCTGCCGGCAGCGACCCGATCGCTATCAAGCGCGGCATTGAAAAAGCTGTTGCTGCGGTGAGCGCACAGCTACTGGAAAACGCAAAAGAAATCGAAACCACCGAGCAGATCGCCGCAACCGCCTCGATCTCGGCAGCTGACCCGGAGATTGGTAAGCTGATCGCTACCGCTATCGATAAGGTGGGCAAAGAGGGCGTTGTGACTGTGGAAGAGTCAAACACCTTTGGCACCGAGCTGGAGCTGACCGAGGGTATGCGCTTTGACAAAGGCTTCCTGTCTGCCTACTTTGTGACCGACGCAGACCGTCAGGAAGTTGTATTTGAAGACCCATACCTGCTGATCGTAAACAGCAAAGTATCAAATATTAAAGACCTAGTGCAGGTTGTAGAGCAGGTAATGCAGAGCGGCAAGCAGCTGGTGCTGATCGCTGAAGACGTTGAGGGCGAAGCGTTGGCTACTCTCGTGCTGAACAAGATCCGCGGCATTTTCAAGTCTGCTGCGGTAAAGGCACCGGGCTTCGGAGATCGCCGCAAGGCAATGCTGCAGGACATCGCGATTTTGACCGGCGGTCAGGTAATTTCTGAGGAAGTTGGCCTGAAACTGGAAAACGCAACCCTGGATATGCTGGGTACCGCGCGCAAGGTGATCATCACCAAAGACGAGACCACCATTGTGCAGGGTGGCGGCGATGAAGAAGCAATCGCCGGTCGCGTAGCACAGATCCGCCGCGAACTGGAAAACACCGACAGCGAATACGACCGCGAAAAACTGCAGGAGCGCCTGGCAAAACTCGCCGGCGGTGTGGCAGTGATCAAGGCCGGTGCTGCAACCGAGGTTGAGCTGAAAGAGCGCAAGCACCGCATCGAAGACGCTATCCGCAACGCAAAAGCCGCTGTAGAAGAGGGCGTGCTGCCTGGTGGTGGCGTAGCTCTGATCCAGGCCGGCGCAACTGTGTTTGCAGACCTTAAACTTGAGGGTGACGAAGGCGTGGGCGTACGCATCGTAAAAGCTGCAATCGAAGCGCCACTGCGCCAGATCGCACTGAACGCAGGCCTGGAGCCTGGCGTTGTGGTTGACCGCGTGGCACAGCTGGAGCCGGGCCACGGCCTGAACGCTGCCACCGGCGAATACGGCAACCTGGTAGAGCAGGGCATCCTCGACCCAGCCAAGGTGACCCGCTCTGCACTGCAGAACGCCGCTTCTATCGCAGGCCTGTTCCTGACCACCGAAGCAGTTGTGGCAGAAAAACCAGCACCGGCCGGCGCAGCACCTGCTGACCCGGGCGCAGGCATGGACTTCTAGTCACTAATTAAACAGACGCTTTAGGGGTGTTGCCGTTCCGCGGCAGCACCCCCTTTGCCTTACCCAAAAACCAAAAAACCTCGAGTTAAAACCCGCCCAGCACAAAAATCGGTTTACATTCCAAAAAATAAAACCAGCCAGCCAAAAAAGCAAAATTTGCCACAAAAATAATCCGCAAACCCCAAAAAATTGCCAAAACGGCCGCGGGCGCACCAAAATCGCACCGAGACCCACCCGAAACACGCCCAAAATCACCCCGAAAAACCGCCAAACTCGCCCAAAAACGCCGACAAATTATTACAAAATGATTACAAAATCAATTTTCGCCGATTAAAAACCCCTGATCAGAGCCGTTTTTTCAAAAAATAGAAAAGTTGTTAACCTGTTGTTAACCTGCTGTGTATCTGCTGGCTAACTAGGCAATGTAGTTTGGTTTCTGAGGGTTTTATTTTATTTCGAATAAAACCTGACCTAGCAAGGCGCGCAAGCGCATAACCTAACAGATTGGAAACACTTTCGTGAAGTTCTCACCAATTATCAAAGCAACCGCTGCGTTCGGTATCGCAGCTCTCGCCCTGACCGGCTGTGCTGCAAACGAAAAGCCAGCAGAAAACAAGGGTGGCGGCGACAACAAGCCGGCTGCAGCAAGCAACCTGAGCGGCGAGCTGAAGGGCGCAGGCGCGTCATCACAGAAAGCAGCCCAGGAAGTATGGGTAAAGCAGTTCCAGACCGCACACACCAAAGTAACCGTAAACTACGCACCTGACGGCTCTGGCGCAGGTCGCGAAAAGTTCCAGCAGAACGGTGTAGCATTCGCTGGTTCTGACCGTGCATTCAAGAAAGAAGAGCTCGACAAGGGCGGCTTCGGTGCATGTGTTGAAGGCACCCCACTGGTTGAGTTCCCAGCTTACATCTCCCCAATCGCAGTTGTATTCAACGTGCAGGGCGTAAAGAGCCTGAACCTCGATGCAAAGACCATCGCAGGCATCTTCAGTGGCAAGATCAAGAAGTGGAACGACCCAGCTATCGTTAGCCAGAACAAAGACGCTAAGCTGCCAGACGCTGACATCACCCCGGTACACCGCTCTGACAAGTCAGGCACCACCGAAAACTTCACCGACTACCTGAACGCAGTAGCTCCAGACGCTTGGACCCACAAGAAGTCTGAAGAATGGCCACAGGAGCTCGGCGGCGCAGCTGCTAAGGGCACCAGCGGTGTTATCGACACCGTAAAGAAGGGTGTTGGCACCATCGGTTACGCTGACGCTTCACTCGCAGGCGACCTCGGCACTGCAAAGATCAAGGTTGGCGAAAAGTACGTAGCATACTCTCCAGAGGCTGCTGCTGCTGCAATCGACGCTTCTAAGATCGAAGAAGGCCGTAAAGAGACCGACCTCGCTTACAAGCTCGACCGTAAGCTGAAAGACGAGAAGACCTACCCACTGGTGCTGGTATCTTACCTGATCGGCTGCTCTGACTACAAGGAAGATGTAAAGGCTGCTCTGGTGAAGGAATACTTCAAGCAGATCATTAGCCCAGAAGGTCAGAAGGAAGCTTCAAAGGTAGCAGGTAACGCACCTCTGTCAAGCACCCTGACCGACAAGATCAAGAAGATCGTAGAGGGTATCAAGTAAACCCTTCCCGTCTGGGTGGTCGGGTAGCGTAAATGCTGCCCGGCCGCCCGGCACCGGGGCTTTAGCTCCATTCCAGCTGAGCTGGATAAATTGCTATAAACGGAGAATGGCAGCACCGGCACCACCCCGTTAGCGCAGATTTTGCGGCTGGCTTGATAAGTAAGCAGCATGGAAAGTCAAAATGCCGGTTCGTGGCAGGGCGGTGCGTTCTATAGCGCGCTAGCTGCCACCGTAGTTTTATTCATATTAGCGAAACGCGAGGAAAAAAGTGTCAAGCAAGACCTCAAAGAAACAGGTTCGCCGCCTCGGCGACGTAGTGTTTTCGCGCTCCGCAGTTTTTGCCGGAATTATGATCATGGTAACGCTCGCCGCTGTGGCGCTGTTCCTGATCATGAGTAGCCTGCCAGCTTTTACTGCCACTAAAGAAGAAGCTAACCTGCTGAACCACGCGGGCAACTTCTGGGCGTATGTAGCACCATTGATTTTCGGTACCGTATGGGCGGCATTCCTCGCGCTGGTGATCGCGTTCCCGCTGGCAATCGGTATCGCACTGTTTATTTCACACTATGCACCGCGCAAGCTCGCTTCGATGCTGGGTTATGTGATCGACCTGCTCGCCGCCGTGCCGAGTGTTGTGTTCGGTCTGTGGGGGTCGCTTGTGATCGCCCCGGCCGCAATCCCGATCTACACCTGGATGAGTAACACTTTCGGTCATATACCGGGCTTGTCGCTGCTCTTCGGTGAAAAAGTAACCGGTACCGGTAAAACGATTTTGACCGTTGCGATCGTGCTTGCGGTAATGATTTTGCCGATTATGACCGCGATCTGTCGTGAGGTTTTCTTGCAGGCTCCGCGCTTGCACGAGGAAGCTGCGCTGGCTCTCGGCGCAACCCGCTGGGAAATGATCCGCATGGCTGTGTTGCCGTTCGGTCGCTCCGGCGCTGTTGCTGCTGCGATGCTCGGTCTCGGCCGTGCGCTCGGTGAGACGATGGCCGTTGCGATGGTGCTTTCCGCGACCGGTCTGGTTTCGTTCCAGTTGCTCACTGACCAAAACCCGAGCACAATTGCTGCAAACATTGCGTTGCAGTTCGCAGAGGGTGGCTTCGGCGTCAACAAGAGTGTGTTGATCGCCACCGGTCTTGTCCTCTTCGTCATCACGTTTATTGTGAACGCCGCAGCCCGCTGGGTTGTGAGCCGCCGCGCTGAGTTCTCAGGAGCAAACTAATGTCTGCAATTGCTGTGAAAAAATCTCAAGGTTCGTCTTTGTCGGGTAACCGGCTGCCGAAGTTCGCTCCGTGGGCTATCCTGGCTGGTGCTCTGGCTGTTTCGGTGGCGCTGTTTGCGCTGCTCGGTGCGGCTAACGGCGGCGGCATCAACTTCGTTGGTGCGGCTGCGGCTGCTGCGGTTATTTACCTAATCGCGATCACCGTTATTTCCCTGACTGTTGAGGGTAGCCGTCAGGCAAAGGACCGTTTCGTTACCGGTCTGGTGACCTGCTCGTTCCTGATTGCGACCGCGCCGCTTATTTCTGTGACGCTCGAGGTGATCAGTAAGGGTCTGCGCCGTTTCGATATGCTGTTCTTTAGCAGCTCGATGCGTAACGTGAGTGACGGGCCGGATATTGTTGCCGGTGGTGCGCTGCACGCGATCGTTGGTACCCTGCAGATCACCCTGGTTGCGACCGCGATTGCGGTGCCGCTCGGTTTGATGACCGCTGTCTACCTGGTTGAATACGGCCGCGGCCAGATGGCAAAGACCATCACCTTCCTGGTTGACGTGATGACCGGTATTCCGTCGATTGTGGCCGGTTTGTTTGCTTACTCACTTTTCACCCTGTTCCTCGGCCCGAGCGTGACTTTGGGTCTGGTTGGTGCGGTTGCTTTGACCGTGCTGATGGTGCCGACTGTGGTGCGATCCAGCGAAGAAATGCTGCGTCTGGTGCCAAACGAGCTGCGTGAAGCGTCTTATGCGCTGGGTGTGCCAAAGTGGCTGACCGTGGTTAAAGTTGTTTTGCCAACCTCGATCGCCGGTATCACCACCGGTATCGTGCTCGCGATTGCGCGTGTTATTGGTGAAACCGCGCCGCTGCTGATCACCGCAGGTTACACCAACAGCATGAACTACAACCTGTTTGAAGGTCAGATGCAGTCGCTGCCGGTGTTTGTGTTCACCCAGTATGCCTACCCGAATGTATATGCTGAAGCGTTTAGGGACCGTGCCTGGGCGGCCGCGCTTGTGCTGATCCTGATCGTAATGGTGCTCAACCTCGTGGCCCGCGCTGTTGCTAAATTCTTTGCCCCAAAAACCGGCCGTTAGCCGAAATTTAAGAAAACGGAGATAAAAAATGTCAAAACGTATTGAGGTTCGCGACCTGCACGTCTACTACGGCAAGTTTTTGGCGGTCGAGGGCGTTTCAATGAATATTGAGCCGCGCAGCGTGACCGCGTTCATCGGCCCGTCAGGTTGTGGTAAGTCCACCTTCCTGCGCACCCTGAACCGCATGCACGAGGTAATTCCTGGTGCTTCTGTAAAGGGCGAGGTGCTGCTTGACGGTGAAGACCTGTATGGCTCGGCTGTTGACCCGGTGCTGGTGCGCCGCCAGATTGGTATGGTGTTCCAGCGTCCAAACCCGTTCCCGACCATGTCGATTCGCGAAAACGTGCTTGCCGGTGTAAAGCTGAACAACAAGCGCATTTCAAAGAGCGCATCTGACGAGCTGGTTGAGAAGTCACTGCGTGGCGCAAACCTGTGGAACGAGGTTAAGGACCGTCTGGACAAGCCTGGAAGCGGCCTGTCCGGTGGTCAGCAGCAGCGTCTGTGTATTGCGCGTGCGATCGCAGTGTCGCCTGAGGTTCTGCTGATGGACGAGCCATGTTCTGCGCTTGACCCGATCTCGACCCTCGCGATTGAGGACCTGATCGAGGAGCTGAAACAGGAATTTACGATCGTGATCGTGACCCACAACATGCAGCAGGCTTCGCGTGTGAGCGACAAGACCGCGTTCTTCAACATCGCAGGCACCGGCAAGCCGGGCAAGCTCATCGAGTACGATGACACCAAAAAGATCTTCTCGAACCCGTCTGTTAAAGACACTGAGGACTACGTTTCTGGCCGTTTCGGTTAGGAAGTGTTGGCCGGGCAGGCGGCTTGTTTGCCCGGCTGGTTTTCCTCGCTAAACCCGCTGCTTGTCTCCTTGCGGCGGGTTTTTTGTATGTTTTGCGCGATAAAGTAACCAGCCTGTCAACCGGGCAGGCGGGTTGTTTGCGCTTTGATATTTACCTGCGCGCTAGTCGTGGTGGCGGATAGGGAAACTTTCGATTGCAACCAGGCGCGGATTTTTGGTCTTTTTGGTAATGTGGAAAACCGCAAATCCGGCTGGCGGCAGCGCGGTTGCGTTTGTAACGTGTTTGCTGACTACAGCTCCGGTAAGCTCAGCGATGGCGCGCCCCAAATCCGGCAAAACCGGTCGGTGCGAGCAAATCACAGTGTTTTCACGGCTTTTTAGTGCGCCTGCGACGGTTGCGCGCAGTTCACTCAAATCGCCCTCGTCCCAGGCGTCTTGGCTGATGCCGTGCACGGTTT
>JAUNHM010000031.1:7823-13510 GCA_030523945.1 Microbacteriaceae bacterium
TTTGTGGGCGATCGGGGTAGCGGTCGAGCGGCAGCGTTTTGCGTCGCTTGAGATCACCCGTTTTGCGCCGAAAGCGGCCAGCGGTGGCACCACCAGTTGCGCCTGGTCTGCACCAATGTCGGCGAGCGGCCGCAAATGGTCGACCGGAAACTCGCGCCCGCGCGGCTCGGCTTTTGCATGCCTCAGCAGCACAACCGCAAACGTCTCAAGCCTTTGACACTCGTAAAGGTCGCAAAAAATGCTGAAAATGTCGCGGTCGCGGTCGTAGCTGAGTCGCTCATTTACCTGCGACAGCGGCACCCACGCAATTTCGCTAATTTCGCTGTTTTTCTTAAATTTGTGGTTTTTGAGTGCTTTTTTGGTAGCTTTTGCCGCCCAGTACTGCACGATTTTTTGCCGTCTGCCACCAATTTTGTAGCTGATATTGCCCAGGTTTACGCCCAGTTTAATGCGCAGGCCGGTTTCTTCGCGGGTTTCACGCACGGCGGTTTGCGGCAGCGACTCGTTTGGGTCGACTTTGCCTTTTGGAAAGCTCCAGTCGCGGTAGTTTTTGCGGTAGACCAGGAGCACCTCTATGCGGGTTTCGCCGCTTTTATGCTTAACTTTACGCCACGGAATGGTGCCTGCTGCAAAAACGTGATTACTCATACCTGGTTTCTTTAGTCGGTGGAAGCTCGAGCGGGTTGCGCCCTAGAATGCCGGGTTGCTTGCTGAGGAGCGGGGCAACCTTTTTATTCTACTCTATATTCTACGCTTTGAACGAGCCTGGGTGCGACGCACCATGACGGTATCTTGCAAATCTGGCAGACGCTCGCCCGCTTCGTTTTCGGTGATGCGTAGCCAGGTGTCGTCGGCCTGTAGCTGCCATACGAGCATGCCCTGTTCAAATGCCATCGCAAAGAATTCGTCGATGCGGCGTAGATGGTCTGGTTCTTCGATGCGGACCAAAACTTCTACGCGTCGGTCGAGGTTGCGGTGCATCAGGTCTGCGCTGCCGACAAAAACTTCGCGCTCTTCGCCGCAGCCGAAAATGAAGATGCGGGAGTGCTCGAGGTAGCGGCCGAGAATGCTGTGTACGCGGATTTTTTCACTCAATCCTGGCACGCCGGCGCGAATGCCGCAAATGCCGCGCACCCACACGTCGATTTCCACTCCGGCCTCAGAGGCCTCATAGAGTGCGTCGATAATCGCTTCATCGACCATCGAGTTGCATTTGATGCGGATTTTTGCTGCCTCGCCTTTGCGGGCGAGTTCTGCTTGGTGGTTGATGCGTTCGAGCAGCCCGGCCCGCAGCTGCAGGGGAGCGACCAGCAGGCGGTCGTATGCGGTTTCAATCGCAAAGCCACTGAGCACGTTGAAAAGGCGAGTGACGTCGCGGCCGACTTCGGCAGATTTGGTGAAGAGGCCGAAGTCTTCGTAAATGCGGCTGGTTTTCGGGTTGTAGTTGCCGGTGCCGATGTGCGAGTAGTGCGCCAGGCCTTGTGGCTCGTCGCGGATCACCTGCACGAGTTTGCAGTGGGTTTTTAGCCCGACGATGCCATAAACCACGTGCACGCCGGCTTTTTCCAGTTTGCGCGCCCAGCTAATGTTGGCGGCCTCGTCAAAGCGTGCTTTTACCTCGACCACGGCGAGCACCTGTTTGCCGGCCTCTGCCGCGCGGATCAGGGCGGCCACGATCGGGCTGTCGCCGCTGGTGCGGTAGAGGGTTTGTTTAATTGCGAGCACGTTTGGGTCGGCTGCGGCCTGCTCCAAAAACGCCTGCACGGTGGTGGCAAATGACTCGTACGGGTGGTGCACCAGTAACTCGCGCCGGGAAATCGCCCCAAAAATGTCTGGTGTTTCGTTGTTGCTGGCGGCAAATTCTGCGGCGGTCACCGGCACGTGCGGTTGGTAGCGCAGGTCGCTGCGTGGAATGCTCGAGAGCGCAAACAGGCCGCTCAAATCGAGTGGCGACGGCAGGGTAAAGACCTGGTTGGCTTCAATGTCGAACTCGGCCAGCAGCAGTTCTTTTGTATCTTCATCCATATCGTCGGAAATTTCCAGGCGAATTGGCGGCCCGAATCGCCGGCGCAAAAGTTCTTTTTCAAGCGCCTGGATCAGGTCTTCGGTTTCGTCCTCTTCGATCACCATGTCTTCGTTGCGGGTGACACGGAAAGCGTGGTGGTCGATCACTTCCATGCCCGGGAACAGTCCGTCGAGCTGGTTGGCGATGAGCTCTTCGATCGCAATAAATCGCACATTTTCGTAGTTTTCATCACTGTCGATGCGCACATATCGCGGCAGCATTTGCGGCACTTTTAGACGCGCAAACTCGATTTTTTCGGTGCGTGGGTTGCGTACCCTGATCGACAGGTTGAGGGTACGGCCGGAAATATATGGGAAAGGGTGGGCCGGGTCGACCGCGAGCGGCATCAGAATCGGATAAATGTGGGATTCGTAATAGTTTTTGAGCGAATTTTTGTCGGTTTCGCTAATTTCGTGCCAGTCGACGATGTGAATGCCGTTGGCGGCGAGG
The DNA here is from genome assembly GCA_030523945.1 of Microbacteriaceae bacterium. Lineage (GTDB taxonomy): Bacteria > Actinomycetota > Actinomycetes > Actinomycetales > Microbacteriaceae > Canibacter. Next base: position 10,339 of record JAUNHM010000031.1, read on the forward strand.
GCCGGCTGCACTTCGTTTTGGAAGCAGGCGGAGTGGCGCTGTTGCAGCTCGTAGGCGCGGCACATGATTTCTTGGAAGAGTGCGGTTGGGGTGGTGCCGATATTGGTTGGCACGGCAAGCCCGGTCATAATGCGGCGTTTCAGCCCGGCGACTCGCACCATAAAAAATTCGTCGAGGTTGCTGGCAAAAATTGCGAGGAAATTGGCACGCTCCAGCACCGGATTGGCGGTGTCTTCGGCCATTTCGAGCACGCGCTGGTTAAAGGCGAGCCAGCTCAACTCGCGGTCAATGTAGCGGGAAATATCTGCCGTTTCTGGCTGATCTGCTTTGATGTTCATGCTTCTATTTTCTCATTTTTAGATGTGTGTTTGGTGTATATTGCCTGATTGCCGGCATCTGTTCATTTACTGTTTACCTTGCCGGATTTTGGGTTGACTTTTGGTTTGTTTGTGCGTTTTGCTTTGTGGCTTGTATTTTGTGCGATTGCTGATTTCTCCTCTATTTTCGTTATCTTTATTATTTTTTTCAGGATTCTTTCTTTTTATTAGCTTACTTTTTCCACTTACTTACTTACTGCTTATCTCCTTTGGCACTTACTCTCTCTACATCCTTAACTCCCTTTTTGTATCCTTTTCATTCCCTAATTTACAAAAACGAGCCGGGTTTGGGCGGGTTTGCAGCAAAGGCGAATTTTGGGGCCTCGCAAATATGGCAGAATGGAGGTACGCAAAAGCCGCGCTGATCGGGGTCGAGGTGCCGCCGGAAAGCGAGCAAGAATCTGGCAAAAAACCGCGCATTACCCACCTGCCCAGCATTTTTTTGACCTGGACGCTGGTTTTGGTCGTGATTTTGTGGGTGAATTTTTCGTATCCTGCCGGGGTGCGGCCGAAGCTGCTGGTTGGTGTGATCGGGTTTGCGGCGATTTTGACGTTTTTTGTGCAGCTTTTGACGGCGGAAAAACGCGGTTTTATTGTGCGCGTTTCGGTTACGCTGGCCGGCGCTTTGGTGATCATGTTTGCTGTCGATATGGCGTCGCGCCTGCTGCGTTATTTCGCGTAAGGTCGACTGTTTGGCAATTTTTGCGCGATTGCTGCCGTTTTTTTGGGTCGGGGGCGGTTTTTGCGCTAGACTGGAGTTATGATTGCCGCTGATATGATCGTTGCTTTGGAAATTTTCTTCCTTGGTCTGCTCGGGCTTGCTTCTGTAAGCATCGCAGGCCTGTCTGGCGTGGTGCTTTATAAACTGTTTAAGGGCCAGCGCTAGGTTCTGTTATGCTGGCGCCGCTTGCTTTGCCGGGTGCGGTGCGCGCCGATGCTGGCGGGAGCGTTTTGCACTATGGCTCGCCTTTGCGTGAGCAGCGTGCGCTCGATGAGGGTGCGGCTTTTGTGCTGCGCGGCGATGTCGCAGTGGTGCGTTTGGCCGGTGAGGATCGGCTGTCTTGGCTAAATTCGTTTAGTTCGCAGTTGTTGCTTGGCTTGCAGCCTGGGCAGAGTGCGGAGACGCTGATTTTGAGTCCGCAGGGTCGAGTGGAGCAGCAGGTTTTTGTGGCTGCTGGTGAGGATGCGCTGTGGCTGACGGTGGCGCGCGAAAAAGCGGCAGAGTTGTTGGAGTTTTTGCAGCGGATGCGTTTTGCTCTGCGGGTGGATTTTGCTGATGTTTCGGCAGATTTTGGGGTTTTGGAGTTTTATTTGCCGCGCGATGTTGCGGTTGCTGGCAGGGTGGGTGAAAGCGCGGCCGTGCAAGCGGTTGCGGCGGCTTGTGATGTGGCGGCGCTGTGGACGGACCCGTGGAGAGAGGTGCAACCGGGCGGTTGGCAGTATGCTGTGGGGCAGCACCCGGCAGAGAGCGAGAGTGTGGCTGCGCGGGCGATTGTGCCGCTTGATGGCGACTTGCAAAAAGTAACTGCTGCGATAAAAGAGGCGGGATTTAGTTTTGCAGGTTTGCTTGCGTCTGATGCTTTGGAGGTGGCGCGGTGGCGGCCTGGATTTGCGGAGTTTGACGACCGGGCGCTGCCGCACGAATTCGACCTGCTGCGTAGTGGTGTGCACCTGAACAAGGGCTGCTATCGCGGGCAAGAAACCGTGGCTAAGGTGCACAATTTGGGGCATCCGCCGCGCAGGCTGGCGCTTTTGCACCTGGATGGTTCTGGGGGAGAGTTGCCGGGGCCGGGTGATTTGGTGTTTGCCGGGGCAGATGCGGCGCAGGCAGATGCGGTGCGTGCTGTGGCCGCTGTGGAAAGCGGCGGTGCAAGCGCGGTTGCTGCGAAACCGGTGGGCCGGCTAACCCGGGTTGTGATGCACCACGAGTGGGGTGCGATAGCACTGGCGCTTTTGAAACGTACCGCGCCGGAATCTGGTGCTTTTCGGGTGGAGTTGCAAGCGGGCGGGGCGATTGCGGCGAGCGTGCAAACGATTGTACCGCCAGACGCGGGCGCGCTCCACGCCATCGATTCGGCCACTCGCCAGGGATTTTTGCGTCGCTAGGGTCGCTGTTTTGCGGCAATTATCACTTAGCGAAGCATTCACTTACCCTCACTCAACCTTCAGCGAGGCATCAAAAATATAGAGTGAGGCTTAAAAACCTTCACTGAGGGTGCAAAAACCTCTCGTGATGGTGAAAAATATCGAGTAAAAATGTTGTAAGTACTGTTTTTGCTGCGTCGAGTTAGATTAAAATTTAAACCAGAATTCACTATAGAGGCTATTTAGTGCGAATATGGTGCATTACGCCTGCGCCTGCAAACAGTATGCCGCCAGCGATTACCAGAACGGCTGCCGCACCAGGCACGCCAGACTGCGCGCTCGCGTTGAGCTGGGCTTGGGCTGCATTAGCTGGATCGTTAGATTTGCCGCGCGGCACATAGTATTGGGTGGTCGGTGGCGTGGCCACCTCGTTGCGCGGTTCTGGTGTGGCAGGTGCCGGGATCGGAATCGCCGGTGTTGGATCTGAGGGGGCCGGGATAGTTGGCACGATAATGCTCGGAATTTGAGGTGCTGGAGTCGCTGCATCCGGGGCAGGGGCTGGTGTTGTAGGCGCAGGAGTCGGCACAACAGGCGCTGCAGATGATGGCTGAGGCGCCGGGTTTGCAGATGGCCTAACTAAAACGGGTTGCGGTGCTGGAATCGTGGCAGGGGCGGGGGCTGGTGCGGTAACCACCGGTGCTGGTGCGGTA
>JAUNHM010000032.1 GCA_030523945.1 Microbacteriaceae bacterium
AAAAAATGCGATAATTAACCAGCTGAATAGCGGGGTAGTGACGGCTTTTGCGTTGGCGATCACCACCGTCGGTTTGCTGCGATCGCGGCTGAGTACGAGGTCAATGCTGTTGCCAATTTCGTGGCGGCGTTCGTGCGGTTTTGAATCGGTGAATTGGAAGTTGCGGGTGACGGTGGTGCCCACAAAGTTGCGAAATTCGACGGTGATTTCGATGTCTTCTTTGCCTTTGCCGTTGGTGCCGCGACTGTATTTGTGTGTGATGTAGCCGCGTTCCATTTGCCCGGTTTCGATCGTTTTTCTAAACTCTTTGGCGGCGCTAGCGGCTTTTTTGATCAGGCTTCGGTGGAGCAAAAATAGGAAAATTAGCCACAAAATTATGCCGACCCCGAGCGCGATTGTGGCGCTCGTCGGGGTGTTGTTCCGGCTGAAAAAGTCGTTGCTGAACGGTGTGAAAAATACCGGAAAGACACAGACAAAAAAGACCGTCATGAAGGCCGTAAAAATCTTGTTAAAACCGCCTAAGCCAGTTGATTTCATTTTGCTTCTCCTTTGCAGCAGGCTAAAGTCAGGGCGGTTGCGGTTGATGGGATAGCGGCAATTTTGTTGCCTGTTTTGGAGTGAATTATCCGGTCGTTGCTCGACTTTGTGCTCATATTTACATGATACCAAAATAGGGGTGCGCGAGAGGGTAAAAATTTGCAATTTTGTATGAATTTTAGGTGAACATTGGTGATTTTTTGGTGTTTTATGGCGGGGAAGTGAGGGCGCTGCGGGTGCAGGGTTAGTTTGGACTGGAGTGAAAGGGCAGAGTTGACTGGAGCGCGGAGCAGGTAGGTCTGGAGTGACGGAGCGGTTGCGCATACAGCGAAAGTTTCAGGTAGGTGTGCCAGAATTAGAGCGTGACTATGCAAAATGCGGCAGGGCAAATACAGAGTGGCAAATCGCTAATTGAGCGGGATCGGGGGCTGCTGTGGCACCCTTATGCGCCGCTGACTGGTACGCAGATGTATGCGGTGAGGGGTGCTGCCGGTAGCACCCTGAATTTGCATTTGCCAGACGGGCGTGAAACCCGCGTATTAGACGCGATGAGTAGCTGGTGGTGCCAGGTGCACGGCTACAAAAACCCTGTGCTTGATGCGGCGCTTTCCGCGCAGGCGGAGCGATTTTCGCACGTGATGTTCGGCGGACTGACGCACGAGCCGGCCGTGGTGCTCGCTGAAAAACTGCGTCAGATTGCGCCGGGCGACCTGGATCACGTGTTTTTGGCGGATTCTGGGTCGGTGTCGGTGGAGGTCGCGTTGAAGCTTGCGGTGCAGTATCAGCTGGCGCAGGGGCGCGGCGCGCGGCGGCGGTTTATTGCCTTGCGCGGCGGCTACCACGGCGACACCACGGGGGCGATGGGGGTTAGTGATCCAATCGGCGGGATGCATGCGGAGTTTGCGGGGCTGGTTGCGAGTCAAAACTTTTTACCACGCCCGCCGGCGGCTGTTTTTACCCCAGAAACCGGGGAATGGCGGGTCGATGCTGCCCTGCAAACAGCCTGGGAAAACGAGGTTAGTTCACTAGTCGCCGAGTGGGCTACCGAGAGTGCGGCGATTATCCTGGAGCCGATTTTGCAGGGCGCTGGCGGCATGCACATTTATCACCCAGACTGCCTAAAACTTCTGCGAGGGCTTGCCACAGAGCACGATATTCTGCTGATTTTTGATGAGATTGCAACAGGTTTCGGGCGCACCGGGCGACTGTTTGCGAGCGACTGGGCGGGCATTGTACCAGATGTGATGACGGTTGGCAAGGCGTTGACCGGCGGCTATTTGACAATGGGGGCGGTGCTCGCGAACCATCGCGTCGCTGAGGTGATTGGCGCGTCTGAGCACAGGGCGCTGATGCACGGGCCAACTTTTATGGGCAATCCACTGTCGAGCGCGGTCGCGAGCGCGGCAATCGACCTGGTGCTAGGGGAGCGCGGCGATACTGATTTACTCGGTATCGATACGGCCGTGCCTAGCTCCGCTTGGGAAACGCAGGTGCCGCGGTTATCTGCCGCACTAACAGCAGGCCTAAAACCGGCTCGCGACATGGCGTGCGTGCAAGATGTGCGGGTACTCGGCGGAGTCGGGGTCATCGAACTGCACGAACCCGCAGATGTCGCTAAAATTGCGGCGGCGGCGATAGCGCGGGGCGTCTGGGTGCGCCCGTTCCGTAATCTCGTCTACATAATGCCGACCTATATCTGCACGGACACCGAGCTGGAAACCCTGTGCACGGGGCTGGTCGGAGCTGTGGCGGAGGTGCACGAAAAATGAATTATGCTGAAACGAACGATCTGGAGATGACCGGTAGAGAGAAGACATATCCTGCCACATTTGAAAAAATTATTGCCGGATCGGCAAAAGTGCGGGATAGCCGTGGCATCGTACGCGCCACGAGCGTGCCGGGAGATATTTGGTGCGATATGGCGTCAAATGATTATTTAGGGCTTGCTAGCGATAGCCAGGTAATCGCTGCCGCTGCCGCAGAGTTAGGGCGCAGCGGATGTTCTGCCCGGGCTTCGCGAGTAGTGTGCGGCACACAGCTTGTGCACACACTGTTAGAAGCCGCGTTGGCAGGACTTACCGGTTTTGAATCTGCGCTGGTTTTTTCCAGCGGATACACAGCAAACATGGCGGTTTTGGCAGCTCTTGGCAGACCCGGCACGCACATTTTTATGGACGCGCACATTCACGCATCCCTGCATGACGCGGCAGCACTGAGCCAGGCTGAGGTGCGACTTTTTGCTCACAATAGCGTGGATGAGGCAGAACAGTTTTTGCAAGAGGCAGCCGGTGCGCCCTGTGTTTTGGTGGTCGAAGGCGTGTATTCGGTGCTGGGAGATGCGGCAGATGTGGCTGCTTTTCACGCATTAGCAGTGCGCTACGATGCGCTTTTGGTAGTGGACGAGGCACACTCGCTCGGGGTGCGCGGCGGAGGGCGCGGGCAGAGTTTTGAATCTGGTGTGGCCGGTTCTCAGCACGTTATTTTAAGTACCTCGCTGGGTAAATCATGCGGCTCTATGGGCGGCGCGCTTATTTGTAGCGACGATCTGCGCGACTATTTTGTGAACACCGCTCGCAGTTTTATCTTCGACACAGCTTTAGCGCCAGCGCAGGCTGCTGCGGCACTGGCTGCGGTGCAGATTATCGCTGCCGAAGGGGAAAATCTTACCGCCCAGCTGCGCGCAAATGCCGAGTTTTTGTGCGCAGAATTGGGGATCGAACCAGCGGCTGGCGCTGTGCAGTCAATGCAAGTGCCTGCGGGGGCTGATGCCGCAGCAGAAATTTCGCGGCGGTTAGCAGCACGCGGGGTTGCGGTGGCGTGTTTTCGCCCGCCAGCCGTGCCAGACGGCGTGAGTCGCCTGCGCTTCACCGCTCACGCTAACACTCCGCGCCCCGAACTTGTGCGTGCGCTGCAGGAGATTAAAGCCGTTTTATCCGATACCAAAGGAATATAAAAGTGCAGAGTGATTTTGTGCCAGAAATTATCAACATCATCGGCACCGATACCGATGTTGGCAAGACCGTTGCCGCTGCCGCAATCGCCGCGGAGCGCATCAACGCAGGCCGCAAAGTTGCAATCTATAAACCAACCCAAAGCGGCGTAAAACAGGGCGAAATAGGTGATGTCGAGTTTGCGGCGGCACTGTCTGGAGCGGCGGCGTTTGAGGGTGTGCGACTAGACGCGGCGATGGCACCAGTAGCTGCCGCCAAACTAGAAAACAAAACACTGCCAGCCCTGCAAGACCACGCGCAAAAAATCGCAGACCTCTTGCAGAAATACGACACGGTGCTGGTTGAGGGCGCAGGCGGTGTCGCAGTAGATTTAGCAAAACCACTCAGCACAGGCACACAGTACCAATCCCAAAACCAGGCCGATCTAATCGCCCTGCTGGCAGAAATCCCAGGCATCAAACTGCGTAGTATAATCATTGCGAGATCTGCCCTCGGCACCCTCAACCACACGCTTCTAACCACAGAATATCTGCGCTCCCGCAGTCTCGCGGTCGAGGGTGTGATTATCGGATCCTGGCCTGCAACCTGCGATAATATCGCAAAAACCAACCTAGAAACTTTCCCAGAGCTAGGCCTCCCAGTAATCGGCAAAATCCCCGCAAACACAGGCAAAAACTTCGTCGTCGGCCAAGACAATAAAATACACCATAGTCCCTCCGAAATCGACGGATTCCGAGCCGGTGCTCCCTCTTGGCTGTCTTTATAACAATAGCGTTAATTATCTACTGAGTAGATAATTAAAAAAGTTAGGGGAAAGGCTGTCATATTTCACCTCAGAGAAGCAATTTTTAGGAGCTTTGAAAGGGGCGACACGCCGTGGTTTACGCGGATAATTGCCTGTTTTTGGTGGTGGGGCAGACTTTTCATTGCTGCTAGATGATTGACTTGCTTTAACGTAAAAACCAGTCAAGAAAGGAGCGTGAAATGAACCTACGAAATTGCGCGATATGGACGCTAATGCTGCTATTTAGCCACCTACGTCAGCTCGGCAAGCACTTCGTTCAGCGCTTCTGTGCTGGCCGGGTGCGTCCAAATGCTATCACGCAGCGTGCTGGCGGTAATTTTTGCGCGCATCGCAAGCGCGATCAGGTTAATAACTTCCTGGCTGTCAACATGGAACAGACGTGCGCCCAAAATCAGGTCAGTTTCAGCGTCGACCACAATGCTGATAATCCCGCGCGAATCTCCCACCGCTTTCGGGCGTGGCATCGCTTTTATTGTAGCAACCGGTTTGTTTACAGTTTTGATTTTGTGACCAGCCTGGCGCGCCGCACTTGCGGTCAAACCAACCTGCGAAAAAGGCGGCGTAATAAAGGTTGTGGCAGGCACTGCAACCCGATCTTTCGTGCTGCGCGAGGTGCTGCCGTTAAGCAACTTTTCTTTGACAATACGAAAATCGTCCAGCGAAATATAGGTGTGTTGTGGTCCGCCGTTTACATCGCCGATCGCAAACACGCCGGGAGCGTTTGTTTGCAAAAACTCATCGACCACGATCTCGCCGTGATCGCCCGTCGTAATTTCTGCTTCGGCGAGGTTGAGTCCAGCGGTGGCTGGCTTGCGTCCGGTTGCCAAAAGTATAGCAGCGGCTTTGAACTCTTGTGTGTTGCCGGCAACGGTTGCACTAACGGTTACATCTGTTCCAGTAGTAGCCGGGGTGAGCTCGGTTACTTTAGAATTATGCACGAACTCAATACCCTGCGCGGCCAAAACCTTGGTTACGCTTGCACGCACAGGTTCATCTTCGCCAGGCAAGATTTCGCTGCCGCGATTCAAAACGGTAACTTTAGCACCAAAATTAGCAAACATTGCTGCAAACTCAAGCGCAATAAAACCAGCTCCGATAATTACCAGCGAGCGCGGCAGGGGATCGGCGTGCTGCAAAGTGGTAGAAGTGTAAACGCCGTGTGCCGTGGTCTGTTGTTCGGCGCCGTCTGGCAGTGCAATATCGGCCTTACCCGCCAAAATCTCCTGCGGAATTCCGGTGATATCTTCAGGAATGGCAGGAACACTGCCGGTGTTAATCACAACGGTTTCTGCAGTGACTTCCACAGTGTTACTCCCGTCAGAAACCAGCAAAGTCTTAATTTTACCGTGGGCTGTGCCAGCAAAACTTGCTTTACCGCCAACAATCGCAACGTTATCGATATCTGCCAGCATTGCATGATTTACTTCGCGAAGCTGTTTAATCAACAGATCTCGAACTGCTACCGCTTTAGTAAACTGGTGTGCTGGCAAATCTGTGCAGAGCTTGCCGGCGTTATCAAACGCGCTGCCGTTAAGCACATTACGCACCCGAAAGGCCTGCTCCGCCTGAGAAACAAGCGCTTTGGTCGGAACACAGCCGATGTTAATGCAGGTGCCGCCTTGCATCGCCTCAGACTGCTCAATCACAGCCACCTTTTTACCGGCCTTATGCAGGGCAACAGCCAAAGTTTTTCCGCCCTTACCCCAGCCTACAATCGCTACATTTACAGCCAGCGATCCGAGCGTGCCCCGCCCGGCATGGTTTGGTGGAAAATCTGTTTGCGTTACTGGTGTCTGTTGCATATTCACACTACAATGCTAGAAGCGCAACCTTAAAACACCCTTAACCTCGCAATAAATTAGTTATTGGCGGGGCTGAAGCAGCGTGCAGAAAATTTATGCAGTAAAGTTTAGTAAACTAGAAACGACACAAAACTACAGGAGAAAACCCCAGGTGGCAGACCATTACGAAACACTCGGCGTGAGCCGTGACGCAAGCGAACAAGAAATCAAAAAAGCCTATCGCAAACTCGCGCTTGAACTGCACCCGGATCGCAACCCAAGTCCGGAAGCAGCTGAACGCTTCAAAAACGTCACCCACGCATACGATGTTCTGAGCGACCCAGAGCAGCGTCGTGCCTATGATATGGGCGACAGCGAAGGTGGATTCGGCGGTTTTACCGACCTCGGTGACTTTTTGGGCAATGTTTTTGGCGGTTTCGGCTTTGGCGGCGGTGGAAAAACTCGCAGCCGCAGTGAACGCGGGGAAGACGCACTGATTCCGCTTGAAGTTGAACTGGCAGACATTGTGTTCGGCACAGAACGTGAAATCACCATTAATACTGCCGTGGTGTGTCCTGGCTGTGCTGGTAGTTGCTGCGAAAAAGGCACCCAACCGCGCACCTGTGATTTTTGTCAGGGGACGGGACATGTGCGGCAGCAAGTGCGCTCTATTTTAGGGCAGGTTGTGACCAATCGGCCTTGTAACAACTGTCATCAGTACGGCACTGTTATCGACAATCCGTGCGGCGAATGTGGCGGGCGCGGTCGGGTGCGCAACAAACGCACCATGACAGTGCAGGTGCCATCGGGCGTGGAAGACGGGATGCGCATGCAAATGCGCGGAGCTGGTGAAGTTGGGCCGGGTGCCGGACCAAACGGTGATTTGTTTATCGAGTTTAAGGTTAAACACGACGATGTTTGGAGCCGTCAGGGCAACGACCTGCTTGCAACTCTGGAAGTGAGTATGACTGACGCCGCCTTCGGCACCAAAGTTGCGCTCACCGCGCTTGACGGCACCATCGACCTGGAAATTCCAGAGGGCACCCAATCTGGCGATGTCATCACTCTGCCAAAACGTGGTTTGACAGAGTTGCAGGGTGAGCGACGCGGCGATCTGCGCGTTGCAGTACAGGTTATGACCCCGACAAAAATGTCCCGCAAAGAACGCGACCTGCTCGCAGAATTTGCAAAACAGCGACGAAACACACCGCCGCAGTTTGGTAAATTCCAGCAAAGCCTGTTCGATAAGCTGCGCAACAAATTCTTCGGTTAAAAACAGTAGGTTACACACAAATGGCGCACCTTTACTATGATGAAGCCCTGCAAGACGCAGACTTTGCGCTCGGTGCACGCTTCGTTATCAGCGGAGACGAAGCTAAACATGCTGTAAAAGTTGCAAGACTGCGCGCCGGAGAAGAAATTTTGCTTGGTAACGGGCGCGGCACACTCGCTAAAGGGGAGGCCAGCCCGCTTGCCGGAGGTGCTGCAGCGTTTGAGTTTACCGTAGGCGAGATTGTTTACAAAGACGGGATTGCAACAGGCTCAGAAGCCCAAAACGAGCCGGCATATACTCCAGAAATTGTGCTCGTGCAGGCACTGGCAAAAGGCGACCGGGCAGAACGAGCCGTTGAACTCTGCACAGAACTCGGCGTGGACAGCATTTTGCCATGGGCGGCAAAAAGATCTGTTTCAGAATGGCGCGGCGGCGACAAAATCACCCGCGGCATCCAAAAATGGCAAAAAATCGCGCGCGAAGCCGCCAAACAGTCTCTGCGTCACACCGTGCCTGAAATAGGTGACCTGGTAACCTTAAAAAACCTCTGCGAAAAAGCCGCCGCAAAAGAGAACCTGACAATTATTCTAGACCCGTGGCAAGCAAGCAACTTCAGCGAGGTTATGAGTCGAGTAAGCAGCGAAAAACCGTGCCAAATCACGCTGATAGTCGGGCCAGAAGGCGGTATTACCGAAACCGAAATAAGTGAACTAACCGCCGCAGGAGCGCTCACCGCAGTTCTCGGAAAAAACGTGCTGCGCACATCCACAGCGGGAGCAGCCGCAATTGCTGTAACACACACGGCACTAAATAATTGGTAAAAATCAAGAAAATATTAAGGTGCGAAAGGTAAACTAGCGGTATGGCGCAAGAAACAGTATTTAGTAAAATCATCAGCGGCGAAATTCCGGTTACGAAACTCGCCGAAACCGAGCGGGTGCTGGCATTCCCAGACATTAACCCGCAAGCGCGTGTGCATATTTTGGTGATCCCAAAAACCAGCGAATACGAAAATCTCACCGAACTAGCCGCCGGAGACCCGGAGCTGCTGGCAGAAATGGTGGAAACCGCACAAAAACTCGCCGACGAACACGCCGATGGACAGTACCGCGGTATCTTTAACAGCGGCGAAAAAGCAGGGCAAACGGTTTTCCACGTGCATATGCATGTTTTGGCTGGCGACCTCGAGGAGCGTGGCCTGGTTGGCTAAACGACCAAAAACCGCATCCAGCAGTTTTACAGGCGACATAACTGTGAAAAATAGGCGAGCAGTGACGGGTGAAACTGAGAGTAGCTTTAGCTTTGCCACCAAACCAGCAGGCGCAAACTATGCTCTGCCTGCAGGCGGCGAAATTGTGCGACGCTCACTACTGCTAACCGGCGTGCACTTGCCCGAATTTTTAGGCAAACAAGAACGATTGCTGCGCGATATGGAAAACGCCCATCCGCAGGTGCAATTTTTCCTGCGTGACCACCAACTTACCTTGCAGGGCGAGCAGCAAGCCGTGCTCGCAGCAGAACGCGTTATGCTTGAAATGCTCGACGTTGCTAGGCTAAAAGGTAATCCGAGCACCCGCGACGTCGCCCACCTGTCGCGTTTCGGCAGCGAAGCAACCGGCGAAGGCGTGAAGCTCGCCGCACCGATTTTGACCGTGCGTGGCCGGGCAATTCGCGCCCAAACCGCAGGGCAACGCGAATATGTTAATGCAATGGACGAGCACGATATTGTGTTTTGTTCAGGTCCTGCCGGCACCGGTAAAACCTACCTGGCAATTGCCAAAGCCGTGCAAGCGCTACAAAATCGCGAAGTCGCAAAAATCGTGCTGACCCGCCCCGCGGTTGAAGCCGGCGAAAGACTCGGATATTTGCCGGGCAGTCTCGAAGATAAAATTGACCCGTATCTGCGCCCGCTTTTTGACGCGCTCAGCTCTATGCTTGATCCGGAAACCGTCTCGCGCTTGCTCGAAGCCAGCACAGTCGAGGTTGCGCCGCTAGCGTATATGCGCGGCCGCACCCTGAACGAAGCATTCGTAATCTTGGACGAGGCACAAAACACCACCCCGGAACAGATGAAAATGTTTCTGACCCGACTCGGCTACGGATCACGCATGGTGATCACCGGCGACCAAACCCAAATCGACCTGCCGCACAGCAGATCCGGGCTAAAAGACGCCACCACAGTGCTGCGCGACGTGAGTGAAATCGGATTTATCGAACTGGGCGCCGACGATATTGTGCGCAACGAACTGGTGGGGCGGATTGTCGACGCCTACGCAATGCACGGTTAGAGGAGCCAATGATGAGCGCGCAAGAAACCCCAGAGATTACAATAGACGAGCAAGACACGGCATGGCTTGAACCGCTAGTCGAGTTCGTGCTGGCCAAAATGTATGTGCACCCGGACACTGAGGTGAGCATAAATTTTGTTGACGAAGCCGAAATGGAGCGTCTGCATTTAGATTGGATGGACCTGCCGGGGGCAACCGACGTGATGAGTTTTCCGATGGACGAGTTGCGGCCAGGCACGCCTGAAAACCTAGCGGGACCTGGGCTTTTGGGAGATGTAGTGGTGTGTTTACCGGTCGCTTTAGATCAGGCCGAAAATGCTGGACACTCACTCAAAGAGGAGGTGCAGCTTTTGGTCACCCATTCTTTGCTGCACCTGCTCGGATATGATCACCACACACCCGCCGACGAGGCAGAAATGTTTGGGCTGCAAAAACAGCTTTTGGTCGAGTTTGCCGGGCAGCAGAGCGGAAAACCTGCCAAACCTGCCGAGCAAGAAAGCGGCGAATCTGCCGGTTTTGCTGGTCATTTTGCCTGCGAAATTGCGGGGGAGGAGAGCCTGTGAGTCCGTCGCTTATCGCGCTTAGTGTGGCCGCGATCGTGCTGCTTTTGGTGCTCGCGGGTATGTTTGCCGCTACCGAATCTGCGCTCAATGTGCGCTCGCGTGCCGAACTTTACAAACTTGCCGAGCAGGGTAAACGCTATCGGCGGGCCATTGCCAGGATCGCAGACGACGAGCCAACCCATCTCGGTGCGATCACATTTGCGCGTGTTATCGCCCAAAGCTTGGCGGCGGCGCTGATCACGATTATTTTTGCCTACAATATTCACAGCGTCTGGCTGGCTTTGGCGCTTTCGACTGCGGTTTTGCTGGTTGTGACGTTTTTGCTGGTCGGTTCTAGCCCGAGAATGCTCGGCCTAACTTATCCAAACGCGGTAATTTGTGCCACGGCCGGGGCGGTTGTGGTGGTGCGATTTATGCTCGGTCCTATTGCTGCGATTTTGCCGCGGTTTAGCAGTGCGGTTGCGCTTTATCGCCGCAACAGCGACGCTAGCCAGCAGGTTGAAACTCAGTTGCTTTCGCTGGTGGACAGGGCGGCAGAACACGACGCTTTAGAAGAGGATAACCGGCGTTATATTCACTCTGTGCTTGAGTTTGGCGAGAGGCGGGTGCGCGAACTGATGTCGCCGCGCACTGAAATGGTGACGATCGGGCATGACGAAAGTATGCAGGCGGCGCTCGAGCAGTTGCTGGCGAGCCGCCATTCGCGCTTACCAGTGATTACCGATGATGCCGATGATGTGGTTGGGGTGATCCACCTGCGTGATGCGGCAGGTTTTGTGATGCGCTATCCCGATGAGGCCGATACTGCGCCGGTTACTCGCATGATGCGCGAGCCAATTTTTGTGCCGGATCTGATGCGTGCCGACGATCTGCTGCAACAGATGCAGCGCGAACACAACCATTTGGCATTGGCGGTTGACGAATATGGCGGAACTTCCGGGCTGGTCACGATGGAAGATTTGATTGAGGAGCTGGTTGGCGATATTCACGATGAGCACGACCGCGAGCTGCCTGATGTGCAGGAGACCGGTGACGGCGAGTTTGTGATAAATCCGCGACTTTCTGTGGCTGAACTCGGCGAACTTTTTGAGCTGGAGCTCGATGACGAAGACGTGGACAGCGCCGGCGGTTTGGTGGTAAAGCAGCTTGATCGACTCGCAGAAGAAGACGATACTGTGATTGTTGCCGGGATTTCTTTGCGAGTGACGCGAGTGGATCGTCGCAATAAAATTTTGGAGTTGCGGGCGAGTTGGGTTGGCGGTGACGCGGAAATTTTTGAGGCTGTCGTGGAAGAAAACGAGCTGAATGCAGAGCAAGTTTTAGAAGCAGACAAATAGTCTACAAAGTAGATAATTTATGGTACTTGTTTAGAGAATAAAAAGGTATAAATATGGAAGCAAATAAGGCAAGCGAAAAAGGCGACTTTCGAGCCGGATTTATCAGTTTCGTTGGCCGCCCAAACGTTGGTAAATCCACCCTCACAAACGCGCTTGTTGGTGAAAAAATTGCGATCACAAGTCCAAAACCGCAAACCACCAGACGGGCAATTCGCGCCATAGTTCACCGCGAAAACGGGCAGATTATTATCGTCGATACTCCCGGTATTCACAGGCCACGCAAACTATTAGGACATCGCCTTAACGATCTGGTAACTGCGGTGCTCGGTGACGTCGACGTGATCGGCATGCTGATTCCTGCAACCGACAAAATCGGGCCGGGAGATCGTTTTATTTATGAACAATTAAAAAAGTTTCCGCACGCTAAAAAAATTGCGATCGTAACTAAACTTGACCTGGTAAATAAGAGCACCGCAATCGAGCGGCTGACCGAGGTCGACATGCTGGGCGAGTGGGACGCGGTGGTGCCAATTAGCGCGATGACCGGCGAGCAACTGGACGTGCTCACCGACCTACTCATCGAACACCTGCCACAATCACCGCCGCTTTACGAAGAAACTCAAAACACGGAAGAAACCAACGACGACCGGATTGCCGAGCTGATTCGGGAAGCGGCGCTTTACGGAGCGCGTGAAGAATTGCCGCACTCGCTGGCAGCCCAGGTTGATGATCGTGACCGCGATGAAACCGGACTGCTGCACATTTACGCGAGTATTTTTGTGGAACGCGAGAGTCAGAAAGAGATTATTATCGGGCGGGACAGCGCTAATTTGAGGCGGCTGGTGCGCAGCGCAAAACGCGAAATTGAGGCGCTAGAAGGGGAGCGGATTTATCTTTCTTTGCGGGTAAAAGTGCTGAAAGAATGGCAGAGTGATCCGAAATTTTTGGGTCGTCTTGGTTTTTGAACTTGGCTGCCAGAAAGTTTTTGCAGGCTTGTATAAATTAAAATCCCTGGATTTATGCGGTAAAACTGAATAAAAAATGGGTAAAAATATCGGGACCATATTAAATGTTGCTGCTCTGATCTAAACTAAATATAGTAGCGGCAAACGGATAATTTTGCCGGTCGCGTTGGCAGAGTCTTGGTTCTGCAATGCAATATAAAAGTAAGTTTGAATATGAAAGAAGGTCGAAAATGATTGCAGCATTACAGGGCAGAGTACGCGCAAAAGGCGCCGGCTATGTGGTGGTCGCAGTTGGCGGAGTGGGGTTCCGTGCCGAAGTGCCGAGCGACGTTGCCGGGCACGCACACATCGGCGACGAAATCGATCTGCACACTCAAATGGTGGTGCGAGATGATGCAATTACGCTGTTCGGTTTTGCCGAAGCCGCAGACTTAGAAATGTTTAATTTGCTGCTGGGTGTGAACGGAGTTGGGCCGCGCAGCGCGCTCGGTGTGCTTTCTGTGCTGTCTCCGGGCGAAATTGCGGCGGCGGTTGCGGCAGAAGATGAAAAACCTTTTAAAGCAGTGAGCGGCATCGGGCCGAAAAGCGCGAAATTGATCGTGGTTTCTTTGGCAGGTAAACTCGACCATGTGCAGCAGAGCAGCAATGCCGGGGTGCGATTTGAGGCAGGAGCGTCTCCCGACTCCCGGCAGGCGGTGCAAGAGCAACTTGTGCTGGCTCTAACCGGACTCGGCTGGCACGAAAAAGACGTAACCCCGCTTGCAGCAGAACTCGTGGCAGCAGAAAGCGAGCGGCCGCTGGAGCAGCTTTTGCCGCTGGCACTGGGGCAACTGCACAAAAACGGAGGTAAACGATGAGCACCGAACTTTCGCCGCAGTCACAGCCGCAAGATCTCAGCTATGAAGGCGCGCTGCGGCCGAGCAACCTAGACGAGTTTGTCGGCCAAAC
>JAUNHM010000033.1 GCA_030523945.1 Microbacteriaceae bacterium
ACGCCGAAAAAGCTACCCGCAAATCTGCCAAAAAAGCAGCTCAAAAACTTGATTTAGCAGCAGAAGATTGCGATAAAAAACGCAAAGAATCCAAAAAATCGCTAGAAAAACAGCATAGCAAGCACGAAAAAAAGCAGCTGCGGCGGTTGCGCGAATTGGCCGCACAACTGGCGAGCCGCGAAATTTCCCCGCGCGACGAAGGCAGCTGGTGGGGCAAACTCGCCAGCTCGATCACTGCAGATGCGCGACACGGGGGGGGGAGACGCCGCGCAAGCGGTGTCCCAGGCCCGGCTAGCAGCAGTGACGAAAAATGCGCGAGTTGCGGAGGCGGAGAAGTGAGAGCCGGTGGCGAGGGCGCTGGAGCGGATGCCGGGTTTGGTGCTGGAAATTCGAGTGCCGGTGCCGAGGCGAGTGCTGGTGTAGATGCCAGTGCCGGTACCGGTGCTGAAAATGCCGTAATTAACCCGGAACTGTGCATAACTGAGGGCGAGCTAAAGGCGCTGATTCGCGAGGCCGCAGACACTGCTTTACCGCACAGTTTTATTAGTAAAATCAAGTTTTCGCCGGAAATTACCGAGCCGTGCGGACTGGTGACTGCCGACGTGAAAATTACTGTGCAGCTTGGAGTGCCAATTTTGGCGGCTGTGGAACTGGTGCGAGAGACGGTTTTTGCGGTTGTTGCCGAGCAAACTGGCATTGAACTAGCGGCCGTGAATGTGATCGTGAGCGATGTGCGCGAGCTTTGGGCGATGCACGAAGACGGGTTTGTTGCCGGGTCATAAACGGGCGGTTTTGCCGGGCACGGTTTTATGGCCGGATATGAGCGGAATTTATGCCGGATCACTAGGCCTGTCGAGAGGTGGTGGCTAACTAGCTGCCTGGCTATGATTACCTGATGTTTGCCGGTGGGATCGGCGTGTCGCGATTTTTTATGGCGTGACCAGGAGTTTTATTTTTATCGAAAAAGTTTTCTATACAAGTTAGAAGATTTTTTCGATTTTTAATATTTTTTGTGCTATGCTTGAACTATGAACATAAATGAGATTATTTCGGCGGCACTCGCCATAGTTGCACTCCTTTTAGGAATCGGGCTGGGCTGGTTTTTGCGAGAAAAAGCTGGTCGGGCGGAATTGCAACGATTGAGGCAAGATTTTGCAGCTTTAGAGCAGGACTCTGCCCAAAAACTGCAGCAACTGCAGCATCAGAATGAAGAGCGATTTGCCGCGCAAGTGACGCAACACGAGCAAAATTTGCAGTTGGCAGTTCGCCAGGCTGAGGTTAGCGCAGAGCAGGCATCTATGCAGGTGCGGCAAGAGCTAGCCGCGCGCACAGCAGAATTTGCTCAGCTTACACAGCGCTACGATCAGCTACGCAAAGACAAACAGCAAGCTGAGCAGAGCGCAAATCAAGAGCAAAAAGTTTTGCAAGCACTGGCTCCTGTTAGCGCAGCGCTAGGTTTGCTGCAAAAAAATGTTTCCGAACTTGAAAAGCAGCGCGCCACCCAGCACGGTGAAATTTTGAACCAGCTGCAACAGGCTGCCGCAGGAGAAAAGGCTCTGCTGGGCACCGCTCAACGGCTGGCCAATGCGATGACCAGCACCAGCGGACGCGGCCAGTGGGGCGAGATGACACTGCGACGCATTGTTGAAGAGTGTGGCCTGATCAGCAGAGTTGATTTTAACGAGCAGAGCAACATTTCAGACGGTGAAACTGGCGGTCGACCAGATATGATCATTCATCTGCCACAGCAGCGCAATATAGCAGTGGATTCTAAAGTGCCGCTCGCTTCACTTCTGAGCGAAAACGGCATTGCCGAAACCAGCAGCGAACTTTCCGGTCGCGCAGCCCTCGCTTCACATGCTAAAGCTGTGCGTAATCATATTGATCGGCTGGCAGAAAAAGGCTACCATTCAAAACTTGGCAGCTCGCTTGAAATGACTGTCGCTTTTATTCCGAGCGATGCGCTGCTAGCTCAGGCACTCGAGGCAGATCCGCTGCTACTGGAATATGCTTATCGCAAACAGATTGCCCTGGTCTCCCCTACCAGCCTGTGGGCTATTTTGAAAGCTGTGGCTCATGCCTGGCAGCAAAATGCGCTCAGCGAAGATGCGGAAAAGCTCTTTACTGCGGGCAAAAAGCTTTACGATAATCTGGGCGTGCTCGGCGGCCACGTCAGCAAACTAGGCCGCTCACTAAACAGCCTGGTTAAAGACTATAACAAAGTTATCGGGTCGCTAGAGAGCAGCCTTGTGCCAACACTACGCACCATCAACAGCATTGACCCGCACGCTTTGAATGCTAACGCTAAAGACCTTGCCCAATTGCCTCAGGTAAACGAGAGCGCACGCGCTCTCGTCAAACCTGAGCTACAAAGCAACTCCGCTGAATAACTCAGCAGAACTGAACCTTGAAAACTAAATAGTGTTTAACGATCGACACGCATATCCGAAATGACGCGACGCAGGGTGCCTGTGTGCCCGCGCATCACCACAGACTCTGTGCGCACATACATACCGTGGTGACGCTGCACACCGTCCACAAAATCAGCAGAGGTAATGCCCGTTGCCACAAAATAGGTGTTATCACTGGTGACCAAAGTGTTCTGGTCCAAGAATGCGTCAGCGTCAAGATTGTGGCCTGCTGCCAGAGCACGCTCACGCTCTTCAGCATCTTTAGGCCACAGCTGCCCCTGAATCACACCGCCAAGAGCTTTCACAGCACAAGCGGTGATGATCCCCTCCGGGGTCCCCCCGATACCGATACACATATCGATGCGGGATCCCGGGCGGGCAGCATTTACACCGCCTGCCACGTCGCCGTCCATCAGCAAACGGGTGCTCGCACCAGCTTCACGAATATCTTTAATCAGCTGCTCGTGACGTGGGCGATCCAGCACCGCCACACGCAAATCGTGCACCTCGACACCTTTTGCTTTAGCCAGGGCGCGCAGGTTTTCACCGATAGGTTTGCGAATATCGACCACACCCTCGCCTTCCGGGCCACAGACGAGTTTGTTCATATAAAACACGGCAGACGGGTCATACATGCTGCCACGATCTGCAACCGCAATCACAGAGAGCGCCCCAGGGCGGCCTTCCGCGCTCAAACGTGTGCCGTCAATCGGGTCAACAGCAACATCGCACTCCGCACCTGTGCCGTTACCCACAACTTCCCCGTTGTAAAGCCACGGCGCGTCATCTTTCTCACCCTCACCGATCACAACCGTGCCGCGCATAGACACGGTAGAGAGAAAACGGCGCATAGCGTCAACAGCGGCACCGTCAGCAGCGTTTTTATCGCCGCGGCCGACGAACTGTGTAGCGCTAATAGCGGCAGCTTCGGTTGCACGCACAAGCTCCATTCCCAGGTTACGATCCGGCTGACGCTCACTCAGAGCATATTTTTCAGGCATTAAAACTCCTCTATCAAAAATGTGGCGCCAGGCTAAGCGCATATAAACATACTTTAAGCCTACCCAAAACAGGCTTAATATCCACCCTAAAAAGCGCACAACCCGGCAAAACAATTGAAAAATATGCAATAAAACCGAGAAAACATGCCCTTTTCAAGGAATACACAGGCAAAATAGATACAATTTAAAGCAAACACAAATTACCGCTAGCGAGCACAGCCGCCCGGCGCATCTCGCTCACAGAGAAAGACTAGAAATGGTACTCGCAACACCTGAGCAATATCGCAAAATGATCGACAGTGCTAAAGCTGGCGGCTACGCTTATCCAGCGGTAAACGTCACCAGCTCACAAACCCTCAACGCAGTTTTGCAGGGACTTACAGAAGCTGGCAGCGACGGCATTCTGCAAATCTCATTCGGTGGCGCAGAATACATGTCCGGTTCCACCATTAAAGACAAGGTCAGCGGCTCAATCGCATTCGCTAAATTTGCTGCAGAAATTGCTAAAAACTACCCGATTACAGTTGCACTGCACACCGACCACTGCCCGAAAGAGCATCTAGAAAGCTGGGTTTACCCACTCCTGCAGGCAAGCCGCGAAAATATTGCCGCCGGTGGGGCACCACTTTTCCAGTCACACATGTGGGACGGCTCCGCTGTGCCACTTGAAGAAAACTTGGAAATCGCTAAAAAGCTGCTCAAAGAGTGTGCGGAACTCGACATTATCCTAGAGGTTGAAATCGGTGTTGTAGGTGGCGAAGAAGACGGCATCGTGCACGAAATCAATGAACAGCTTTACACCACCCTGGAAGACGCCGTTGCAACGGTAGAGGCCCTGGGTCTTGGCGAAAAAGGACGCTACATGACCGCACTCACCTTCGGCAACGTACACGGCGTCTACAAGCCAGGCAATGTTCACCTGCGTCCGGAACTGCTGGCTGAAATTCAGCAGGGCCTGGCAGAAAAATACGGCACCGAACCAAAACCGCTTGATCTTGTATTCCACGGCGGTTCAGGCTCCACGCCAGAAGAAATCGCAGAAGCAGTCAGCAACGGTGTTATCAAAATGAACATCGATACTGACACCCAATACGCGTTTACCCGCGGCGCAGTCGATCAGATTTTCACCAACTACTCTGGCGTGCTCAAAATCGACGGCGAAGTTGGCAACAAAAAACTCTACGACCCACGCGCATGGGGTAAAGCAGGCGAAGCTTCAATGGCAAAACGAGTTGCAGAAGCAGCAGCACAACTGGGTTCAGCAGGAAAGTCGATCAGTATCTAATGACAGAAAACGAACGCAAACAACCAAAATACGGCGAATATGCACCAGAAGGCTGGCAGCCACCACAAAACAGCACCTCTAGTGGTGACAACACGCAACTAAGCGGCGTGCCACACAACCTGGGCGCAGCTCCGCAATACGGCAGCCGTGAAACAGTAGCGCAAGCGCCGCACGGGCAAGAGCGTCCGGCTGTGCCAGCATACGGCGAATATGCAGACCCAGCTCAGAGTCACAACCCGCAGTACGCGCAAGGGCAACAATACAGCGGCGGAGTCCATCACTACCCACAGGGCGGCCCAATTGTTCTGCCACCACGAAAAGCAAACACAGCAGACAAAGTTATCACCATTATCCTGCTTGTGCTCGGCGGGCTAAGCGCAATGTACATGGCGTTCGCCTCCTTCGGCGCGAGTTTCGTGCTAGACCTAATCAAACACCAAGGAATTGATCCAGTTTTGCACGAGATGCATCTTGAGTCACGACCTACCCCTGCATGGATTATTCCAACCGGATTAATTTTCGGAGCGATAACTATTGCCGCATATATCGCAGTGCTGGTCATCTCAATTAAACGACTCAGCGCAGCTAAAATCACATTCTGGATTCCACTGGTAGTGGGCATTATTTTCACCATTGCATTCACAGTACTGATGGTAAACATAGTAATAGGCCTGCTCCCAGAAGAACTGCTCAACGATCCAGATCTGCTGGAAGATTTCAATCAAAAAATCCAGCAGCTCAAATAAAATAAAACGTCACGCCCCGGGATAAAAACCCGGGGTTAGATGTAAACAGGAGAAGAATTGACCGACCTCACGCCGCACACAGCAGAACAAAAACAGATGCACAAAAAAGCCGCAGAAACCGTGCAAGAGCACGCCGAAACGCTGCTTGCGCTCAGCCACAAGCTCTCCCAAAACCCGGAAATCGGGCTAAAAGAGACGCAGTCATCGCGCTGGGTTTACGAAATTGCTGCAGAAGTGCCAGGTGCGCGCGCAGAGTACGGTGTCGGAGGCATGGAAACCGCGTTTGTGGTAGAGGCCGGTAGCGGTGAACTCACCATCACAATCTGTGCCGAATACGATGCGCTGCCAGAAGTCGGTCACGCATGCGGTCACAACGTGATCGCCGCAGCAGGAGTAGGAGCATTTTGCGCACTCGCACCCCTTGCAAAAGAGCTAGGCGCAACAGTGCGACTCATCGGCACCCCGGCAGAAGAAAACGCTTGCGGCAAAGAAACGCTGCTGCAAGCCGGTGTGTTCGACGGCACCCATGCCGCAATTATGATCCACCCCGGGCCAATCGACGAAGTTATGATGAACCCTTACGCCGCAAAAAATATTTCAGTGCGGTTTATCGGACGTGAAGCACACGCTTCGCTCTCGCCACACCACGGAGTTAACGCACTAGACGCCCTCACCGTCACCCTCACCGCTATCGGATTAGCGCGGCAACAGCTTGAACCTGGGCAGCAGATCCACGGCAGCATTACCGAACGCGGCGGAGCCGCAAACGTGATCCCAGGCAGTGCCGCTGCCACCTGGATTGTGCGCGCAACCACAATGGAAAGCCTCGACCGCGTCGCAGATGTGCTCACACGCTGTGCCCGCGCTGGTGCCCTCGCAACCGGCTGCGAAATTGAAATCAATGATTCGGCACACCCGGCATACGCGAACATGGAAGCCGACAACGAGCTGAACGAGCTCTACCACCGCAATGCTACCGCGCTCGGCCGCGACCCGCAGCCGGTTAACGGATTCGGCGGCTCCACCGATATGGGAAATGTTTCACACCGTTTCCCATCAATCCACCCGATGATCGGCTTCGGCGACAGCACTCTCAGCCTGCACACCCCAAAATTTGCCTCACTTGCAGCAAGCCCGGTCGGCGATAAAGCAGCGCTAGACGGGGCAACCCTGCTCGCACAAACAGCAATCGACGCCGCGACAACACCACAGATACGGCAACGGTTGCTAGCAGCAGAAAAATAAGTTCCCACAGCGGAAAAACCCAAGGAAAAAACGGTGGCACAGCAGGGTGTAAGCAACGCACGCCACGAGCAGCTAGCACAGGCAGGGCGTTTTCTTCCAAAAATAAAAAAAACGCTCATTCTTGCTAAGAATGCATTTACAGCGACCCATCGGCAAAACATCGGCATAAGTGATTCATTAAGCAAGGTTACAAAACAGAAAACACCAAAACAAGTGCGCCGCCCGATAAACGAGCGGCACACTAGCGAAAAACAGCTAAAAGCGACTAGCTAGAAGCGCTATCAGCCTCGGCAAAAGCCTGCCTTTGCGCGTCTCCGCGATAGGTTCGCCGCAAAAACAGCCAGCCCAAACTCACTGCCGCAACAAAAGGCACACCGATCTGCGCTGCAAGTTGCATGTGCGGCATCACTGCGGCCGTAGACAACACGAAAAGCAAACCTGCAATGCCAATAATCGCAGTCACCTGACCGCCTAACAGGTTGAATCCCTGTCGTTCACCGCGGTTTCTGAAATAGCACAGATAGGTTGCCAAAATCAACAACCAAATCAACAAAATAATAAAACTAGCAAGCGCCATAATGTTCCCCAAAATCTGGGCACCAGCCAGCGTCAAAACAACCACAATCGCCAAACCAGTCGCGGCAACAACGAGCGAAAACACCGGCACGCCCCGACGAGAAGTACGCGCCAAAATACGCGGCGCAAGCCCATCATCAGCAAGCGAGTGAAAGAAACGCGACCCCGCATAAAGCATCGCATTTGCAGCAGACAGCGCAGCGATCAAAACCACAATATTAGTCAAATGAGCCGCACCCTCAATGCCAATCTTGTGAAACGCAAGCACAAACGGTGAATGTTCCACATCCTTGCCCAGACCGCCAGCCTGCCGCCACGGCACCAAAGCAACCACAATCGCAACCGCAGCAACATAGAAAAAACTCAGCCGCACAACAGTCGTGCGCGCAGCCACCCGCACCGCGCGCTGCGGATCAGCAGCCTCCGCCGCAGAAATAGACAGCACCTCAATACCACCAAAAGAAAACACCACAAACGCCATCGCCAACCAGATACCATTAAACCCGGCCGGTGCAAAACCACCGTCATTAGTCCAGTTGCCCAAGCCAACAGCCGGAGTGCCGCCAACGCCAACAAAAATCAACAACAAACCGACCGCGATAAACACCAGCACCGCAACAACTTTCACCGTGCTTAAGAAAAACTCAACAACGCCAAAAGTGCCCACGCTAATTACATTAACCGTAATAATAATAATCGCAAAAATTGCGGCACCAACCCACATCGGCAAGTTCGGAAACCAGTAACCCAAATATGTCGCACAGGCCAGAACCTCAGCCGCGGTCACCGCAATCGCCACAACCGCATAAAGCCAACGCACCAAAAATCCCCAAAACGGGCTGATAAAGCGGGCAGCCAACGAGCCGAAACCGCCCCGCACAGGATAGCGCGAAGCCATCTCTGCCATTGCCAACACAATAATCATGCCGATCACCGAAGCAATCGCAAAACTGATAATCGCGGCAGGGCCAGCAGTGCTGATAGCCGCACCAGACCCGAGAAACAAGCCCGTGCCCAGAGCCGAACCCATTGCAATCATGCCGAGTTTGCGATGCGACAGAGTGCGTTCCAATTTGTTTGATGTCGAAACAGTTGCAGAAGTTGGGTCAGCAGTTACGCCGGTAGCCGACCGAGTAGTTGCAGATTTTTCGCTCATAAAACACTATCTTAGCCTGTTTTAACGCGAAAACACGCGAAAACTGAACTAAGCAACACGCCAGGCGGCGGCAAGCGCGTGCACATCAACCTGACCGGGGGCGCTGGCAGAAGTGAGTGAGGCAAAAGTCGCGGCAGAACCGTGTAAAGCACCAGAAATGCGAGCAGGAGTGCCGAGCTCCCCCATAGCGATGCCGATAACCGCAGGAGCTGAGCAAGAGTTTGCAGAGTCTGCGGGAGAGGTCTCGTTACCAAAGGGGGTTGCGTTCCTGCGGGGAAAAGCAGTCGCCGTCGTGTCTGGGGAGAGTTGAGCGGAAGTAATATCGTCAGAAATCGCAGCAGAATTGAGATTAGCGGCAGCTGCGGTGGCGGCTAGCAAGCGGGAAACATCGGCCGGAATTTGAGGCATAACCGCAAGTTTGATAGTGTCAGCTTTTGTGGCACGCATATTTGCAAAAGATTCGTGCAACGTGCCGTCTGCCGGAGTTTCATGCCAGAAATGCTGTGAGGCCACCACTGAAACGCCATTTTTGTGAGCGATTTCAACCAAATCAGCAGGAGATGCGCAGGTCGCTTCGATATCAATAGCGGCCGGGCTAAGCTGCAGCAACGATTTTACAAGAGTCGCGTATGCGTCATATGACAAATCACACAAACCGCCCTCACGCTGCGAGCGCAAAGTCACCAAAACCGGCAAATCGGTTGCAACAAGTGCGCAATAAACATCACAAATAAGCACCACAAGATTGCGCAATTTATCGCCAATCACATCGGAAAAATCAGAATCCTCCACTAAACGCTCAGATTCGACAGGCAAAACAACATATCCCTCCACACTGGCAGCATTTGAAGCAGCAAATTTAGAGTTGCGCTCCAGTTGCGCGTTATCCGCGAGCGAGGCGCGGATTTTTTCCTCCACTACATCAGGTAAACCGCCACAAAACTCAGACCCATTCTCCCCTAACGGGTTATTTACAGTCGGAAAACGCGCAATTTCCTCCACCAGAGCATCGGCAAGGTTTTGAGCGAGCTGCTCAAAAACAGTCTGAGGCAAAAACTTTGACAGCAAAAAATCCACCCGCCACTCAATCACATCAAGCGGCAATCCGGCCGCCAATTCACTGCGCGCTGAACGCGTAAACTCGGCCGCCTCCGCGACGTTCGCAACCATTGCCGGCACAATCACGGCCGCTTTAGCTATCGGAACTGCCCGAGCAATCCGCTCTAAACTCGCCGCATTCAAAAAAGGCAACTGCCGCGCACCGTCCACCTGCGAAACGTGATTTTCCAGGAATTTTTCGCTCATATATAAAAACTACTGCACCAGAGAAAAAAT
Source organism: Microbacteriaceae bacterium (assembly GCA_030523945.1). Taxonomy (GTDB): domain Bacteria; phylum Actinomycetota; class Actinomycetes; order Actinomycetales; family Microbacteriaceae; genus Canibacter. Next base: position 9,756 of record JAUNHM010000033.1, read on the forward strand.
TGCACACCAAAACGGGACATTATTTTTTGTTGCTGCCCTGCGCTACGCTTAATTTAGAATAAAAAACCTTTTCAGGAGCAGCCATGTTACAGCAACCACAGACTAAAATCCCAACAAAAGACACGCCGGCAAGCGTCGCGCACGTGATCAACGTCGTTAGCGGAGCCATGAACGTGCTCGGATCGGTCTGGGTTGAAGGCGAAATTACCGCGTGGAAACCGGCCGGGCGCGCCATCTACGGCACCCTGCGTGACCTAAAAGCAGACGCCGCCATTCGCTTCATTATTTGGGGCGGCTACAACTCCCCCAAAAACAGCATTTTCAAAACCGGCGACAGGGTTGTGGTGCAGGCGACACCAAACATTTACAAAAAAGATAGCTCGCTCAGCTTCATAATCAGCGAAATTAGTCACGTCGGCGCCGGGCAACTGATGGCGCAGCTTGAAGAACTCAAACAAAAATTTATGCGCGAAGGACTTTTCGACCTTGACCGCAAAAAAGCGCTGCCGTTCCTGCCAAAACTGATCGGACTGATCACCGGCAAAGACTCCGACGCTGAAAAAGACGTGCTGCGTAACGCCCATCTGCGCTGGCCGGGCGTGCAGTTCCACACCAAACACGTGCTGGTGCAGGGCGCAAAATCCGCCGAAGAAATCACGGCAGCTATCCAAGAACTAGACGCAAACCCGGAAATCGATGTGATTATTATCGCGCGTGGTGGCGGCGACTTTATGGATCTGCTTTCGTTTAGCGATGAGAGAGTCGTGCGCGCGGCAAGTGGCGCGTCCACCCCGATCGTCTCTGCAATCGGCCACGAAGCCGACTGTCCATTGCTCGACGGAGTCGCCGACCTGCGCGCATCCACCCCGACAGATGCAGCAAAACGAGTCGTGCCAGACATTGCAGAACAGCAGCAAAAGCTGCAAGAAGCTCGCAACCGCATGCGCATAATCCTCCTCCAGCAAATAAACTACCAAATCGAAGGCGTACAAAACCTGCGGCAAAGACCGGTCTTTCGCGACCCGTTCACAATTATTACCGGCCGCAACGACGAGGTACAGCGCCTGGCAAGCAACTGCTTCACCATCGCAGAAAGACGCATCAGCGACGCACACCACCATATTTTGCAACTCCACAGCAAACTCCAGGGCCTTTCTCCGCTGCGCACTTTGCAACGCGGCTACTCGGTCGTGCAGCAAACAGACGGCACAATCGTCCAATCCGCCAAACAAGTCGATAAAGGCACCGAACTAAAAATCACCACCGCAGAAGGCACCATCACAGCAACCGCAAAATAGGCGAAAAACCCCAGCCTACCGACCAAAACCGCACAAATTAACAGCCAAAATTAAACACAAAAAGATAGGGTAGAAAATATGACAGAAACGCAGGCAACCCCGGTAGCCGACCTCAGCTACGAAGAAGCACATGCCGAACTCGTGCAAATCGTGCAGCAACTCGAACGCGGCGGCACCACGTTAGAAACCTCAATGCGCCTGTGGGAACGCGGCGAAGAACTCACCGCACACTGCGAAAAACTGCTCGCCGGCGCCAAAACCCGCCTCGAAGCCGCCCAAACCGTCGCACAAGAAAACTAACAAAATGGCGAAACAAAAGCAACCGGCAGTAGTCGCAGAACTCGGAAGACCCGAGACTCCGGCCGAAACAGCTGCTCGCAAAGCCGAAGAATCGCGTCTTTACCGCAGCCGCAAAACCGTGAATAATCTGGTTTATTCGCTGCTGGTTACGGTCGCGATTATGGGCGCGTTTGTACTGCTCGTGCCACGCGGCACCGGCGACTACCCGAGCCGCAACGTTGATATTGCCGAAATTGCCAAAAACCAAACCACCACCGCAGGGCAGCCACTCGCAACCCCGCAAGTTGGTGACGGCTGGCTCGCCAAACAGGCACAGTTGCGTTTCGACAAAGCCTCACAAACCACATACTGGTACATAGGCTACACCACCCCATCCAAAGGTTACGCAGCCGTGATGCAGGGTTACAACAAAGAAAACCAGCCCGGCGACCTGCGCTGGGTAACAGAGCGCCTGGAGCAAAAACAGCAAACCGGCACGGCCGAATTTGCGGGCAAAAAATGGCATGTTTATGACCATCGCAAAGACAGCGACGACGGCTCCAACGTGCGCTGGGGATTCGTCACCGAACACGGCAAATCACGTATAATCATCAGCGGCACCGGCACAGAAGCGGAAATTCGTGCACTTGCAGAAGCCACGATCAAATCGCTCAACACCAAATAACAGCACAACTAGCAACAAGCAGGCAAAGAGGGAAAATGAAGATATCGCGCGTCACACCGCAACAAGCCTGGCACGAAATGGCAGCGGGCAACGCCAGATTTGTGCGCGGCGGCCAAGAACACCCCCACCAAGACGCGCTGCGACGCGACCAACTCGCAGACGGGCAAGACCCAAACACCGCCCTTTTCGGGTGTGCCGACTCGCGCATTGCCGCAGAAATTATTTTTGACCGAGGACTGGGCGACCTTTTCGTAATACGAAACATGGGGCATGTTGTGGCAGAGTCCATCGTTGCGTCCCTCGAATTTGCAGTTGCAGAACTGGGCGTGGCATTGATCGTGGTGCTCGCGCACGACAGCTGCAGCGCCGTGAAAACCGCAATCAACCTCTCCAGCCAGAATCCAGACGAGCTGCCGCCAGCCGTAGAACGCACCCTGCAACCAATTTTGCCAGCCGTGCAGCAGGTTTGGTACAAATACAACTCCTCCACCCCTTATGTTTCCGCCGAACAAATCGACACCAACCAAGTCGGGCGACGCCACCTCGAACTCACCGTAAACGCGATTTTGGGCGCTTCTGTGCTGTTGCGCGACGCGGTGGCTGAAGGGCGGCTTGGCCTGGTCGGCTGTCAATACAGCCTGACCGAGGGGCACGCAAACCCGGTCGTGATCGTTGGAAACATTACAGCCGAAGGTGCGGAATAGTTGCCCGGAATAGTAAAACTTGGTGATAAGCACGGAGAGTAGACCCAAAACCATTACAAACCGGGCTATGCAAGCAGAACGGGTCGCAAAAATAGTTCAGAACCAGCACCAGCAAACACACAGCAAAACAGCATAAAATATTATTAAACCCGCTAAATGACTGCAAAGGAAAGCAAAATGAGCGAAATTGAATACCGCATTGAGCACGACACCATGGGTGAAGTTCGCGTGCCAAAGGACGCACTGTACGCCGCGCAGACCCAGCGCGCGGTTGAAAACTTCCCGATTTCAGGCAAGGGTCTGGAGCCAGCGCAGATTGTGGCGCTTGCCCGCATCAAGCGCGCAGCGGCTATCGCGAACAAGGAGCTGGACATCCTGGAGCCAGCGATCGCGGACGCCATCGTGAAGGCCGCAGACGAGGTCATCGGCGGCGCACACCACGACCAGTTCCCAATCGACACCTACCAGACCGGCTCTGGCACCAGCTCGAACATGAACATGAACGAGGTGCTCGCAACCCTGGC
>JAUNHM010000124.1 GCA_030523945.1 Microbacteriaceae bacterium
ACGGTGAACACTCCGGCAATCACAGCGATCGCGACGAATGTGTTCGCAAACCCCTCGACCCGATACGCTTTGAACACCAGCACCAATCCGCAAGCAATAACCGCGATTGCCCCGTTCACGATGAACAATCCCCAGACCGCGCGGTTTGCGGCAGCAAAAATCTCGGGGGTTTTGCGCGTGTGCTCGGTGCGCACCGCATAAAATGAGGTCATTTTCAGCCCCTTGCGCGCGGTGACGCCCGTCCACAGGTACGCAACCCCAACCAGCGAAAACAAAATCGCCGTAAACAACCCGCCCATATCTCTCCTAAAATCCACAGTATCGCGCCGTATTTACGCACCGAAAAGCGCACACAAAGCCCTTATCCGTAGATAAATCCTAGCATTCTGTACATTATGTTGGCATAAATATCCCCACTAATCCTGAGTTACCTGAAGCCAGGAGATGGCGAGGTGGATGCGGTCGCGGAGGCCGGTTTTTGTGAGGATGCGGGAAACGGCTTTTTTGGCGGAGTCTGGTTCGATGACCAATTCGGCGGCGATTTCGGCGTTGTTTAGACCCTGGGCGACCAGGTTTACGACCTCTATTTCGCGGTCGGTCAGCTCTGCGAAAACGCTTTTATCGACGCCCGCCGCCTGCTGTAGCGCGCCGGAGCTGCGTTTTAACACCTGCGCGGTGATCCGCGGGGTCAGCACCGCGTCGCCCGCGTGCACCGCCGCAATCGCCGCCACCAACTCCTTACCGCGCACATCTTTCAGCAGGAACCCGCTCGCCCCGGCCGCCAGCATTTTGAAAGCGTAATCGTCCTGGTCGTAGGTCGTGAGCGCCAGCACCTTCACCACGGGATACCGCCGCAAAATCTCCGCCGTCGCATCAATCCCATTCATATTCGGCATCCGAATATCCATCAAAATCACCTGCGGCAAGGCGGCAGCGCCCTGGTTTTCCGTGATTTCTGCCAGCGTTTCCAGGGCATGCATGCCGTCATTTGCCATCGCCACCACCTCGAACCCCGCGACAGCGTTTATAACCATGCTGAAGCCGTAGCGCACCGCTTTTTGGTCGTCCACAATCATCACGCGGATCGGTGCAAACGCGGAATCCTGTACAGGGTTATGTACCTTGCTGTTTTGTGTACTGTTTCTGGGTTGCATGCCGCTATTCATTATTTCCTCCCTGGGTTTTGGAGATATTTGCTGGCTGCGATGCGGTATTTACGGTGCCAGTCTGCAAAATCACGGGGATTTCCGCGTATAAGCGCCAGCCGCCGTCTACCCCATGCGCAGAATGTAGGCTACCTCCCAGGCTTGAAACATCGCGCTTTAGGTGCGATGTGCCGTATCCAGCCGCCGCGAACTCGGCACCAAAACCGCCGCCAAGCCCCTCGGCTAAAGCACCAGCACCGCTAGCACCAGACCCAACGACACTCAGATCAGCAACACTCAAGCCAGGAGCGCCAGATTTAACACCATCACCAGGCACACTCCGCCCGTCGTCTACAACCTCAACGATCAGCAGATTCTCCCGCATCCCCAGCGAAGCCTGCACCAGGCTCGGCTCGTTCGCGTGCCGTAGGACATTTGTCAGAGCTTCGCGCACAATCTGATACGCCAGCGTCACCGCCTTTTGGTTCGGTGCAAGCGAGGTATCGAGCAACGCAACCGCAGAATCCTCTGTAAAATCAGCAG
>JAUNHM010000125.1 GCA_030523945.1 Microbacteriaceae bacterium
GAACTGTGTTGACGGCATCACCGCTAACGAAGAGCAGCTGGCAGACACCGTGGCTCGTTCTGTGACTGTGATCACCGCGCTGGCACCGGTTATCGGCTATGCTGAGGCGGCAAAACTTGCGAAAGAGGCTTTGGCAGAGCAGCGCCCGATTCGCGAGCTGGTGACCGAACGTGGCCTGCTTGGTGCTGAGGAGCTGGAAGAGATTTTGCAGCCTGCTAAGCTTGCGGGTTTGGCACCTGACGCAGAAACCGCGGTGGAAGCAAACCGTGTCGGCGACCGTGCCGAAGTTGATATTACTAGTGCACTTGGAGAGGGTTAAAAATGACTTTAGAACGTCCAGAAATTCCATTCCCGGAAGGTGATGCACCGACCGAACTCGTGATCGAAGACATCGTGGTGGGTGACGGTGCGGAAGCGGCCGCAAACTCGACCGTTGATGTGCACTATCTTGGGGTTGCTTTTGAAACCGGCGAAGAGTTTGATTCGTCTTGGAGCCGCGGCGAGAGTATCAAGTTTCCGCTGCAGCAGCTGATTCCGGGCTGGCAGCAGGGGATCCCGGGCATGAAGGTTGGCGGACGCCGCAAGCTGATCGTGCCACCGCGTCTGGCATATGGCGTGGCTCCGGGTCACCCGCTGAGCAAGAGCACCCTGATCTTCATGATCGACCTGCTCGGCGTGCACTAGATAGCAGCGAATTTTAAAAAGGATTGCACTGCTCGTTTCGGGCGGTGCAATCCTTTTTTGCCTCGTCTGGAAAGTATGCAGAAAAAATATGATTGCGAAATTGTAAACTGAGCATTTTAACTTCTGAATGGGGCGACTAGCAAAGTGAGCATTAAAATGCTTATTGCGCTATAGAAAAATAGGTTGAATGTGATATTTTTTTCTGCTATACTTGAAAGGTTGCCGTTAGTCGGCCGCGGATAAAGAGAGCCGTCACACCGGGTGGCGTGCGCCGCGCAACAACACAAAAAGGAGTAACCTATGTCACTTGACGCTAAAGTAAAGCAAGAAATCATCGCCGAGTACGCTACGAAACCGGGTGACACCGGTTCTCCAGAGGTGCAGGTGGCGATTCTGTCTCGCCGCATTAAAGACCTGACCGAGCACCTGAAAGAGCACAAGCACGACCACCACTCACGTCGCGGTCTGCTGCTTTTGGTTGGTCAGCGCCGCCGTCTGCTGGGCTACCTGCAGAAGGTTGATATTGAGCGCTACCGTAGCCTGATCGAGCGTTTGGGTCTGCGCCGCTAATTTTTAGCGAAAAACTTTTAGGGCGTGCACCTCCTGCGGGTGTGCGCCCTTTTTCTATGCTCCGGGTTTAGTTCGAGCTGGGTGGTGGGGTGCGGTTTGGGTGAGTAAGCGCGGTTTCGGGGGTTCGCTGGTGTTTGTTGTGTAGGCGCGTTCGGAAGCGGCGCTGCTGCAGTGCTGGAGGGTTGTGTTTTGGTTAGCGGTATGCCGTCTGCTTACTGTTACTTCGTAGCAAGCTGGCATGCATCGAGTCTCGGTAACACAAAAGCGCCCCCGCAGAACACGAGGGCGCTTTCGCAGTAGATCAGGTGCTTAGATCTTTGACGAAGCATCCTTGAGGACGCTGCGCAGGATAGAGCCGATCTCCTTGATTTCAGTCTCGCCGATGGTCATCGGCGGAGCCAGCTGGATTA
>JAUNHM010000034.1 GCA_030523945.1 Microbacteriaceae bacterium
TTTGTTGCGGTTGCATGGTTTACCAACACGCGCATGGCGATTCGCATGATTTTCAATCTCGACACCACCGGCAACGGCCACCCGGTTTTGCTGATGCTGCGTGATGCCACGCTCGCCCTGTTTTTCGGGGTTTTGATGGTGGTTTCGGCCGGTCTGACGGTGGTTTCGTCGAGCGCACTGAGCGCGATTTTTGACATGCTGGGCATCGGGCAAGACACCTGGTTTACGGGCCTGCTCGGGCGCGCCCTGAGCCTTGCGGTGATGCTCGCTTTCGACGTTGCGGTTTTGTTCCTTATTTTCAAGGTTTTGGCGGGAATTCGCGGCTATACTAAAGATATTTTGTTTGGTTGTTTGCTGGGTGCGTCCGCGACTTTGGCGATCAAAATTTTGGGAACTTCCCTGCTTGGCGGGGCTACCAAAAATCCGCTGCTTGCGTCTTTTGCGGTTGTGGTCGGTTTGCTCATCTGGTTTAACCTGCTGTGCCGCGTGCTGCTGTTTTCGGCTTCCTGGATCGTCACCGGCATTAACCGCACGCTCGGCATGCCGCCTTCTAAACATGACGAGCCGGTTTTGGAGGTTGAAGAGGAACGCACCCAGCCTTTGACCGATATTGAGCGGGAAAAAGAGAGCGTTGCGGAAAAAATTGCGCGGGTACTTTCGCGGAAACAAAAACGGTAGATTCCCAGCCGGGTTGCCGCGCGAGCGCTAAACTAGGAATATGACCCTAACCCAGAACGAAAATTTTTGGTGCGTGATTCCGGCGGGCGGCATTGGATCGCGGCTGTGGCCGCTGTCGCGCGCTGACGAGCCGAAATTCCTGCTCGACCTGACCGGGAGCGGCAAATCACTGCTGGCGGCCACCTGGGAACGCCTGCAACCGCTTGCGCCGGCCGACCGCACCGTTGTGGTCACCGGGATCAGCCATCGCGCCTCTGTGTGGCAGCAAATTCCTGATCTTTTGCCGCAAAACCTGTTAACCGAGCCGGAGCCAAAAGACAGTTCGGCGGCGATCGGGCTGGCTGCGGCAATTATTGAGCGGCGCAACCCGCAGGCGATTATCGGGTCTTTTGCTGCCGACCACGTTATCGGCAACCAGTTTCTTTTTAACCGGGCCGTGACTACCGCAATTAAGGCCGCCGAAACGGGTGCGATTGTGACGATCGGGATCAGGCCGAGTCACCCTTCGACGGCGTTCGGCTATATTCAGACGGGCGAGCCGCGTGGCGATATTGCGCCGCTGGATGTGTTTGCGGTGCAAAAGTTTGTGGAAAAACCGGATTTAGCCACGGCTGAGCGGTATTTGGCGGCCGGTGACCGGCTATGGAATGCGGGTATGTTTATTTCGCGGGCAGATGTGCTGCTGTCGCAGCTGACGGAGGCGGAGCCGGAAATGGTTGAGATGTTGCGGGAGCTGGCTGCGGCCTGGGATACCCCGAATGCGGCGGCGATGCGCGAAAAAATTTGGCCGAAGCTGCCGAAGGTTGCGATCGACTATACTGTTGCCGAGCCTGCCGCGAAGGCCGGGCGGATGCTGTGTGTTGCGGCGCACTTTGCTTGGGACGATGTGGGCGATTTTGCCAGCGTCGCAAATTTGCTGTCCCGCGGCCGCAAGCACGATCTGGCGGTGCTGGGTGATGGCGCGCAGGTGCTTTCAGAGAGCTCTAGCGGGATTGTGGTGGCGCAGCCTGGCCGGCTGGTCACGGTTGTGGGTGTGAGCGATATCGTCATTGTAGATACCCCTGACGTGCTGCTGGTTACAGACAAAAAGCACGCCCAGGACGTAAAAAACCTGGTCGCCCGGGTGCGCAACATCGGCAAAAACGATCTGCTCTAGTTTTGGGGCTAGTAGGCTAGCACGCATTTTTTCGCGAGCTTTGCTCTAGCTTTAGGCAGGGCTGGTATATGTTTCGATGCCAGCTTTAGCGCCCGGTTTTGCCCCGCCTTTTATACCCGCTTTTCGCGACTGGTTGCGCCTCTTAATTTTATGCCCGCTTTTCGCGAGCAGTTTCGCATTTTAACTTAACACTAGCCTTTTATGACCGCCAGTTTCGCATCCGCTCTTCGCCGCCAGGTTTCGCTCAGTTTCACCAACTTTTCGCCCCCATTTCACTCTCATTTCGTGCCCTCTCCTCTCCTCCCCCACAAACAAAAACAGCGCCCGGTTTCCCAGACGCTGTTTTTGTGAACCTAACCGATTACTTATTTGGTTTCTTCGGCGGTTTCTGCAGTTTTTTCGGCTGCGCTTTCTGCAGCTTCGGTTGCCTCAGCTTTTGCAGTTTCTTCTGCGGCTTCGGCTGCTTCCTCAGCAGCAGCGGTTTCTTCTTCTACCTTTGTTTCTTCTGCAGCGGCTGGCGCAGCGGTCTCTTCTGCGGCTGCTTTCTTTGCGCGCTGTTTCTTTACAACAGGCTCGAGCACGAGTTCGATCACGGCCAGTGGCGCGTTGTCACCCTTGCGGAAACCGGTTTTGATGATGCGAGTGTAGCCACCTTCGCGCTCGGCAACCTGTGGTGCGATCTCGGTGAAGAGCTCGTGCACCACGCCTTTGTCGAGGATCTGGCGCATTACGGTGCGGCGTGCGTGCAGGTCGCCACGTTTTGCTTTGCTCACGAGGCGCTCTGCAACTGGCTGCAGGCGTTTTGCTTTGGTTTCGGTGGTCTGAATGCGCTTGTGCTCGAACAGCTGTGATGCCAGCTGGTTTAGCATGAGACGCTCGTGGGTTGGGCCGCCTCCCAGGCGTGCACCTTTAGTTGGCTTTGGCATAATATTACTCCATTTAGTTGAACGCTGGTGCGCGTTCTAATTAGTTGTCTTCTTCGTAGCTGTAGTAGTTCGCGCCTTCGAAACCTGGCACGGCGTCTTTTAGTGACAGTCCCATTTCGACGAGTTTGTCGCGTACCTCGTCAACAGATTTCTGGCCGAAGTTGCGAATGTTCATCAGCTGGATCTCTGAGAGCGCCACAAGTTCGCTCACGGTGTTGATGCCTTCGCGTTTCAGGCAGTTGTAGCTGCGCACGCTCAGGTCGAGATCTTCGATTGGGATTGCGAGTTCGCCGTCCGCCACGATTTCTACCGGGGCAGCGCCGATTTCCACGCCTTCTGCAGCGGTGTTGAGTTCGCGCGCGAGACCAAACAGTTCTACCAGGGTAGAGCCTGCAGATGCGATTGCATCGCGCGGGCTGATTGACGGTTTGGTTTCTACGTCTACTACGAGGCGGTCGAAGTCGGTGCGTTCACCGGCACGGGTTGCTTCCACGTTGTAGGTCACTTTGAGCACTGGTGAGTAGATTGAGTCCACTGGGATTCGGCCTACTTCTGCGTCGTCGTTGCGGTTCTGCTGGGCAGAAACGTAGCCGCGACCGCGCTCGATGGTGAAGTCAACTTCGAAGCTTGCGTCTTCGCCACAGGTAGCGATGTGCAGTTCCGGGTTGTGAATTTCAACGCCTGCTGGCACGGAAATGTCGCCTGCGGTCACGATGCCTGCACCGTTGTTGCGCAGGTAAACGCTTACTGGCTCGTCGTGTTCGCTTGAGATTACCAGGTCTTTGATGTTGAGGATAATTTCGGTAACATCTTCAACAACGCCCGGAATGGTGCTGAACTCGTGTGGCACGCCTTCAAAACGCACGCTGGTAACAGCAGCGCCTGGAATGGACGAGAGCAGGGTGCGGCGCAGGGAGTTGCCGAGCGTGTAGCCAAAGCCTGGCTCCAGTGGCTCGAGCACGAAACGTGAACGAAACTCTGAGATGGTTTCTTCGGTCAGTGTTGGTCGCTGTGCAATGAGCACGGTTTTGTCCTTTCGCGATAGAGTCCGCTATATGACTCTTAGGGTAAGTAGTTTTTGCTTAAGGGAAAGGGCGGTGCGCCACAGTTTTTGCGTGACGCACCGTATGCTCACGATTAGACGCGGCGACGCTTTGGCGGGCGGCAGCCGTTGTGGGTCTGCGGGGTGACGTCGGTGATTGAACCAACTTCGAGACCTGCAGCCTGCAACGAACGGATCGCGGTTTCGCGTCCCGAGCCTGGGCCTTTAACGAAAATGTCCACCTTTTTCAGGCCGTGTTCCTGTGCTTTTTTAGCAGCAGATTCAGCGGCGAGCTGGGCAGCAAACGGGGTCGATTTACGCGAACCTTTGAAGCCAGCGCCACCGGCAGATTCCCAGCTGATTACTGCGCCGGTGGTGTCGGTGATCGATACGATGGTGTTGTTGAACGTTGATTTGATGTGAGCCTGACCCACTACGACGTTCTTTTTGTCTTTGCGGCGTGGTTTACGCGCCGCGGCTTTTGGTGCAGCCATTGATTTCTCCTAAAAACTTAAAAACGAGTGGGTTACTTCTTCTTACCGGCAACGGTGCGCTTTGGACCTTTGCGGGTACGGGCGTTGGTTTTGGTGCGCTGACCGTGTACTGGCAGACCTTTACGGTGGCGCAGACCCTGGTAGTTACCGATTTCAACTTTGCGACGGATGTCAGCTGCGATTTCACGACGCAGGTCACCCTCTACTTTAAAGTTACCTTCGATGTAGTCGCGTAGTGCAACGAGCTGGTCGTCGGTGAGGTCTTTTACGCGGGTGTTACCGTCGATGCCGGTTTCCTCGAGGGTTTTCAGAGCGCGGGTGCGGCCCACGCCAAAGATGTATGTAAGAGCAACTTCAACGCGCTTTTCGCGTGGAATGTCGGCTCCAGCAAGACGTGCCATTTGGCTTCTCCTTGGATTTTGTGGAGGTGTGGAGCGTATCAGGTGCCTGAGCCTCCAAACTCAAGGTGTTCCCTGCCTGGGCAGGTGCTTAGATACGCTTGTACTTTTTGTGCGGCTTGCTTTGCGGGCAAGTCACACATTACAGCCTATTTGTAACGGTAGCTGATGCGGCCGCGGGTTAGGTCGTATGGGGTTAGTTCGACTACTACCTTGTCTTCTGGCAAGATTCGAATGTAGTTTTTACGCATTTTGCCGCTGATGGTGGCGAGCACGATGTGCCCGTTGCTCAGTTCTACGCGGAAAGTTGCGTTGCGGAGCGCTTCTAGCACGCGTCCTTCAACCTCAATTACGCCTTCTTTTTTGGCCATATCCTCACTATCGTTTCAAAATTTTGTTGACTGTTTTGGTGTGCGCCGGGTGCCGATTTTTGGGATACCAAAAACAGACGCATAACGCCAGATATCCAGTCTATTACACTTTGCCCGCTTTTGTCCAATCGATTTTCACAAAACACGCCGCATTTTTACCTTTTCCCCAACTTTCTTGCTATATTTTCATTTCTTCGGCAAAAACTCGCGTTTTCAACCAGCTTGCAACAGGGAATATTACACGGAATAACGTAAAACTTCAGAAAACGCTGCAACTAGGAAACCCGGGTTGGGAACCAGGAGGTGATTTGGGGGGAGCCTAGGCCAGTGACGTGGAGGTCTGCGACGCGGGATGCGCCCTCGCCGACAGCGACGGTGAAAGCGCCTGCGGCTTTTGCGGCGGTTGCACCGGTGAAGGAGTCCTCGAAAACGACACACTGGGCTGCATCGGCGCCGATGCGCTCCGCTGCCAGCAGGTACAGGTCAGGCGCGGGCTTCGGGTGCTCCACATCGTCAACCCCAAGCATCGCCTGGAACCGATGCTCCCAGCCGAGCGTCCCGATCACATAGCGCACAATGTCCGTCGGCGAGTTCGACGCGACCGCCAGCGGAATCGCAGGCACAGCCGATGCCAACCTATCCAGGAACTCTGCAGCGCCAGGCATTGGGACGATCGCGTCAGCTAGTTCCTCCTGCAACAACTCCAGGTACTGCGCCTCAAGCTCGGAGGCGGATAATCCAGGAGCCTCGTTAGCGATACCCTCGATGATGCCCTGCATTGTGCCGCCGACCTCCGCGGCGCTGCCCGCGACGCCGTGAGCCGCCCGCAACCGCAGTTCCGCCGCAATCCACGCCCGCTCCGAGTCAACGAGAGTGTCGTCCATGTCGAAAATAATCCCCGACACGGACGACGGCAGAGAAACCCCGGCAGACGCCCCAGCGTCAGCCAACCCTACGCCGCCTCCGCGAGCGCCGGCATATCACGGAACTGGAACTGCACATAGTCGCCGATGCGCAGCGATGCCGCCTGCCCAGCTGGCAGCTGCGACTCGACACGGCGCCCAGCCGTGTCCTCCATCGTGAAGCGCGCGATAGAGCCGAGGAATGACGCCTGCACCACGCGCGCGTGCGACTCCGCCTCAGAAGCAGCAGGCACTGCGGTCACAGACTCCGGCCGCACCAAGACCTCAACCTTACCAGTCGCAGACCCAGGCAACAGCGCAATCCGCTGCCCGTAAACCACCGCGGTTTGCGCGTCGGTCGTAAACCCTGGGAGGCGGTTGGTTAACCCAATGAACGACGCCACAAAGCCGTTTGCGGGGGTGTTGTACACCGTCTCTGGCGAGGCGAGCTGCTGCAGTTTCCCGCTCTGCATCACGCCGACGCGGTCAGCAACCGCCAGCGCCTCCTCCTGGTCGTGAGTCACGAACAGGGTCGTCGCCCCGGTTTCCAGCTGGATGCGGCGAATCTCATCACGCAGCTGCACGCGCACTTTCGCGTCCAACGCCGACAGCGGCTCGTCGAGCAGCAACACATCCGGCTGCACCGCGAGCGCGCGAGCCAGCGCCACGCGCTGCTGCTGCCCGCCCGACATCTGGTGCGTGTACTTGTTCGCCTGATCGCCCAGGCCAACCAGCTCCAAGTACTCGTTCGCGGTCTGGGTGCGCCGCGCTTTACCAACCCCGCGCACGCGCAGCCCGTAGGCCACGTTCTCGGCCGCGGTCATGTGCGGGAACAGGGAGTACGCCTGGAAAACCATCGCCATGTTGCGCTTTGACGCGGACACCCCGGTCAGGTCTTTGCCGCCGACGGTGATCGTCCCAGAATCGATGCTCTCCAGACCCGCAAGCGACCGCAAAGCAGTCGTCTTGCCGCAGCCAGACGGCCCGAGCAGCACGATCATCTCGCCCGGTTCCATCGCCAGCGAAAAATCATCCAGCGCCCGCGTGCTGCCATAAGTCTTCACAAGCGTATCCATCACAACGCTTTTCGCAATTTCATTAACCACGCTTAGCGCCTTTCTTTCTTCCGCTGAGGATGTCGATAATCACCAGCACCAACATTGCAAATAGCAGCGCGAGCAAGCTCATCGCCGAACTGATTGACGGGTCAGATTGCCCGATTAGATAAAGCGAAGTCTGCAGGTTTTGCCGCAGCAGCAGCGCCGCAATGGTGTATTCACCCAGCACTACAGTCACCGAAATAAAGCAAGCAGACAAAATCGCAGAGCGCAAATTCGGCACAATCACACGCATCAGCGTGCCCATCCACGACTCACCGAGCGAGCGCGCCGCCTCATACAGCGTGCGCACGTCCATCTGCTTCATACCCGCATCGATCGCGCGGAACGAATACGGCAGCACAAAAATCACGTACGCAAGCCCCAACCAATATGAGTCCTCCATACCCATTTCTGCCGCCATAAAACGGAAAACTGGCCCGAGCCCCACAACCAGCGCAATAGCCGGCAACGCCAGCGGCAAAGTCGTGAAAAACTCGACTACCTTTAGCAGTTTCGGACTGTACAGCCGCGCGATCAGCATCGTAGGCAGCAACAGCGCCAGCATCAAAAACACGGTCAAAACGCCCATCAAAAGCGAGTTGTTCAAACCTTCCCAAATCCGCTCCATGCGGTCGTTCGACTCGCCAGTGCCAAAAACCGTCGCCCAGGTTTTAACAGTCCACGGTTCAGTTTTGCTGAGCGGCTGACGGAAGGTAAAAATCAGCATCGACAGCAGCGGAATCATCAAAAACCCGAGCACGCTCGTCAAGACAACCCAGCGGAATACCGTCTGCCGACGGCGTTGTTTCTTTGTAAAAGACACTATTTCACCCACTTATCCGAGCGCTTGGTCAGGAAGTAGTTGATAAGCACAATCACCGAAACCACCACAATCATCGCGGTTGCAAGCGTGGCCGCAATGCCGTCCAGCTCGGTATCAAGCTCGTTGCTGAGTGCCGATTTAATCTGCAAAGGCACCAAAATCGAGCGTTGCGCAAAAAGTGCCGCGGCGGTCGCGAATGCAGAGAACGCGTTTGCAAACAGCAGCAGGAAAGATCCAAGGATCGACGGCCACAAAATCGGCAGGCCAACGTTTCGCCAGTACTGCAGGTTAGACCCGCCAAACACCGCATTTGCCTCGCGCCACTGCGGGCGGATCCCGTCAAGCGCCGGAATAAACACCAGAATCATCAGCGGAATCTGGAAGTAGCTGTAGACCGTCACAAGACCCGGCAAAGTCGACAGCCAGGTCGGGTCAATTTTCAGGGCCGGGTTGCCGGTCATCTCGCTTAGCGATTCAAAAACCAGCGTTAGAGTACCGGTCGCACCGACGGTCGTGATGAACGCAAACGCCAGCATCACACCACCAAACTGCGCCAAAACCGACGACAGCGAAACCACAATCCGGCGCAACAGCGAGTTATGTTCGGCGCCAAGCACCAGCGCATAGGCCGCCAATCCGCCAAAAACCACGCCGATCGCTGACGACAGCGTAGAAACCCAGAACGAGGTTACGAACGCCTCGATGGTGTTCTTCTGCGTCATCACCTCGAAGTTTTTAAGCGTAAACGATCCGTCGCCAGCCAAAAACGCCTGGGCCGCCATAATTCCGGTCGGCAGCAGCAAAAATACCGCAATGTACACGAAAAACGGAATCGTGCCAAGGGTTGGCCCAAGCTTAAAAGTACGATTTTTACGGGGTTTCGCCCCCTTCGCACCGCGCTGAGCAGGAGCTTCAGGCGCAGACGAAGAAGGCGAAACCACATTTGAAAGCGTTGTCATTATAAATAATGGACTTTCTGTATTGATTTGGGGGAAGCCGCCGCGGCATGGTTACCGCGGCGGTCGTCAACTAGCCGCACTTAGGCGTTAGTTACCGATTGCTGCGTCCCAGTTCTTTTTCAGCCATTCGGTGATCGTCTTGGCTTTGTCAGAGGTGTAAGAGATGGCCTCGCCCAGCTTTGGCAGGTTTGCCTGAGCGGTCTTGTCGATTGAGCCGTCTTTCTCCATTGCCTTCATGAGTACCGGGTAAGCGCCACCCTTCATCCACAGGTTCTGTGCTTCAGAGGTGTACAGGAATTCCTGCCACAGGCGAGCAGCTGCTGGGTGTGGTGCGTCTTTGTTGATTGCCTGGTTGTAGTACTGCACAACCTGACCCTTTGGCAGCGGCTTGATCTCCCAGTTTACGCCCTTCTCTTTCATGCGCTTTGCGGTTGAGAGCTGGTTGTAGCTCCAGTCGAAAACCACACCGGTCTGGCCAGCGTCGATGGTAGCTTTGGTCACGTCAACGGTGGTCAGGGTGCCGGCCTGTTTCAGTTTCTTGAACGCTTCCAGGCCTGGCTTCAGATCATCGATGGTGCCGCCCTCGTTCAGGTTCACTGCGAGGAAGCCGTTCATTGCCGCGCCGGCTTCAGCTGGCTTGCCGTTGAGTGCAACGGTGCCCTTGAATTTTGCGTCGCTGAGTGATGAAACCAGTTTGGTTACGTCGATGTCGCCGTATTTGTCTTTGTTCCAGCCGAGGGTCATCAGGCCGGTGTAGTCAGCGATGTAGAGGCCGCTTGGTTCTTTGTTTTCAGCTGGAACTTTGTCCCATGCCTGTACTTTGTATGGTGCGAAGTATTCGGTTGAGGTGCTTGCTACACCGATGCCCAGGTCGAAAACATCTGGAGCGTTCTTGCTGCCCTTGTTAGCTTTGGCAGCTGCAATTTCGTCTTTTGAAGAAGCGTCTGGGTTCTGCTCGTTTACCTTGATTTCTGGGTATTTCTTTTTGAATGCTGCGATTACCTGACCGTAGTTTGACCAGTCGTGTGGCAGTGCGATTACGTTCAGTTCGCCTTCTTTTTTAGCTGCAGCTTCTAGTGCAGCGAACCCGCCAGCGTCTTTAGCTGAGGTAACGGTCTTCCAGTCAACGGTCTTGCCGTCAGCTGGCTTGTTGTTCCCCCCCCCGTCAGCAGTTTTCTGGCTTGAGCAACCAGTGAGTACCATTGCAGCAACAGCCGCTGTAGCAACCGCCGCAGTAAAAAAGCGCATAGGCTTCATTTTTTATATCCTTCTGTTAGGTCACCCGAGATTTTTCTCGGACTTTCAAAAGAATACGCTATTTAGGTTACCGGCAGTCGTACACCAGATTAACGAGAGGTTAACTAATGAAATTGTTATTTTGTAACTAGGCGATTGGGGTTGGGGTGATGCCGAATGGGGCGAGGCCTGCCGCACCGCCGTCTGGGGCCGTTAGCACCCAGATGCCGTCTTTGTGGATTGCGACGCTGTGTTCCCACTGGCAGCTGTCTTTGCCGTCGGCCATGCGCACGGTCCAGCCGTCTTGCTGGTCGATGACTGTTTTGTTTTTGCCTGCGGCGATAATTGGCTCGATTGCGACGCACAAGCCCGGTTTGATTTCCGGCCCTTTCCGTGCCATTGCCACGTTGAAAACGGGCGGATCTTCGTGCATTGCCCGGCCGATGCCGTGACCGATGTATTCTTCAACGATGCTGTAATCGCTGTGGGTTGTAATGTAGTCTTCGACCGCAACGCCTACCTCGTTTAGGTAGCGCCCTTGTGCCAATGCTGCGATGCCGTGCCACATGGACTGTTCGGTGTGGTAGCTCAGTTCTTCGCGCGCTTTTACCAGTTCCGGCCGGTCAGCGTCTGGCAAAACCACGGTCAAGGCCGAGTCGCCGTTCCAGCCGTCCAAGATCGCGCCGCAGTCGATAGAAATCATGTCGCCCGGCTGCAATACGTAGTCGGTTGGCACCGCGTGCACCACCGCATCGTTCACATTTGCGCAGATTGTGTGGCGGTATGTGCCTTCGAGCATAAAGTTTGGTGCTGCACCGAGTTCGCGGATTTTTTCTTCTGCAGCTCGGTCCAGATCGAGCAGGGTTGCGCCCACTACGCAGGCAGCTTCGGCAGCTTTCAGGGCTTCGTAAGTGATCAGGTTTGGTTCCAGCATTAGCCGCAGCTGTGCCGGAGACTTGTAAATCGACCGCCGAATACCCCGCATTTTCGTCCCTTACTCGCTAAGTAGCGCGTCTAGTCCGGCCGCGACCCGGCTCGCAACAGCGTCAATCTCGCCCAGGCCATCAACCTCGACCAAAATGCCGCGTTCTTCAAACAGGGAAATCAGCGGTGCGGTCTGCTCAGCATAAACTTCTTGCCGGTGACGGATCACTTCTTCAGTGTCGTCAGCCCGACCCTGCTCGGCAGCACGCTTCAAAAGCCGCTGCACTACCTCCTCGGTGTCTGCCGCCAGCAACACAACCGCGTCAAGTTTGCGATTGTTCTTTGCCAAAATTTCGTCCAGAGCGTGCACCTGAGCTACCGTGCGCGGGTATCCGTCTAGCAAGAAGCCGTTTTCAGTGTCTGCCTGGTAGAGGCGGTCTGCCACGATTTCGTTGGTCAGTTCGTCTGGCACGAGCTCGCCGTTTTCGATCAAAGCCTGCACACGCTTGCCCAGATCGGTCTGCTCTTTAATGTTTGCGCGGAAAATGTCCCCGGTCGAAATTACCGGCACGCCGTAGCGTTCCGCAATTTTGCCAGACTGGGTGCCTTTACCGGCTCCCGGTGCACCAATAATCAGCAGGTGTTTCGCGTCCAGTACCATTTACTTCAGCAACCCATCGTAGTGGCGCTGCTGCAGTTGTGCGTCAATCTGCTTCACGGTTTCCAGACCCACACCCACGATAATCAGGATCGATGATCCACCGAACGGGAAGTTCTGGTTCGCGTTGAACAGCGACAGCGCGATCAGCGGCAGCAACGCGATAATACCCAGGTAGAGGGCACCCGCGCTGGTCACACGGTTGATCACGTAACCCAAGAAGTCAGCGGTTGGCTGGCCGGCACGCACACCCGGGATAAAGCCGCCGTAGCGCTTCATGTTGTCAGCGATCTCGGTCGGGTTGAAAGTAATGTTGATGTAGAAGAACGCGAACGCAATCGTCAGCAGGAAGAACACAACCATGTAAAGCGGCTGGTCACCCTGCACCAGGTTCTGCGAAATCCACAGCACCCAGCCCGCAGGCTCTTTGCCCGGCTCCGGCTGGTTAAACTGGGTAATCAGCATTGGCACAAACAGAATCGACGAGGCAAAGATTACCGGGATCACACCGGCCATGTTTACCTTAATCGGAATGTAGGTGCTGGTGCCGCCATAGCTGCGACGACCCACCACGCGCTTCGCGTACTGCACAGGCACACGGCGCTGTGACTGCTCCACGAACACAACCGCAAGCACAACGAGCATACCGATCAGCAGGATGAACAGGAACATTTCCCAACCGTGCTGCACCAGAATACCGCCCAGAGCAGCCGGGAAGCCAGCAGCGATCGAGGTGAAGATCAGCAGCGACATACCGTTACCGATACCGCGCTCGGTAATGATTTCACCCATCCACATAACCAGACCGGTACCTGCGGTCATGGTGATGATCTGTATCAGCATCGCCCACCATTCGTTAGACACGATCTTGCTACAAGCGTCAGAGTGCACACCACCGAACAGCAGGCCGCTTCGCGCGGTCACGATCAGGGTGGTTGCCTGCAAAATAGCCAAACCGATAGTCAGGTAACGGGTGTACTGGGTCAGTTTCGCCTGGCCCGCCTGACCCTCTTTGTGCAGAGTCTCGAAGTGAGGAATAACCACGCGCAACAGCTGTGTAATAATCGACGCGGTAATGTAAGGCATAA
>JAUNHM010000035.1:0-2377 GCA_030523945.1 Microbacteriaceae bacterium
GACTTTGCGCCCGTTGTTTGCGGCGGCTTCTAGCACCTGTTGCACGCGATGCACGTGGCTGGAAAAACTCGCCACCACGACTTTGCCGCGGGTGCCGGCGATGACCCGGTCGAGCACCGGCCCGATTTCTTTTTCCAGCGGGGTAAAACCGGGCACGTCAGCGTTGGTGCTGTCCACCTGGAATAGATCCACGCCCTCTTCGCCGAGCCGGGCAAACGCGCGCAGGTCGGTGATGCGACCGTCGAGCGGCAGCTGGTCCATTTTGAAGTCGCCGGTTGCTAGCACGGTGCCTGCTTCGGTGCGGATGGCGACGGCGAGCGCGTCTGGAATGGAGTGGTTTACGGCCACAAATTCGAGTTCGAAGTCGCCGACTTTGCGCTTTTCACCTTCTGTGACGATGTGCAGTTGCGGGTTTTGGCGGTGTTCTTTGCATTTTGCGTCGACGAGCGCGAGGGTGAGTTTTGATCCGTAGACGGGAATGTTGCCGCGCCGTTTGAGCAGGTATGGCACGCCGCCGATGTGGTCTTCATGGCCGTGTGTGAGCACGAGGGCGACGATGTCGTTTAGTCGATCGTCGAGTTTGGTGATGTCTGGCAAAATCAGGTCGATGCCCGGCTGTTCGGTTTCTGGAAAGAGCACGCCGCAGTCTACGATCAGGAGTTTGCCGTTGATTTCGTATACGGTCATGTTGCGGCCGACTTCGCCGAGGCCGCCGAGCGGATAGGTGCGCAGTGTGCCTGGCCTAAGTTTTGGTGGGGTTTGGGCTTGCGGGGTTGCGGTTTGCTGTTCCATATTCTCCTGCTGTTTTGCGGTTTGTTTTTTGTCTGTGCTGCACAGACGACTTCTTTTTGCCGGGGTGGGCGCGTGTTCGAGCGCGGGCGGCGGAAAACTAACTGCGGCTTTGCCACATCACTATCAAATTTACACCTTTATCCTTAAATACTGAAACTGGGGCGTTTTGGCAGCTGGTTTGAGGCTGGTTTTTGTCTACTTTGTAGATAATTTTGGACAGGTTTTTAATAATTCTAACCCGGTTTTTGGATGGGTTTTGGAGGTTTTTGGCCCGGTTTTTTATTGCAAAAATTTCAGTCCAGTTTTGCGGAAACTTTTGGCCCGGTTTTCAGCGGGGTTAGCACTTATTTATCTACTTTGTAGATATTAGTTGCGCATCCAGGCGGTGAAGACGTGTGGAATTTCGTCCTGGTTTGCAGCAGGGTTAGCAGCATTTTGACCGGCAGGTGTTTGGCTCGATTCCAGAGCAGTATCAGATTCTGCGGGTGTTGTGTTTTTTATGGAAGCGGCCGATTGTGCTGGCCCGGTGGCGGGCGCGGACTTTTGGTGGCCGGCGGGTGCGGTGTGGCCGACTAGTTGCCAGTCTGCAGAAAGTGCCGGCGCATAGGTGTCTGCGTCGGGCACATTGAGGCCCAGTTGGGTGATCGCCGTAACAGTGGCGTGCTCAAGCGCGGCTTCATAGATTTGCCCGCCGCCGATCACCCACACGGGCGCGTCAGCGTTTTCTGCGGCAAGCGCTAGGGCTGCGGGCACGCTGGCTGCCGTTTCGGCGCCAGCGAAAGCCGCGCTTGAGCGCGTCACCACAATGTTGCGGCGATGTGGCAGTGGGCGAAATCGCGGCGGCAGGGAGTGCCAGGTGCGGCGGCCCATGATTACCGTGCTGTTTTTGGTTACTTCTTGAAACCATTTCAGGTCTGCTGGCAGGTGCCACGGCATATCACCGTTTCGCCCGATGGCACCTCCGCCTGGTCGCCGCACCCAGGCCGCAGCTGCGGCGGGGTCGGCAAAGTCCACTGCGCCTGCCGCTTGTGCCCAGATCACGCCGACCCCGCCCGCTGCGGCCTGTCGCAAGCTCGCGACTAGCGCCGCTTGCGACACCTCCCCTGCCGCCGCGTTTTCGCCCGCGGAGTTAGTCTGCTCAGTAGTCATTTAACACTCGACCCTATACTGCGATTGGCGCCTTAATACCCGGGTGGTGGCGATAATCCACGATTTCAAAATCTGCTAGTGTGTAGTCAAATATGCTCGACTTTTTTTGCACCCTGATTTGCGGGTACGGATACGGCTCGCGTTCAAGCTGGGTTTTCACCTGCTCCACATGGTTGTCATAGATGTGGCAGTCACCGCCGGTCCACACAAATTCGCCAGGCTCCAGCCCCACCTGCTGCGCAACCATTATTGTCAGCAGCGCATAGCTTGCGATGTTAAACGGCACTCCCAAAAACATGTCGGCTGAGCGCTGGTATAGTTGGCACGAAAGCTTACCGTCTGCGACATAAAATTGAAAAAACGCGTGGCATGGCGGCAACGCCATATTTTCAATTTCTGCCACGTTCCAGGCAGAAACGATGTGCCTGCGAGAGTT
>JAUNHM010000035.1:2401-12605 GCA_030523945.1 Microbacteriaceae bacterium
CTTGCTTCAGTCGCTCGATCAGAGCGGCAATCTGGTCAATGTGCTCGCCTGCAGGGGTGGGCCAGCTGCGCCACTGCACGCCATAAACCGGCCCGAGTTCACCGTTTTCGTCAGCCCATTCGTCCCAAATTGTGACACCATTTTCGGTCAAAAATTTGGTGTTGCTATCGCCCCGCAAAAACCACAGCAGTTCGATCGCAACCGATTTGAAGTGCACACGTTTGGTGGTAATGAGCGGAAAATCGCGGCTCAAATCGTAACGAATTTGCCGCCCAAACACGCTTTTTGTGCCAGTACCGGTGCGGTCGCCTTTGTGGGTACCGTTTGCCAGCACGTCTCGCAGCAGGTCTTCGTATGGGGTTGCTATTTTTTCGCTCACGATTCTAGTTTAACAGGCTATTTTTAATTATTTTTGTGAAAATCGCCCGTTCTCTCTATTGCGTTGCGGGGCGGAATTCACCAGGTGTTTTACTTACTTTTTAACATGTAACTCGCCCGGTCTGCGGCTTGTTTTCCACCCGGAAACCGGCTTTCGATCTGGTTGTTAGCGGTTTTGTTGCCGGTGGAGTGTGATCGCGGTGCGGATCGCTTGGCGCGCTCCTCTGTCGTTGCCGGCGGCGCGGCGCACAATGCCCAGTCGCTGCCAGTTTTGCCATTTGTCCGGTTCGGTTTCTGTCGCTTTTTCCAGCTCCGCTAGTTTTTCGCGGGCTTCTGCGCGGTTGGCTCTACCGGAAGGATCAGCGCTGATTTCAAGGTCGAGCACTCCCCCTTCTGCGTCAAGCAGGCGGCTAAGTTTGGTTGCGGCAATGCCGAAACGAATTTCGCGCTGTATTGCCCAGAATGCGATTGCCACAAAAATGAGCAGGCTCGCGCCGAGCACCAGGCTGAGGGTGCCGCCACCCTGTAAAAGGCCGCCGACGCGCCACACGATTGAAACAAGATATATTGCTAGCAAAACTGCTAGCATTGCCACAGAGATGAGCGCACCGCGCAGCATTTTTTTGCCGCGCCGCTGCTCAGCACTCATTTCACCGCCCGGCTGCTGCCCAGCCATTAAAATCCTGCTTTCTGAATATCTCCCACGACCACGCGACTGCCAGCTTGCTCCCGCAGGTCTGCCGCAACAGCGGTGATATCGGCTTTGGTCACAGCGTTTAGTCGCGCCAGCGATGCTTCCAGCTCCCAAAATTCGCCAGATCCGAGTTCTGCATATCCGAGTCGGGCCATGCGCGCTTCAGAGTCTTCAAGGCCGAGCGTGCTAGACCCGGAAATCTGCCCTAGTGCCCGCTCTAGTTCTGCGTCGGCAACCGGTTCGCTCGCAATTTTTGCTAGTTCATCGTCGACGATTTGGGCGACCTGCTGGGCATTTTCTGGCGCGCAGGCAGCGTAAATCCCGAACGCACCACCGGCAGAATAGCTGGCGTTGAACGAATATGTAGTGTATGCCAGGCCGCGTTTTTCGCGAATTTCTTGGAAGAGCCTACTGGCCATGCCACCACCCAAAATCGAGTTGAGCAGGCTGATCGCGAAGCGCCGCTCGTCGAGTTTGACAAAGGATTGCCCGCCAAGCAGCAGGTGCACCTGTTCGCTGTCGCGCTGCACCGGCAGAAACGGCAGCGACTCAATGTCCAGATTTTGCTCAATTTTGCGGCGTGGCAGTGGCGCACCAGAGTTGCTAGTCGCCCATTTTTCGCCGATTTTGTCGAGTTCTGCAGCGAGTTGCGCCACAAATGCGTCATGGTTTACGGCTCCGGCGACTGTGACCACCAGCGCGCCCGGCGTGTACCTACTTTGATAGTGCTGCCACACGCTGTCGCGGTCGACTGCGCGTATGATTTCGGGGGTGCCGCCGATCGGCCAGGCGAGCGGGTCGCCTGCGAGCACGGTTTCAAAAAACTTTTCGTGCGCAACATCGCTCAAATCGTCTGCGGCCATTGCGAGTTCTTCTAAAATTACGCCGCGTTCGGTTTCAAATTCGTTTTTGTCGAGCACGCTGGCGCACACCATTTCTGTCAACAGCGAGAGTGCACGGGGCAAGTCTGCGTCGCGCACTTTTGCGTGATAACAGGTGTGTTCTTTGGCGGTGAGGGCGTTGTGGTCGGCCCCCATGCGGTCGAATGCGGAGGCAATATCGTAGGCGCTTTTGGTCGCGGTGCCTTTAAACAGCAGGTGTTCGAGGAAGTGGGTGGAGCCGAGGCTACCGGCCAGGTTTGCACTGGTTTCTTGTTCGTCGACGGAGCCGACGCCGATCCAGAAGCCGATGCTAGCGGAGCGGGAGCCGGGAATTGCTTCGGTGAGCACACGCACCCCGTTTGGCAGGACGCTGCGGCGTAGCAGCCCGCCCGGCAGTTGTTGTGTGATTTCGGGGGTGTTTAGTGGAAGCGGCAATGGGTTTAGCATAGGTTTTACTATACTCTTCCCTTTTGCACAGTCGCTGAATGCCCCGGCTTTTCGCGCAACAATCCCCGAAACTGGTGTGTTTCGATGGCTGCTCGCCTAAAATTTAGGGTTTTGTGCCTGGTTTGGTGTAGTCGCGATGCTTCACAGTGAGCATGCCCCACATTGCCAGCCACAAGAATACTGCGAATCCACCAAATGCCAGCCATGTTAGCGGCGACATTTCCTCACGCCATTTCAGCCAGAAAAATACCAAGAAAGGCACCAAAATGGCCAGAGTAATTACCGCTGCTTTCAGTTGCAACTGTTTCCTATTCATTTTCGACTCCTTTCATCATCGAATTTAAGGTACATTCTCATTTTATCACGCCAGCTGAAAAATCTCTGAAAAGCAAATGGGGCGCTAGAATTTTCCAGCGCCCCATCAGATTAGTTTGCGCGCCGCGGCGCGCAAACTAAGCAGCGATTACTCTGATTCTGCGGATGATACTCCGTCAAAGTCGATCAAATCGTCAAGGCTGGTTTCACCCTCGACATCTTCAGCACCTTCTTCGCCCTCTTCTTCAGGCAAAACCGGCACCAGTGAAACCTTACCGCGATCGTCGATCCGGCTGATCTCTACCAGCACCTTCTGACCCACAGAAAGCACATCCTCCAAGTCGGTGACGCGCTTGCCGTCGTTCAGCTTGCGCACCTCAGAAATGTGCAGCAAACCGTCTTTACCAGGCAGCAGACTCACAAACGCACCCAGCCCCTCACGCAGGTTCACCACAGTACCCAAGTACTGCTCGCCAACCTCCGGGTTTTGCGGGTTTGCGATTGCGTTCACCTGCAGACGGGCAGCTTCAGCCGACTCGCCGTCGCCAGCGCCGATATAAACGGTGCCGTCATCGTCAATCGAAATTTCAGCGCCGGTCTCGTCTTGAATGCCGTTAATGGTCTTGCCCTTTGGCCCGATCAGCTCACCGATCTTGTCAACCGGGATCTTCACGGTGAAAATGCGCGGTGCGGTTGGTGCCATCTCGTCTGGCGTGTCAATCGCCTCGTTCAGCACCTCCAGAATCGCCTCGCGCGCCTCTTTCGCCTGGCTCAAAGCACCGATCAAAACATCGGCAGGAATGCCGTCAAGTTTAGTGTCGAGCTGGATTGCGGTGACAAACTCGCTAGTGCCGGCAACTTTGAAGTCCATGTCACCCAGCGCGTCTTCCGCACCCAAAATGTCGGTCAGCGCAGCGTAGCGGGTTTCACCGTCAACCTCATCGCTCACCAGACCCATTGCGATACCGGCAACCGGCGCACGCAGCGGCACACCAGCGTTCAGCAGCGACAGGGTCGAGGCACACACAGAACCCATCGAAGTCGAGCCGTTCGAACCAAGCGCCTCAGACACCTGACGGATCGCGTAAGGGAACTCTTCACGGCTCGGCAAAACCGGCACCAGCGCACGCTCAGCCAGGAAGCCGTGGCCGATTTCGCGGCGCTTCGGGCTGCCCACACGGCCGGTCTCACCCGTTGAATATGGCGGGAAGTTGTAGTGGTGCATGTAGCGCTTTGAAGTGCTCGGAGAAAGCGAATCAATCTGCTGCTCCATCTTCAACATGTTCAGCGTGGTCACGCCCAAAATCTGGGTTTCGCCGCGCTGGAAAATAGCCGAACCGTGCACGCGCGGAATCACCTGCACCTCAGCGTCAAGCGTGCGAATATCGCGCAGGCCACGGCCGTCGATACGCGCACCATCGGTCAAAATACGGCCGCGCACAATCTTTTTAGTCACAGACTTGTATGCGGCGCTCACCTGACCGGCCGCCTCTTCAGGCAACTCGCCAGCCTCAATCTTTGCCGCAACAGCTTCCTGCACGCTCTCTTTCAAAGCATCGTCAGCGTCCTGGCGCTCGATCTTGTCAGCAATCTGGTAAATATAGCGCAGTTTCTCTTCAGAAACGCTGGCAACCGCACTGTAAAGCTCATCGCTGTAAGGCGGGAAGGTCGGGTAATCCTGCACCTCTTTCGCAGCCTGCTCGGCAAGCGCCTTTTGTGCCCGGCACAGCTCAGCAATAAACGGCTTCGCAGCAAGCAGACCATCGGCCACAACACCCTCATCAGGCTTTTTCGCGCCGTCTTTGATCAGATCCCAGCTCACCTCGGTGGCTTCAGCTTCCACCATCATAATCGCAACATCGCTCGACCCATCAGCCTTATCGATCACGCGACCGGCCACAACCAGGTCAAAAACAGCCAACTTCAGCTGCTCTTCCGTCGGGAAAGCAACCCACTGGCCGTTAATCAGCGCCATGCGCACGCCACCGATCGGGCCAGAGAAAGGCAACCCCGAAATCTGGGTCGACGCAGAAGCGGCGTTAATCGCCAAAGCATCATAAAACTCGCCCGGCGCAATCGACAAAACAGTCACAACGATCTGCACCTCGTTACGCAAACCATCCACAAAAGAAGGACGCAACGGACGGTCAATCAAACGACAAACCAAAATAGCCTCGGTCGAAGGGCGACCCTCACGACGGAAGAAAGAACCCGGAATTTTACCCGCCGCATAAGCGCGCTCTTCCACATCAACAGTCAGCGGGAAGAAATCGAAGTGCTCCTTCGGCTGCTTCGAAACGCTAGTCGCGCTCAAAAGCATAGTTTCTTCATCCAAATAAGCAGCAACCGCACCCTGCGCCTGCTGCGCCAAACGGCCGGTCTCAAAACGCACTACGCGCTTGCCAAAAGAACCATTGTCGATAATGGCCTCGGCGAATTTAATTTCAGCACCCTCCACGGGAACTCCTAACATATTCAGCCAGAACATCGCGCCCCAAGCGCAGGTAGCTGATCGTCAGTTGCCGCCCACCCGCCAAAGCGAGGAAGCAACAACCGATGACCAGGCACCTCTAATGCTCTGTATTTACTCTGCCGCTTTTGCCGCAGAGTTGGTTTACACCACTTATAAGCCTACCATTTTGAACCTGGGAAAAACCGTGAGACCGGAAAAACGCCGGCGAGTTTACAAAGAATTAACCTGGAAGCAACCAAATGTGCGGAAAACGCGGGAATGAATGCGAAAAATTAATGGAAATCCCGGGAATCAGGGGTGGACTAGTGTGAAACGGGGCTGTAGCAGCGTGAAACAAGGACTGTCGATGCTGTAATTGCCGCGGATCTGACCTGCGCAATCAATATTTCGGCGGTTTAGGTGCGGTTTGGTTATTTGACTTAGTCGCGATGCGAGCTTAGGCATGACGTAGGCTTAGTTTCCGTCTGCTTAAGCTCATTGCCAAAGTTAGGCGATTTGTGAGGCCGGGTGCCAGGTTTGGGCGCCCGGTCTTTGCTTAGCTCCCCAGGAAAAAGTTGGGGAACAGGCGGAAAAACCAGCTAAACTGGTTCTGCCACATCACTGTCACGGCGAGCGCGGTAAACAGCAGCAAAACCCGCATTCTTTTGCGGTGACGCGCGAACCACAGCGCGAGCGCGGCTGCGACAGGAGGCAAAACCACCCCGCCGACCAGCAGCACCCAACCGGCGAACTGCAGGTGCGCTCCCTGCTTTGCAATCTGCGCTGGAACGCCGGTTAAGTTCCCGATCGCAGCGTATTCGGTGTAGGCAAGCAGCAAAAGCGGCACAGCACAAAACAACCACCCAAACCAGCAAATTTTTTTGCGCGGGGCCTGACCTGTTGCGATGTTTTCGGCAGGTTTTGGAGCGATTTCCTGGATTTCTGCCGCAACTCCATGAACGGTTACCGAACTTGATTTCGAAGTATTTTCCGCACCAATTTCCGGGCTAATTTTCGGGCCATTTTCGATGCTCATCTATCCCCCCACCAAACTCAGCAAAACCGGGATCGGCACCAAAACTACAGCACCCACCAGCAAAGCGACCAGCAGTCGGGAGGTGTTTTTCCGCAGCATAATCATTGCGCTGCCAAACCACAGCACGGGCGCGAACACGATGCTCCAAAACGTCAAATTTTGCGGCAACACCTGCCACCAAGGCTGCTGTTGCAAGCGCGTTTCAATATTGAGAATGCGCGACTGTTCTTGCACGAGTGTGAACCAGCCGAGCGTGTAGAGCAGGTAGAGTCCGCCAAGAATCCCGAGCAGCATCACCATTAGGCTGGACATTTGCTCGGTTTCTGGGGCGGTTCCGCTTTCAGGCAGGCCAGAGTCGTGGTTTTTCGCGGTTGCTGGTGCGTGAGCTGGTGCAGCTGCCATACTGGAGGTTACGGTTTCAAACTTTTTCCCAGCATGTGCGCGGCGCGATTTTTCCGGCGTGCCAGTTGCTTCGCTAATCACCCAACCGCTGCGACTCTGCGCGACCTGCTCGGCTTCCACCTGGCCAACTTGCGTCTCCGACTGCTGCCCGAACTGATCTGCAGACCCGCCCGCTTGCTCATTTTCTTTCATAACACCCCAATTTTACCGCCCCTTGCTTAAAAATACACTAACAGCAAAAACGGAGGCGACCAACCGGCCACCCCCGTTTATACTTACGCCGCAAAACGACTAATTATGCAAAATATTAGCGCCCACACAATGCAAGAAAAGACAATTGTCTTTTCTCGCCCTGTATGCTACAAATCGGATAATTTCCTAAAGAAATTAGCGTTCCACAACAGCGAGCACGTCGCGCGCAGAAAGGATCAAAAACTCGTCTGCGCCGTATTTCACCTCGGTGCCGCCGTATTTTGAGTAAATAACCTTGTCGCCCACCTTCACGTCGACAGGCACGCGGTTGCCGTTGTCGTCTACGCGACCCGGACCAACAGCGAGCACCTCGCCCTCCTGCGGCTTTTCTTTCGCGCTGTCTGGAATCACCAGCCCAGACGCGGTGGTCTGTTCTGCCTCAACCTGGCGAATCACAATGCGATCTTCGAGTGGCTTGATTGCTACCGACATAGGTGACCTTTCTTTTAAACTCAACAAAATAGCGGCATAAAACCTGCTAATAGTAAGTTTAGAACGATGGCGCGGCTTTGGCAAGACGAAACCGGGCGCGTTCGCTCAGCGCGGATAAAACTCACCTCCCCGGCCTTAAAAACATGGGAAAATAGGGGTATGACTTTCGATTCTGCCACGCATCTGCCGGGCTGGTTCGCGCTTTTGCAGCCGGCTGGGCAAGATGCGCTCGCTTTTGCGGCAAAATTGAGTGCAAGCGGGACAAGCAGTGTGCAGGTGCAGCAGAAAATGCGGGCGGAAATCGCCGATGTGAGCCTGGTTGCGGCAGCTCTCGGCCAGCATGATTTACGTAAAAAAGCGGCAGGGAAATTTGGTGCGGAGCTTGCCAGCAAGCTACTTTTTACCCCGACCGGCTTGGAGCAGGCCACGCGCGGGCAGGTTGCGCGCCATCATGCGGCGCGTTTTGCCTCTGCTGGAATTACTGAAGTTGCGGATTTGGGTTGCGGTATCGGTGCGGAAAGTATCGCGCTTTTGCGGGCCGGAATTAGCGTGGTCGCTTGGGAACTTGACGAATTAACCGCCGCTTTTGCCGCACACAATTTGGCGCTGGTTGCCTCAGAAACAAACAGTGCGCGTGAAAAAGCAGGTTTGCCACCGGTCACCGCCGAGGTGGTTTGCGGGGATGTGTCAGGTTTTAATGCGGCAGATTTTATGGCTGGCAGCGCAGGAGACTCGGCGCTATTTTTTGACCCGGCGCGGCGCACGCTCGGCAATCGCAATTCGCAAAGGGTGCAGCCGCAGGACTACTCCCCGCACCTTGATTTTGTGTTTGCTTTGGCGGAAAAATACCCTGCTGCGATTAAACTCGGGCCGGGGTTTCCGCGCGAAATGCTGCCCGAAAACGCCGACTGTGAGTGGGTAAGCTGCGACCGGCAGGCGGTGGAAACACTGGTTTGGACGGGCGCTCTGCGCGAAAAAATACCCGCCGCCCGCAAGGCCACCGTGTTTACGGGCGAACAGCAGCATGCTCTGACGGCCGACAGCGACTGGCCGGACCCGGAAGTCACCTCGCTTGGCGCCTATATTTATGAGCCAGACCCGGCTGTGATCCGCGCACGCCAAATCGGCCAGCTTGCAGGGTTGCTCGGCACTGGGCTGCTCAGCGAAAATATCGCCTATCTCACAGGAAATACCACTAACGATTCGCCTTTTGCCCAGGGTTTTCGCGTTTTAGAGGTGTTACCGCTGCGCGATAAAGCCGTGCGCGAAGCACTGCAGAGACTCGGCGCTGCCAGGGTCGAGATTAAAAAACGCGGGGTGGACATCGACCCAGCAGATTTCCGCAAAAAACTAAAACTTAAGCCGGCCACCAAAGCGGCCAGCAAAAGCAAAACCGCAAACACAACCGGCGAAATCACGGTCTTCCTCACCCGCATCGCAGGCGACCACAGCGCCATCATCACCCAGCGCATCTAACCCGGCGCATGTACCCGGCCGCACTATACCCGCTTCTCAGCCCAGATCAGCATCGACAGCAGCATCAAAACAAAACTCAGATCAGCACGCTTTCCTCACAAATCCGGCGTACAAAGCCCCAGATCATCCGGCAGTTCCGCCCCCAGCTCGCTCCCCGCTCCGCAACCACTCCAGCCCCGGCCAGGTCAACCCAACACAGCTCCGCAACCATCCAAAAAAACAAACCCCGGCAAGTTTGCAGCTTGCGCCACTCCCCTGCCAGGGTCTGCATTTTCGCTTAAAACGAAGGGTTATTTCTTTTTCTTCACGATGTCAGAGTAGAACGCCCCACCGGTGAACCCGAATTTCACGTTCGAAACTTTGTCGCTCCAAACAGCGTTGCTAGAACCGTTCCACAGCGGCACAACCGGCAGATCACGGAACAACAATTCCTGCGCTTTTTCATAGGTTTTCACAGCGTCTTCCGCGGTTTTCGCCTTTTTCGCGTCGTCTAGAATCTTGTCGAATTCTGGGTTGTTGTGCTGGCTCTGGTTGCCCGATCCGCCATTACCGTAAAGCTGCGGCAGGTAGCTTGCCGGGCTTGGGAAGTCTGGCCCCCAGGTGGTGCGGAACGCTGAACCAATCGATTTCGCTTTAATCTGCTTCAGGAAGTCAGCGAACAGCGGAATTGGCTTGGTGCCCACCTCGATGCCGAGGCTGTTTTTAATGTCGTTGCTCACCGCGGTCACCCATGGCTGGTGGCTGGCGTCTGCGTTAAAGGCAATTTCGAATTTGCGGTCGGCTGGCCATGGCGCGATTTTGTTGGCCTGTTCCCACAGCTCTTTTGCTTTCTTTTTGTCGTATGCTAGCACTTCGCTGCCTTTAATTTTGTCGTTGAACCCTGGCAGCACCGACGAGGTAAAGTCTTTGGCTGGTTTCAGAGTGTCGTTAAAGACGTTTTTGATGATAACCTGGCGGTCGATTGCGTATGAGATTGCGCGGCGACGCAGTTTGCCCTCTTCGCCCTGGAAGCCTTCCAGGTAGTATGGAATTGCGACGCTACTGAAGGTAGCGTTTGGCTTGGAAATTGAGCGGTCTGGGAAGTCGGTTTTGAGGTTTGCCAGATCTTTGGACGGGATCTTGTCGAGCACGTCGAGGTTGCCTGCTTGCGCGTCTGCGTATGCTGCGTTGTCGCTAACATAGAATTTCACCTCGATACCACCGTTTTTGATAGCTCGGGTGCCGCGATAGTTCTCGTTTTTCACCACAGTGACGCCCTTGTTTGGGTCGATGCCTTTGCCGTCTTTCAGCTTGTATCGCCCGTTACCGATCGGCGCTTCACCGTATTTTTTAAGGTCTTTGAATGCAACTTCTGGCAGCGGCGCGTATGCTGGGTCGCCAAGACGCTGTTTGAAGTAGATAACCGGTGCTTTCAGTTCGATGGTGAAGGTGTGGTCGTC
>JAUNHM010000036.1 GCA_030523945.1 Microbacteriaceae bacterium
AAGAACACTGGTAACACTGGCGGCAGCGGCACTGGCAACGATGGTGCTGGTAAGGGTGGCTCTGGCCTGGCAAACACCGGTGCTGCAACCCCTGCTTGGCTGCTTGCAATCGGTGGCGCATTCGCCGCTGCGGGTGCGTTCCTGATCGGACGCCGCCGCAAGAGCGACGAAAGCTAAGCATACACGCTAGCATAATACAGTGAAATGCCCTCGGATGAGATCCGGGGGCATTTTACTTAGCAAAAAACCTATAGGCGAAGCGCAGAAAATTAGACACGCGCTTAGGCGGGGACAAGACAGCAGTGCTATAATAGGAGAAAGTCTGTTTGCCCTGTGAGAGCAGGTGAAAGCGTTGCGGCGAGACTGCCCTAGACGCTAGCGCGGCAAGAAAGTGCGGGTAATTATGCGACATCTGTTGCACACAAAAGACCTCAGTCGAGATGAGGCTATCGCGCTATTGGATTTGGCCGGCGAACTTGCCCATGCCAGCCAGCGCGGCAAACACAAACTGCCGAGCCTCAAAGGCAAAACCGTGGTGAGCATGTTCTTCGAAGACTCCACCCGCACCCGCATCTCCTTTGACACCGCGGCAAAACGCCTCAGCGCAGACGTGCTCAGCTTCAGCGGCAAAGGATCATCAGTCTCCAAAGGCGAATCGTTGCAAGACACCGCCCAAACTCTCAACGCAATCGGGGCAGACGCGGTCGTTATCCGCCACTCTAGCAGCGGTGCGCCAGCCCTGCTCGCAAACCGAGGCTGGATCGACCTGCCCGTGCTCAATGCCGGAGACGGCACCCACGAGCACCCCACTCAGGCGCTGCTTGACGCATACACAATGCGCGAAAGACTGCACCCAGGCGCGGCGCGCGGCAAAGGGTTGGACGGAGTGCGCGTTGCGATCGTCGGCGATATTGCCCACTCGCGCGTGGCCCGCTCAAACCTGTGGCTGCTAAACACGCTCGGCGCCGAAGTCACATACGTCGCGCCAGAAACCCTGCTGCCATACGGCGTGCGCACCTGGCCGGCGCAAATCGAACACAGCCTCGACCGGGCGATCGACGCGAAACCAGACGTTTTAATGATGCTGCGTATTCAAACCGAACGCATGAAAAACGCATTCTTTCCGAGCGCCCGCGAATATGCGAGGGAATGGGGGCTGACCGCAGAACGTTTTGCGCGCCTGCCAGAAAAAACCCTGATCATGCACCCGGGGCCAATGAACCGCGGCCTGGAAATCGCACCAGCGGCCGCAGACGCCGCCCAAGCAACCGTGCTCGAGCAAGTAGCAAACGGAGTCAGCGTGCGCATGGCCGCCCTGCACACCCTGCTCGTCGGGCCAAAATATATGGGCGAAGTTAGCCAGCCAGTTTCGGGCAGTAACGTCGAAACCTGCGCCGCCACCACAAACTTACAAAGCTGCTAGGTAAAGAAAGTAAATAAATGAGCGAGATTTTAATTAAAAACGTGCACCTGGCAGCCAGTCAAACCCGGCCGGGCAGCGAAATTACTGGTGAAACCCGCGACATTCGTGTGGCTGAGGGCAAAATCGCCGAGGTCGGAACCGGGCTGGCCGCAAGCGAAACCGCGCAAATTATCGACGGCACAGGACTGCTCGCATTTACCGGATTCGTCGACCTGCACACCCACCTGCGCGAACCGGGCATGCCACAGGCCGAAACCGTTTACACCGGTACCAGAGCAGCGGCCGCAGGCGGATTTACCACAGTTTTTGCGATGGCCAACACCGACCCGGTCGCAGACACCGCAAGCGTTGTCGAACAGGTAGCATCCCTCGGCGACGACGCCGGATATGCAACCGTGCGGCCGATCGGGGCCGTGACCAAAGGCCTGGCCGGCACACAACTGAGCGACATCGGCGAAATGGCGCAATCCCGCGCAAAAGTGCGAGTTTTTAGCGACGACGGCAAGTGTGTGCACGACTCGCTGCTGATGCGTCGCGCACTCGAATATATTAAAAGTTTTGACGGCGTGCTCGCCCAACACGCCCAGGACCCGCGGCTGACAGAAGGCGCGCAAATGAACGAGGGGCCGCTCGCCAGCGAACTCGGACTAACAGGTTGGCCGGCCGTTGCCGAAGAATCGATTATCGCCCGCGACGCGCTGCTGGCAGAACATATCGGGGCACGACTGCACATTTGTCACCTTTCCACCGCCGGATCGGTCGAGGTGGTGCGACAGGCCAAAGAGCGGGGCGTGCAGGTCACCGCCGAAGTCACCCCTCACCATCTGTTGCTGACCGAAGACCTGCTGCGCGACTATGATGCGCGCTTTAAAGTGAACCCGCCGCTGCGCCGCGAAAGTGATGTGCAAGCGCTGCGCCAGGCCGTGGCCGAGGGGATTATCGACATTATCGCAACTGACCATGCGCCGCACCCACCAGAGGCAAAAGCATGCGAATTTGAACACGCCGCATTCGGTATGATCGGGCTCGAATCCGCATTCGGCATCGCGCAACTCGCGCTTATCGAAACCGGGCACATTAGCTGGGCGCGTCTAGAAGAAATGCTCAGCAAGACACCTGCGAAAATTGGCAGTTTCAGCGAGCAACCGCAGGCTTTGCAGGTCGGAGAATTTGCCGATATTACCCTGGTGGATCCGCGTGCAGGGCACGTTTTTGGGCTGGAAAATGTGCGCAGCCGCAGCAATAACTCGCCGTTTTTCGGAGTGGAAGTGCCGGGCAGCATTCACACCACCATCAGGCGCGGGAAAATCACCTGCCTGGCCGGAAAAGTAGCGGAACTTTAGTGGCGAGCGGGGCGATTTTTGAAGGATTTTAGTAAATTTGGTGGGTTAAATAATTTTGCAAATTACGCTAAAACAAAAATCGTAAATTAAAAATATAGGTAATTTTAGAACAAAAATAGGAGCGTTTCGAGGCTGGTAATGGAAAGTAAATACCTGGTCAACGGCATAATCTGTGCGATTATTGCGCTTTTGGCGTTTGCCGGAATGTGGTGGGGTTGGCGTAAACGGGCAGACCGGGCAAGCCGCCTCGGATTTAACCCGCAGGAGCTTGCCGGGGAGTTGCTTGCCGAATTTACCAGGGTATATTACGTTTCCACAACCGAAAAAGGCGCGCCTTTGCAGCGGGTTGCCCTGCCGGGCCTAGCCTATCGCGGATATGCCGAACTTGCCGTTTATGCGGACGGAATCGCGGTTGCGGTCGATGGTGAGCAGCCCGTAACTTTAGCGCCTATTATGGGAGCCGGTCCGGTCGGATACCGGGTGGGTAAAGCGGTCGAGCGGCAGGGACTGGCCGGGGTTTTATGGCAACTTGGCGAAACCGAACTGGAATCCGCATTCAGATTTTCCTCAAGCAGTGAACAAAATCGATTTATTAGTCTGATCGAAGCCGAACTTGCCCGAAATTCCGCGGCAAATCCGGAGCGCGAAAAAGTGACCATATAAAACGTTGCTGCTATGTTGGACAATAATATTAAGCAAAATTTGCAGATGAGGTTTTTGCCAGGGAAGACCTCTAAAATAGAAGAGACGACCGAGAAAAAGAGGACACTATGTTAGAAACATTTCAACCGCCGCAGCACGCGGTGCACTCCGGGCCTGCGGTGCTGGTGCTCGCTGACGGCAAGCGTTTTGAAGGGCGCGCTTACGGGGCACTCGGGCGCACCCTGGGGGAATTGGTGTTTGCGACCGCGATGACAGGTTATCAGGAGACGCTGACCGATCCGTCTTATGCCGGCCAGATTGTTTTGATGACCGCACCGCACATCGGCAACACCGGTGTGAACGAAACCGACATGGAATCTGCCAAAATTTGGGTGAGCGGTTTTGTTGTGCGTGACGCGGCACGACGGGTGTCGAATTTCCGTGCCGAAAAGTCTTTGGACGAAAACCTGATTAGCGACAGTGTTGTGGGCATTTCAGGGGTGGACACGCGGGCGATTACCCGCCATATTCGATCTGCCGGGGCGCTGCAAGCCGGTATTTTTTCCGGAGACGACTATGAGCTGAGCGCTGAAGAGCAGCTGCGGCTGGTAAAAGAAGAAGCACCAATGGCCGGGAAAAACCTGTCAGATATTGTGAGCACAAAAGAAAAATATGTGCTGCCTGTGACAGACGGCGTGGAAGCTGTGGGCACGATTGCGGTGCTTGACCTGGGCGTGAAGCGAGCAACCCTGCAATACTTGGCAGACCACGGATTTGAAGTGCACGTTTTGCCGGCAAACACCAGCCTGGAGCAGTTGCGGGAATTGAACCCGGACGCACTATTTTACTCAAACGGGCCGGGCGACCCGGCAGCCAGTGACAAACAGGTCGAGATACTGGCAGAAATGCTAAAGGAGGGCACCCCATATTTCGGTATTTGCTTCGGCAATCAGCTGCTGGGCCGCGCCCTCGGGTTTAACACCTATAAACTGCCTTTTGGGCACCGCGGCATTAACCAGCCGGTGCTGGACACGCGCACCGGCAAAGTTGAGATTACCGCACAAAACCACGGTTTTGCTGTTGATCTTGAAAAAGACAAAGAGCACGAGTCGCCAGCCGGGTTTGGGCGGGTGCGTGTGAGCCATGTCAGCCTGAATGACGATGTGGTAGAGGGGCTGGAATGCCTGGATATTCCGGCGTTTAGCGTGCAATATCACCCGGAAGCGGCGGCAGGTCCGCACGATGCATTCTATCTGTTTGAGCGGTTCCGCAAACTGGTTGCAGAGCGGAAACAGACGGGTAAAACCTGCAGCACAGCCAAAAACGAGAGCGAGAATAACTAATGCCAAAACGTAGCGATATTAATTCTGTGCTGGTGATTGGCTCCGGGCCGATCGTGATCGGGCAAGCTTGCGAATTTGACTATTCCGGTACCCAGGCATGTCGTGTTTTGCGCAGCGAAGGCGTGCGCGTTATTCTAATCAACTCCAACCCGGCCACGATTATGACCGACCCGGATTTTGCCGACGCAACATATGTTGAGCCGATCACGCCGGAAGTGATCGAGTCGATTATTATTAAAGAAAAGCCAGACGCAATTTTGCCAACCCTGGGTGGGCAGACCGCGCTCAACGCCGCAATTGAACTGCATGAACTGGGCATTCTGGAAAAACACGGCGTTGAGCTGATCGGCGCGAAAGTTGATGCGATTCAGCGTGGCGAAGACCGGCAGCAGTTTAAAGACCTGGTGCTGGCAGCCGGGGCAGACGTGGCGAAATCAGCTATTGTGCACACGCTTGAAGAGGCAAAAGTGGCAGCGCTCGAACTTGGCTATCCGGTGGTGGTGCGGCCATCGTTTACCATGGGTGGGCTCGGTTCGGGTTTTGCCTATGACGAGGCAGACCTGGTGCGTATTGCCGGTGACGGCCTGCACTACAGCCCGACCAGTGAAGTGCTTTTGGAAGAGTCGATTCTCGGTTGGAAAGAATACGAACTTGAACTGATGCGCGACCAGGCTGACAACACGGTGATCGTGTGTTCGATTGAAAATGTGGATGCGGTGGGTGTGCATACGGGGGACTCGATCACGGTTGCCCCGGCGCTAACGCTTACAGACCGCGAATTCCAGCGCTTGCGCGACATTGGCATCGACATTATTCGCCGAGTGGGTGTGGACACCGGCGGTTGCAACATTCAGTTTGCGGTGGAGCCAACTACGGGCCGCATTATCGTCATCGAAATGAACCCGCGCGTTTCGCGTTCTTCCGCGCTAGCATCGAAAGCAACCGGCTTCCCGATCGCAAAAATCGCGGCAAAACTGGCCATCGGCTATCGACTGGACGAAATTCCAAACGATATTACGCAAAAAACCCCGGCGAGTTTTGAGCCGACCATCGACTACGTTGTGGTGAAAACTCCGCGTTTTGCCTTTGAAAAATTCCCGGCCGCAGATGACACCCTCACCACTACGATGAAATCTGTGGGCGAGGCAATGGCGATTGGACGCAATTTTACCACCGCGCTCCAAAAATCGTTGCGGTCACTGGAAAAACGCGACAGTTCATTCCACTGGCACGAGACGAACGCTACCGTTGCCGAGCTGCTAGAGCAGATTAAACGGCCGACCGACGGTCGTATCGTTGCGGTGCAACAGGCGTTGCGTTTGGGGGCGAGCATTGACGAGGTTTATGCTGCCTGTGACATCGACCCGTGGTATCTTGACCAGATCCAGTTGATTAACGAGGTAGCCGAACAGGTAAAAGCCGCACCAAAACTGAGCGAAGAAGTTTTGCGCGAGGCGAAAAACCACGGTTTTAGCGACGCGCAAATCGCGCAGTTGCGTGGCCTGAGCGAGGCCGAGGTGCGCGGCTTGCGGCACGGGCTTGATGTGCGCCCGGTATTCAAAACTGTCGACACCTGTGCGGGCGAGTTCCCAGCGCTGACTCCATACCACTACAGTTCATACGATTTTGAAACCGAAGTTTTGCCGTCAGATCGCAAAAAGATCATTATTTTGGGGTCCGGGCCAAACCGTATTGGGCAGGGAATCGAATTCGACTATTCCTGTGTGCACGCCTCATTTGCGCTGGGTGACGCGGGTTATGAGACGATTATGATCAACTGCAACCCGGAAACGGTTTCCACCGACTACGACACCTCAGATCGCCTATATTTTGAGCCTCTGACGCTGGAAGATGTGCTTGAGGTGATTCATGCCGAGCAACAGTCTGGCGAGCTTGTTGGCGTGATTGTGCAGTTGGGCGGGCAGACCGCGCTAAACCTGGCCAAACCTTTGCGCGATGCGGGCGTGCCGATTTTGGGCACCACCCCGGACGCGATCGACCTGGCCGAAGAGCGTGGCGCATTTGGCGAGATTTTGGACGCGGCAGGCTTGTTAGCACCGCGTCACGGCACCGCAACCACGCCGGCTGCAGCGATTAAAATTGCTGAGCAGATTGGCTTCCCGGTTTTGGTGCGTCCGTCGTTTGTTTTGGGCGGTCGCGGCATGGAAATTATTTACTCCGTGGCAGGGTTGGAAGACTACTTTGCCCGGATCGAAGGCCAGGCACTGATCGGGGCAGGCAATCCGCTTCTGGTCGATCACTTCCTTGACGACGCAACCGAAATTGATGTTGATGCGCTCTATGACGGCGAGCAGCTGTATATGGGTGGCGTAATGGAGCACATTGAAGAGGCCGGTGTGCACTCGGGCGACTCCAGCTGTACTCTGCCGCCGGTAACTCTCGGTCACGCACAGATCAACGCGGTGCGCGAGGCAACCGAGGCAATTGCGCGCGGCGTTGGTGTGCGTGGTCTACTCAATGTGCAGTTTGCGATCGCGCAGGGGCAACTCTATGTGATCGAGGCAAACCCGCGTGCAAGTCGCACTGTGCCGTTTGTGTCGAAAGCTCTCGGCATTCAAATGGCGAAGGCAGCCGCCCGCATTATGGCCGGTGAAACTATCGCAGATTTGATCGCAAGCGGATTTTTGCCTGAGCGTGACGGATCCCGCGCGCCGATTGATGCGCCGGTTGCGGTGAAGCGCGCGGTGCTGCCTTTTAAGCGTTTCCGCACAGCCGATGGCAAGTCTGTGGACGCGCTGCTCGGGCCGGAAATGCGCTCAACCGGTGAAGTGATGGGACTTGACCGCGACTTCCCACGTGCATTTGCGAAAAGCCAAGCAGCGGTGGGTAGTAGCCTACCAGAGGGCGGCACCGTGTTTATCTCTGTCGCTGACCGTGACAAGCGTGATGTGGTGCTGCCGGCACGTCGTTTGGTAGATTTGGGTTACAAGATTGTGGCAACCCAGGGCACTCAGGTGGTTTTGGCGCGTAACGGTGTGGAATCACGGGTTGTGGGCCGTCGCTCACAAACCGCGCAGGGCGTGCCTGGTGATTCTGTGGTGGAACTGATTAACCGCGGCGAAATCGACATGATCGTAAACACTCCGAGCGGTCAGTCCGAGCGCGCCGACGGCTACGAAATTCGTGCCGCTGCGGTGACCGCAGACAAGCCGATCTTCACCACTGTGTCTGAGCTGGCCGCGGTGGTGGCCGCGCTCGGCACCGAAAAAGAGCCTTTTGCAGTGAAGTCTCTGCAGGAATACGCAGCTGACCGCGCCGCCCAACTGGCAGAAAAATAGCGAACGAACGTAGGAGAGAAGCGGATGAGTTTTGCGGCAGCATTACAGGCGGGTTTTGCCGCCGGAAAACACCTGTGCGTCGGCATTGATCCGCACACTTTTCTGCTGGAGGAGTGGGGTCTTGCAGACACTGCCGCGGGCGCGCAAGAATTCGGCCTGCGCGTAGTTGATGCTGCGGCCGAAAGCGGGGAAGTGTTGGCTTTGAAACCGCAAGTTGCTTTTTATGAGCGGTTTGGCTCGGCCGGTTTTGTAGCGCTTGAAAAAGTGTTTGCTGCTGCCCGCGAGGCTGGATTGCCAATTATCGCAGATGCGAAACGTGGCGATATTGGCTCCACTTTTGCCGCTTACGCCGCAGCCTGGTTCACCCCGGGCGCGCCGTTAGAAGCAGACGCGCTCACAGCCGTCGCCTACCAGGGGTTTGGTTCGTTACAGGCGGGGCTTGACCTGATGCAAAAACATGGCAAAGGCATGTTTGTGCTAGGTGCAACCAGCAACCCGGAGGCTGCCGCTACCCAGCAGGCGGTGTGTGCCGATGGTAAAACAGTCGCAGCAGCCGTCTTGCAAGAAGCGCACGAATTTAACACTGCGCACGCCGAAGAAAACGTCGGCAGTGTCGGCGTAGTACTTGGCGCAACCGTAAAACTCGCAGATTTCGGCATCGACACATCCCAGCAAAATACCCCAATCTTGCCGATTCTCGCCCCCGGTTTTGGCGCACAGGGTGGGCAACTCAGCGACGCAGCAGAACTTTTTGGCGAGTTGCGACACGGGCTCATCATCAACGAATCACGCGGCGTGCTTGCCGGCGACCCGGCGCAAATTAGCAAACGAATCGCAAATCGTGCGATAATTATTAGAGAAGTCCTATAACTACTTAAGAGCGGAGATGGTTCTAATGGTGAAGATGCCAGATGTAGACCGCGCAGCGGCGAGTAAAGCGGCCGTTGCTGCACGCAAAGCACGTGCAAAACTCAAGGAGCGTCTGCGGCAGAGTGAAATTAAAGCTTCTCGAGTATTGCGTGATGCTAAGGATAAAGACAGTGTAGCTGCGTCTTTGCGTGTGCGTGATTTTCTCGCGTCGTTGCCGGCCATGGGTCCGATTAAAACCGAGCGGCTCATGGAAGATATGGGCATTTCAGAATGTAAGCGCCTGAGCGGTCTCGGCCGGGTGCAGCGCAAAACTCTTGAAGAGTGGGTTCGCGCGCTTGAGGGGATCGACGGTCGGCCGCGTTTAACTGTGCTTGTGGGACCAAGCGGTGTCGGCAAGGGCACGGTTGTGCAGCATATTTTGGAGAATTATCCGCAGGTAAAGCTCTCGATTTCGGCCACCACCAGGGCGTCGCGCGAGGGCGAAATTCACGGCAAACACTACTATTTTGTGAGCGACGCCGAATTTGACCAGATGCTCGCAAAAAACGAGCTGCTTGAGTGGGCGACCGTGCACGGCAAACACCGCTACGGCACACCGCGCCTGCCGATTATGCAGGGATCTGCAAACGGATTTTTAATGCTTTTGGAGATCGATTTGCAGGGTGCTCGTGAAGTGCGTAAATCCGATCCGAGCGCAAAACTGGTGTTTTTGTCACCGCCAAGCTGGGAAGAACTTGTGCGCCGCCTTGTCGGTCGCGGCACTGAAACCGCAGAGGAACGTGAGCGTCGTCTCGAAACCGCTAAAGTCGAGATGGCGGCTTCAAACGAGTTTGATGCGGTCATCGTTAACGACAACGTGGAGCGTGCTGCTGCTGAGCTGGTAGCTGAAATGCGTCGCGTCTAACTGGTCAGCTGGAAAAGAGGCACCGTGCCTAGCGGAGTTTTTGGCAACCCGCCCTGAACTCGGCAATCGAGCCAAACCGGGTAACGGGGCAAACTCAGCACAATAGGCATCCGCCTCGCACCCCAGTCAAAAACTATGCGCCAAGCAAACCCCACCAGCATTTTCCATCAAAAATCCCGGAAATTCCGCTTTCTGTGAAGTAATCACGGCATAAACTGCAATAATGGATAAGTGCATATTCTGATAATTTTTGTCGCCGCAATTTCGCCCACCCTGGCAGTTGTGGCAATCGAAGCTGCCGAGGGCGGGGTAAAACTTAGCTTCGGCCAGTTTTTTGGTATTCCAATCGCACTCGTCGGCGCGGTGCTGCTCGCAATCGGCACCCAATATCAGTCGCGTGGCCTGAACAAGGTCGAAAAAATCACGCAGCGCAGCGCCTCGCACGGCCTTTCGCTCACCCACATGCTGCACCTGATCGCCCGCCCGTCATGGCTGCTCGGCACGCTCGGCATTGTCGCCGCGGTGCTGTTTCAAATTATTTCCCTGTCGATGGCGCCGCTCATTGTGGTGCAGCCGCTTGGCGTCGTAGCGCTCGTGGTTACGGCCCTACTCAACTCAAAACTCACCGGTGTCAAAATCACCGGCCCGGTCAAGGTCGCTATCGCCCTGTGCATTATCGGTATTGTCGCATTCGTGTCAGTGGCCGCTTTTACCGCTTCCGAGTCAGAAGTCAGCAACAATCAATTGGTCATTATTTTGATCATTTTTGCGGCAATCGTTGGCTCGCTTTTGACCGCGTTCTTCACTCGCCGGGGCCGCAAACCTGCGATTTTGATGTATGTGGTTGGCGCCGGCGTGCTTTACGGTTTTGTCGCCACTTTTGCCAAGACGATTTTGGCTCGGATTCAGGGCGGAAATTTCGATTATCTCACCTGGCTGGCGATTGCGGCTCTGGTGGTCGGGGTGGTTTTGGGCATGATTTATGTGCAAAACGCGCACTCGTCTGGCCCGCCAGATTTGGTGATCGCAGGTCTCACCGTGGTTGACCCGATTGTGGCTGTGCTCATCGGCATTTTGGTTTTGGGTGAGGCTCGCAACGCGCCTTTCTGGGCTTTTATTTTCTTTGTAGTTTCGGGTGTGATTGCGATGTTGGGCGTGTTTGGATTGGCAAAGTTCCATCCGCAGTCTGGTAAAGATGTGCTTGCTGATGACGACCCGGCTGGCCCGGTTGGTTCGTACGGTCAGGCTGGTCCGGCCGCTCATGCTGGTCAGGCTGGCGCGGCAAATCAAGCGAACCCGGCTGGTTATGCAGGCTCCGCAGCTCCAAATCCAGCAAATCCGCAACCCGACCAGGCCAGACCAAACTCGTAATTTCGCGCAATAGCGCCGCAACTCAAAGGTAAAAATGGACTTTTTTCAGGCGATAATCCTCGGCTTTATCCAGGGGCTCACCGAGTTCCTGCCGATTTCGTCGAGCGCGCACTTGCGTGTTGCCACGGAAATGCTCGGCTTGGGCGACCCGGGCAGCAGTTTCACCGCGATCACCCAGCTCGGCACAGAGGCGGCCGTTGTGGTGTTTTTTTGGCGCGATATTGTGCGCATTTTGCGCGCTTGGGCGGGTAGCCTTGCGGGCAAAGTTAAATTTTCTGACCCGGACGCGCGGCTCGGCTGGTGGATTATTTTTGGTTCTTTGCCGATTATTATCGCCGGTTTGCTGTTTGAAAAAGCGATCGACTCGACCCTGCGCAACCTGTGGATCACAGCGATTATGCTGATCGGGTTTGCGATTTTGCTGGCCTGGGCAGATATTGTTGGTGCAAGACGTCGTGAGC
Organism: Microbacteriaceae bacterium; assembly: GCA_030523945.1. Lineage (GTDB taxonomy): Bacteria > Actinomycetota > Actinomycetes > Actinomycetales > Microbacteriaceae > Canibacter. The sequence goes on from JAUNHM010000036.1 coordinate 11,657, forward strand.
TGAAAGACCTTAATGCTGGGCACGGCGCGATTTACGGTGTGGCGCAGGCGCTTGCGCTAATTCCGGGCGTGTCGCGTTCGGGTGGCACGATTACTGCGGGTCTTTTGCTCGGATATACGCGCGAGGCTGCTGCTCGCTACAGTTTTTTGCTTGCGATTCCGGCGGTGCTCGGTTCGGGCGGTTATAAACTGCTGAAGTCGGTGAAGGAGCCGGCTGCATCTGGCGCGCCGATGTGGGCAACGCTGCTTGCGACTGCTGTGGCTTTTGGGGTTGCTTTGGCCGTGATCAAGTGGTTTATGGGCTATATCTCGACCCGCAGTTTTGCGCCGTTTGTGTGGTATCGGCTGGCTTTGGGTGTGATTTTGTTGGTGGCTTTGGCGTTTGGCTGGTTAAACGCTGAGGGTGCGCACGCGGCTGCTGGCGCGGTTAGCGCTGCCGGAAATTAGGCAGAGGAACGAGCTGAAATGACACAAAAACTCCCTGCCGCAGCCCTCTGGGATTTGGATGGCACCCTGGTTGATTCTGAGCCGCTTTGGCGCATCGCCGAGGAGGAAATGCTGGCCGAGTTTGGGCTTAGTTTGCCGGATAGTTTGGCTGAGCAGCTGGTTGGCAGCAGCCTGTGGCGGGCCGCGGATCTGTTTCGCGATCTGGGGGTAGATTTGCCTGCAGACGTGATCATCAGTCGCTGGGTGGAGCGGGTGCAGCAGCTTTATACCGAGCGCGGGCCGGTGTGGCGG
>JAUNHM010000037.1 GCA_030523945.1 Microbacteriaceae bacterium
GCCAAACCGGCCAAACACGCTGCCGAACCCACTGCCGAGCCCGCTCAAAAACACAGCTTGAACTGGCACGATATAGAAATTTTGCCGAGTCGTGGCAACCGCCCGGTTTTTAGCGACACGCCGAGACTGGCGCGGGTCTTACATGCCGCAGGAGTTGCCAAACTACACCTTTCTTTAAGTCATGACGGCGATAGCGCCCAAGCATTTGTGGTGGCAGAACGGGCCGGCGCAAGGTCAATTGCTGTTGCGGCAGGCGCGGAGGTGGGCGCATGAGCAGCGCAAATATGCGAGTTGCCGAGACCTCCACCAGCGCAGTCGCCCACAACCTGCGCACCATCAAAGACCAAAGCGGCGGGGCCGAAGTTATCGCTATCGTTAAAGCAAACGGCTACGGACACGGCGCAGAAATCATGGCGCGGGCACTGCTAGCAGGCGATTGCAAAATGCTCGGCGTGGTCGACATTGATGAGGCACTCGCCCTGCGACACGCCGGAATCACGCCGGAACAGGCCGATATTTTATGCTGGCTACACAGCGCCCACACCGACTTTTACAGCGCTTTTGCCGCCGACATTGAAATTGCCATCAGCGATATGGAGCAACTGGAACGAGTCGCAACCGCCGCAAAATTCATTAAAAAAGCCCGCAACACCGGCGATTTTACAGCAAAAACTCCGGCCCTGCACATCAAACTCGACACCGGCATGAGCCGCAACGGCGTCGGACGCGACACCTGGCCTGCGATTTTTGCGAAGTGCGCGGCGCTCGAAAAAGACGGCGTTTTGCGGGTGCGCGGCATTATGACCCACCTGGCCAATGCCGGGAAAGACGCAGACCTGGCCCAGTGTGCCGAGTTTGATGCCGCGGTAGATATCGCCCGAGCAGCAGGACTCGCCCCAGAACTGCTGCACGTCGCGGCTTCGGCAGCGGTTTTTAGCGACCATGTGCCACGCTACAACACGGTGCGCGTGGGACTGGCCACCTACGGCCTCAGTCCTTTTGCGGGCACGGCAAGCGCCGATCTCGGGCTGCGCCCGGCAATGCGCATGGTCACCGAAATTGTGGCACTGCGGCAGGCGCCAGCCGGCACTAGCGTGTCTTACGGCTACACCTACACCACCGAGTGCGACACTGTGCTTGCCCTACTGCCGCTTGGCTATGCTGATGGGCTACCGCGCGCACTCAACAACTATGGCGCAACTGTGAGCATCGCGGGGCTGCCTCGCCCGATCGTCGGCCGCATCGGCATGGATCAGTGTATCGTCGATGTTGGTACGGAACTTGGCGCTAGGCTGCAATTGGGTGATAAAGTGGTGATGTTTGGCGACCCAACGCGCGGCGAGCCTGCCGTGGACACCTGGGCCGAAAGCATGCAAACCATCAACTATGAGATCGTGGCCTGCCTGGGCGCACGGCCGCAGCGTGTCGCAGTGTCATAACCTAAGCCGCCACTGCCGCATCGCGGCAATTCACCCAGCGCCGCAACACAAGATTTTAAAAACACAAAAGAAGTTTAAGAAAAAGGAAAACTATGTCTGATCAGGGAAAACAGGGCAGCACAAAACGCGCCTGGCTGCAATACACGGTTTTGCGACTGCTGTTTTTTGCGGTGCCGCTCACCATTATTTTGCTAATTTTGCCACCCGAGTCGCGGTTTGGTATTAACTGGTTTGTGTTGTTTGCGGTGCTCGCTTCGGCCGTAATTTCGCTCGCGTTGTCGATTATTTTCCTGTCTGGTCTGAGGGAAAAAGCCGCGTTGGCGGTGGAAGAATGGCGCAGCAACAGCCACACCGACGACGACACCGCAGAAGACGCCGCCCTCGACGGCGAAAACTAGCTTTCAGTGCGGCGGGCCCGGGTTTGGAGAGCGCGGGCAGCAAGCTCGCTGTCTGCCGGGTAGGCGATTTCTTCTAGGCTGAGACCGTGTGCCGGCATTACCGTAAACCCGCTGGTGCGCTCGGCCGCGTCACGAATTTCGACCAGCCGCGCAAGCGAAATCCGCCCGGTTGCCACCGCCACAGTCGCGCCGATCAGAGCCCGCACCATCGAATGGCAGAACGCGTCGGCCTGCACTTTTGCCGCCCAGGCGCCGCGCTCGGCCTCCCGCCATTCAAAGTGGGTGAGGTGACGGATGCTGGTCGCACCCTCGCGCGCCTTACAAAACGCCCCAAAATCGCGCAAACCAACCAACTCCGCGGCCGCTGCCTGCAACAAAGCCGGGTCGAAAGGGCGCTTAATTTCCGCGGTAAAATGCCGCACCAAAGGATCAACCGGAGCCGGCTCGATGCGATATTCGTAACGCCGCCACAGCGCCCCAAACCGCGCATCGAATTCGGCCGGCGCAGTCTCGGCCCGGTGCACGAGAATGTCGGTGCCATCTCGCCTGGCCAGGGTGCCGTTTATGCGGCGTGCTCGTGCCCTAGCAAGCTCTCCGGTCGCAACTTCGCCTGCTGCAGCCTGCGTGGCAAGTTTGCCGTCAAGCTGGGCGAGTTCTCCTTCGGTTAAATCGAAATGGGCGACCTGCCCGCGCGCATGCACCCCGGCGTCTGTGCGCCCCCCGACTGTGAGGCGCGTCGTGCCCGGCTCGCGTCGTAGAGCCGTGTCGATAGCGAGCTGCAGTTCTTCCTGCACACTGCGCAGGCCCGGCTGCTGCGCCCAGCCTGAAAACCGCGCCCCATCATATCCCAAAGTCAGCTTAATTCGTTGCAATTCCACCATTCCAGCTTACCCGCCCCTCCCCTAAACCGCCCAAATTCACACCAAACCCGCATTTTCCACACCATTTGCATAAAAACCGGCACGCTCCCAAAACTGCCCAACCAACGCGCTCCAAAAAACACAAAACAGGCATTTTTCACCAACATCAATAAAATACAGACAAAATCAGCAATTATTTCGCAATACGGTTTTCTATTAAATAATATTTAAAAGGCAAGTCTCAGCTAATAAGCACAGTTCACCATAATTTCAGGATTTTTCTGCCAGAATCGAAGTATGAGTTTCAAAAATCAAGCGGAAGTCGCGGAATCTCCGTACGCGCTAAATGCCGACACAGCCGCGATCACAACCGTGCCGGCGATGATCCAGCGCGGACAGAATCTGACAAAGGCAACAAAATAATGCCCGGTTTCACCGATATCAACCGCTTCAAAAACGACCCGCGCTATGCCACGCCGGGTAAAAGTCGCGGGCTGGTCGAGATTTTCAAGCACCGCTACCTGCTGCGGCTGCTCACCAACAAGGGCGTAGCCACCCGCTACTACGGCTCGGTTTTGGGCTGGCTTTGGTCCTATATCAAACCGGGTGCCCAGTTCCTGATGTTTTTTATCGTGATCGGCGTGATTATGGGCGCGGATCGCAGCATTCAGTGGTATCCGATCTATCTTTTTGCCGGGATCGTTGCCGTCAATCTTTTCAGCGAGGTGCTCAATAATGCGACGCTCGCTGTGACCGATAACGCCCCGCTGATCAACAAAATATTTCTGCCGCGCGAGCTGTTTCCGGCCGCCGCATGCGGGGTTGCGCTCACCCATTTTGTGCCGCAAGCGCTTTTGCTCTTTGCGATCGCCCTGTTTTGCGGCTGGCAGTTCGGGTTTATGGCAGTGCTGTCGCTGCTTGGCGGGGTAGCGTTAATTCTGATTTTTGCATTGGGTTTGGGCCTGTTTTTTGGCGCGGTTAACGCGATTTTCCGCGATGCAAAAAACCTGGTCGATTTGCTGCTGATGTTTGCGACATGGATCAGCCCGGTGCTTTACAGCTTTAATATGGTCAAGGATCAGGCGCCGAGCTGGCTCTATCATGCTTACATGTCGAATCCGATGACGGTTGCCGTCGAGCTTTTCCACAACGCTTTTTGGCTGCCAATCGCGCCGGATTCTGCCCGCCCAGATGGTTTTGAACGGTATGTTTTGATCGGTTTCGGGGTGGCTTTGCTGTCTTTGTTTATTGGTCAGTTGGTGTTCCGAAAATTGGAGGGTACTTTTGCGCAGCGACTCTAAAGTTTCGGAAAAATCGGCAGGAAAAGCCGCGGAAAACACAACCGGAAACGCCCCGGAACATGCTAAAAACGATGCCGATTTGCCGGCAATTATTTTTGCGGATGTGACCAAAAGTTTCGACATTAAGCACACCCATTCTTTGAAAGAAACTGTGATCGCCGCTTTCAAACGCAAGCAGCTGGCAACCAAGTTTCATGCGCTGGACGGGGTGAGTTTTACTGTGCCACCGGGCCAGTCTGTGGCGATGCTTGGGCGCAACGGTTCAGGCAAATCCACCACTCTAAAGCTGCTTTCTGGGGTGATGCCGCCGGATGCTGGCTGGATCCGCACCAGGGGCCGGGTAGCTGGCCTGCTCGAGGTGGGGGCTGGGTTTCATCCTGACCTGACCGGTCGCGCAAATGTTTATTTGAATGCGGCGATTTTGGGCATGACCAAAGCCGAGATCGATGCGAAGTTTGATACGATTGTCGATTTTAGCGAAATCGGCGATTTTATCGACACCGAAGTGAAGTTTTATAGCTCTGGCATGTATTCGCGGCTGGGGTTTGCGGTTGCCGTGCACGCGAGCTGTGATGTGCTTTTGGTGGACGAGATTTTGTCGGTGGGTGATGCGCAATTCCGCAAAAAATGTCACGACAAAATTTTTGAACTGCAAAGCCAGGGGCTGACCATGTTTATTGTCAGCCACGACGCGCAGCAGGTGCGCCAGCTGTGCCAGCGCGGCATTGTGCTCGATGGCGGTAAGGTGATTTTTGACGGGCCAATCGACCAGGCTATCGCCTATGTTGATATTGAGTAAACCACACAATAATGTTGCTAAACACTATATTAACGCCTAATTCATTAACTAATAATTCTAGAACCCAGAAAACTCAGCAAAAGCGACTAACATTTAAAAAGAAAGATTTATTGCACACAAGTTTCGGGCAGGTTACTGCGGGCGGGCGATAATACAGAAAATGAGGGAAAAATGACTCTGAAATACGGTTTGATCGGTTTGGGCGCTATGGGGCGCCACCACGCGCGCGTGATTCGCGAGCTTGACGGCGTGGATCTGGTGGCGGTTGCAGATGCTGTCGGCGATCCGCACAAGGTCGCTGGGAACACCCCGTTTTTCAGTGACGTAGAGGGCTTGATCGAGGCCGGGGTCGACGCTGTGGTGGTTGCTGTGCCGACTAAGTTCCATGAGGAGGTTGGCTTGCGCCTGGCAGAGGCGGGGATTCACGCGCTGATCGAAAAGCCTGTTGCTCACAATCTGGAGGCTGGGCAGCGCCTGGTTGAGGCATTTGAGTCGCGTAACCTGGTTGGCGCGGTCGGGCATATTGAGCGATTCAACCCAGCGCTGATCGAGCTGCGCAAGCGGATCGCGGCAGGCGATCTGGGCGAGGTTTACCAGATTCACACCCGCCGCCAGGGGCCTTTCCCAGCGCGCATCGCGGATGTCGGGGTAGCAAAAGATATTGGCACGCACGATGTGGATTTGACTGCGTGGCTGGCACAGAGCAACTACGCTCGGGTGAGCGCGGAGATCACGCATCGCAGCGGGCGCGAGCACGAGGATATGATTTCGATCACGGGGAAACTGCAAAACGGCATCGTTGTCAACCACCTGGTGAACTGGTTGACTCCGTTTAAGGAGCGGCTGACCCTGGTGACTGGCGAGCGTGGCGCGATGGTAGCTGACACTTTAACCGCTGACCTGACCTTCTATGAAAACGGCGAGTTTGAGGGCGAGTGGGATGCGATCGCAACCTTCCGCGGGGTTAGCGAGGGCACCGTCACGCGGTTTGCGCTGGAGAAGCGCGAGCCACTGAAAAATGAACATGAGGCTTTCCGTGACGCGGTCCTAGGCAAGCGTGAACACCACGTGTCGCTGCGCGAGGGGCTGGAAGTTTTGCGCGTTATCGAGAAGTCGCTTGAATCCGCAAAAACCGGCAAAACTATTGAGCTGGGTGCGTAATGAGTTTGATTGCAGAAACCGCGTTTATTGGCGAGGGCGTGACGCTCGGCGAGAATGTAAAGATCGGCCCTGGCGCGGCGCTGCTCGGGCCGCTTACCGTCGGCGATAATGTCTATATTGGCGCGAACACCGTGATCGGCGCGCCGCCAGAGATCTCATCGCTGCCGCAGCGCGCCGCGTGGGCTGGTGAGCTGGACTATGCGGGCGTGGAGATTGCCGATGATGCGGTGATTCGTGAGGGCGTGATTATCCACCAGGGGTCGCATCGACCTGTAAAGGTCGGCAAAGGCGCGTGGATTTTGAACCGTGCATACCTGGCGCACGATGTGCAGGTTGGCGCGGCGGCGACGATTTCTGCCGGGGTTTCAATCGGCGGCCACTGTACGATTGGCGCGGAGGCGAACCTCGGGATGAACGTGGTTGTGCATCAGCGACGAATTATTGGTACGGGCGCAATGGTCGGGATGGGCGCTGCGGTTACCGCTGATGTGCCGCCATTTGCTAAGGCTTTCGGTAGCCCCCTGCGACTGCACGGCATTAACGCGTACAAGATTCGCCAGCTCGGCCTAGACGAGGCTCTAGCTGACGAACTGTGGGCTCTATACAACACAGGTAGCCTCTTGCAAGGCAAAGATGACCTACCGTCTAATCTTGCCCCGCTAAGCGAGTTTTTCGCCGACTGGCAATCCGCCCCAGAAATCAAGCAGATCAAACTTTCCCAGGGCGCCTAAGCGAGCTCTTTCATGCTCCCGCTTGCATTACAGCGGCAACGCCCTGCGCGATACGCTCAAGGTCACCCTCGCTCAACGACGGGTGCACTGGCAAAGACAAGACCTCAGCTGCGGCGCGCTCAGTTTCTGGCAATTCCAGCCCTGGCGCAAACTTTGCAAGCGACGGCAGGCGGTGGTTCGGGATTGGATAGTACACCCCGCTACCAATCTGGTGCTCATCGCGCAGTGCATCGCGGAGGCGATCCCGCTCGCCAGCGTCAACGCGGATCGTGTACTGGTGGTAAACATGCTCTGCACCCTCACGCACAACTGGCACGGTAACGCCCGAAATTTTGCTCAGCTCGTCGTTCAGGAAAGCCGCGTTACGCTGACGCTGCTGTGTCCATGCGCCAACTTTCTTCAGTTGCTCACGCCCGATAGCCGCGTGAATATCGGTCATGCGAGCATTAAATCCAACGACCTCGTTTGCGTACTGCACCTCCATGCCCTGGTTACGTAGCAAACGCACATTGCGGGCAACCTCAGCGTTAGCGCAGGTAACCATCCCGCCCTCGCCGCTGGTCATGTTTTTGGTCGGGTAGAGGCTGAACATCGCGAAAGTGCCGAATGTGCCGACGGGACGACCGTCCTGCTTCGCGCCGTGCGCCTGCGCCGCATCCTCAAACACCATCAGGTTGAATTCATCGGCGATTGCCTGGATCTGATCAACCAGGAATGGGTGACCGTAGAGGTGTACAGGCATAATCCCCTTGGTGCGCTCGGTCACGGCGGCGCGCACGCTGTCTGGGCAGAGTGTGAAGGTGTCTGGTTCGATGTCCGCAAAAACCGGGGTTGCGCCGGTCAGCGCCACAGAGTTCCCGGTCGCCGCAAAAGTGAATGAGGGCACAATAACCTCATCGCCAGCCCCAATGCCAGCAGCAAGCAAGCCCAGGTGCTGACCGCTGGTGCCACTGTTTACAGCTACATTTTCGCGCCCTTCGGTAAAAAATTCGCCAAACTCGCGCTCAAAAGCAGCAACCTCTGGACCTTGCGCAATCATGCCGGTTTGCAGCACGCGATCAACCGCAGCCCGTTCTTCGTCACCAATAATCGGTTTAGCGGCGGGAATAAAGTCAGCCATAACACTCTCTTTTCTCTATAATCTGCGGCGATATCACTATGTTTTATATACCGCAACGCACATTGCCAGAGTAGCGCATTTAGCTTCATTTCAGCTGGAAATTATCTGAGTTTCATTGATGAACAAATATATAAATAAAATACAGTCGAACCTAAAACACCTACCCCATTATTACTGTGTCACGAATCTTAGATTCTAATAATTTCATGAATTTATAAGCGAACTAGCTAAAGAAGCCTAAATTGTTTCCAGATAGGGCACAGTCATGATTTTAAAATAAAAATCTTGAATCTACGTAATTTAACAAGGCGATAGAAACGACGATTAAAAGGAGCACTCTTACAACTTCGTTTGAGAAATATACTGATACCTCAACTTGCAAAACTAGCAAAAAGCACGCTCGCATACTGCACTTAGCCAGCTTTCAACACAGTGCTCAAGAAGCATTCAAAAACTTTAAGACCCCACAAAATTAACAAAATAATTTATATAGCAACATATCACAGCTTTAAACCACTAATATTAGGGTATGCACTTAAGCAATGGTTACAGGGACGAGGAGCAACAGTAACGTGCGAATAATTATTGTGTCGCGGATTTACCGCCCGGAGCCTGCTGCAGCCAGCCTGTTTTTGGGTGCGGTATCTGATAATCTGGTTGCACGCGGGCATGATGTGCGGGTTTTGACGGTGAAACCGCCTCACGATCTGCGCAGACAGAAAGTAGGGCGTGAAACCGTGTCTGAGTTCCCCGTTTTACGCGATAAAAGCGGTTATGTGCGTGGTTACTTGCAATACATGAGCTTCGATATTCCCCTGTTTTTCAGGCTGCTTTTTGCAAAACGGGCAGATGTTGTGCTGGTGGAACCGCCGCCGACAACAGGGGTCATGGTGCGGCTTGTGTGCGCGATTCGCAGAATTCCATATGTGTATGATGCGGCCGATATTTGGAGCGACGCTGTCGCGCAGGTGACCTCTAACAAGCTAGTGCCGCGGGTTTTACGGGCGATTGAGAAGTTCGCGCTGCGCGGGGCGAAATCGTTTGTGACTATTTCTCAGGGAGTTGTGGAGCGGCTCGCTGTGTTGGCTCCTGGAAAACCCGTTAAAGTCACAGGTTTCGGCGCCAATACCGAGGATTTCAACTATAAAGAAACTGCCACAGATCAGGTTTTTGTCTACCCAGGCACCTATTCCGAAGTGCACGGAGCTGCAATTTTGGTCCCCGCTTTTGCGCAAGTTGTGACTGCGTTTCCGACTGCTCGCCTGCGTTTTATTGGCAACGGCAGCGAGCGCGAAACTATCGAGATGGCGACGCAAAAACTAGGTATTTCAAAGTCAGTTGATTTTATTGATCCGGTACTGCCGCACGAACTTAATGAGCACCTGACGTCCGCAACAGCGAGCCTTGCAACTCTGCTACCAGATAACGGGTATGAGTACGCGTTCACCTCCAAAATTTACTCATCGATGGCGGCTGGGTGCCCGATTATTTTTGCTGGCCCTGGCCCAACTGGTGATTTTATTCGCGAAAACAGCTCGGAAGCACCGATTGGGGTTGAGACGGAATACGCAGCGGATAAGATTGCCGCGGCGATGATCCAGTTCTTGCGGAAGCCGCACAGCGCTGCTGAACGTCAGCGCCTGGCATCCTGGACTGCTGAAAATCACTCAATGCAGGCTGTTGCTTCGCGTGTTGCAGATGAACTCGAGAAAGTCAACAGTGAAAAAACATGCTAAATAAAACGTACTCACAAAATACTAAATAAGCTAACGGCATCTAGACATTTTTTGCCGTAGCCTTAATAAAATAAGCACGTGGCAAGCGACCCCGGTAAACGGCCCCGCATACAATGAAAAAAATACACGCTGCATTACCTCTAACGGCATAAATAGTATAAACACTGCTACAGCAGCCGCAACGGCCCATCCTAACAGATAGGTTTTATGATGCGCTCGAGCAATTGCCAAAGTACCAGTGAGAGTCAGCATAGCCATAAATACGCTTGCCGTTACAAGCAATGCCAAAGTCTTTCCGTCTACTATAGCTGCGTATATGACAACCTCATCTGGACGTGGAGGATAAATAAACCTAAACAAGAACGGTCCAATTAACCACGCTAATAAGCCCCCCAGAAGACCTACCATTAGCAGCAAGATAAACGGTTTTGCGAGAGCACGAAAAACGCTATCTCTTTTTTCCACAAAAGCTTTAATAGCTATAGACTGAATTGCAGTCAAGGGAAATATGATCGGGGCGCGACAAATAAGGATAGCTAGTATAATAATTGACAGCTGCGCCTGCTGCTCATAGATAAGGTCATGCCCCTGAGAAACTTTCAAAATATTTGGAAATCCCGTAATCAAAACCCCGATAAAAACAGATGCAACCGTAGCAAAAAAAGCATTCTTAACAAACTTACTCGCACTAACGTCTGCGCGAACTAACAACGTCCGCCTAGCATCTTTTGAGAGAATTAAAAAAAATACCCAAGTTGCAACTGGCAAAGCCGCGGCAATCTCCATGTGTATGAGAGAACCTGCCATAATGTAGACAATTACGATCAACAGTAATCTAATCAACGGTTCTGAACCTAACAACGCAGCATGCTGATACCATTTTCCGCGACCAGCTGATGCGGCATACATTGTACTCCCAATGAAATAAAACATCACAGAAACACAAATAATGGCTATAGATAGCCAGGTGTGCGAAACCAACTGCGTCGCTCCCCACCACACAGCTGATACCCCAACCAACGCTGTGATGCCTAGCCCAAACACGGCGGATATCATAATTATTCTAGCTTTGCCAGGATGTCCTTGTTTTTCTCGAATATGCTGCGACCCTACAGCTCTAACAACTTCAGGATAAAATCCCGCGGGTAAAGTGTATAAAGCAAACAGTAACGACCAAAACAGCAGAAACTCAGTCAATTCTGCTCCATGAAGAGCGGCTTTAGCGACTACCGTAGCAAGCAACGTAGAAATTGCCCCTACTGCGGAAGCACCAAACACCGCGGCAGACTGATATTTCGTAATAGCATTATCTCGTCTATCATGCGCCATAACACTAATTGCGCCAGTTTCGGAATTCGCACTCATACTCTTACTACCGCAGCTCGATACTGATCATATCTAAGCCTAATATGCTTTTAAAGCCTTTAAAAATCGCATCAATAGATAACACTACGATCATTTTCTGTCGTCTGAAAATTCAGATATGTTTACTTTGGCGTTTTCTGGATCTATCTCAGCCTCAAGTAGCGCAATTTTTCGCGCTAGTCGGGTAATATCCCGCTCTGCCATAGTTTGTCGTCTAGTTGCGAGTAGTACATGGCCTATAAAGAACACTATGAGGAGGTAGAACAGCATATCGGTGCCGCGCCCAATCCCCACCGTATTTGCGACAGCTGTGGTCAACGCAGGAAAAATAATTGCGATTACGCCGATCATAATCGCAAACAGCCAGGTGATACGTTGCAGCGCCTGTCCACGAGTGCCGCGTCCTGGAATGACAATAAACAATGCAATTATCGCTAAAATAGCGATCAGGACGATTTTAATCAGCCACTGCTGCGGATCCTGCGCGGTAATATCGTCGTTCGCGTGCAAAATTGTGTTGAAAATCATTGCGGCTCCTACTTAAACGCCAAATCGCTGAGAATGTTCACGAGATTCCAGACAGACTGCCCCTTCGCGCGTGAATAATCCGTGTAGATAATATAGACAGATTCTTCCCCGTATTTCAGTCCCTGGCGCTTGATTTCGCTGGTGAATTCGCTCGCGTGCGCCATCCGGTTCTGCACAATTTGAATCTTGGATGCAGCGGTGCGGTTTAGAACCCGCAAGCCATTGTGCGCATCCGTGAGCTTAATCCCGGTGCGGATGCGCTCAAAAATAATCGCGAGCTTCAAAATCAGCTTTTTCACCGCGCCTGGTTTTGTGCGCGGATCCAAGAACCGGGAGCCGACCACAATATCCAGCCCCTCATCAACCAGCTTCACGATCATCCGCTGCGCATCAACCACGCGATGCTGCCCATCGCTATCGAAGGTCACAAAATATTTCGCCCCAGGCTGCGCCAGCGCGTAATCAAGCCCCGTGCGCAACGCCGCCCCCTGCCCGAGGTTAATCGGGTGCTTCACAACGTGCACACCGGCGGCCTGCGCCTCGGCAAAAGAGTTATCGCGGCTGCCATCATCGACGCAAACGATGTTCGGGAAAGTCTTTTTCGCGTCCTCCATCACCTCGCGAATGACCTGCCCCTCGTTATAAAGCGGCACAACAAGCCAGCTCGCTTGCGCGAGAGCATCAGACCAAGTCGCCGGTACTCGATCTGCAGCTAAAATGTCATTTTCAACCATAGCAATTTTCTTTCAATAAACTACATTCCAAGTCTAGCGGGTGCAGAGATATTTATAGGCTATAAAGCCTTATTTTTCTTTCTCCATAGTAAATATATAAAAGGGTTGGATCATTTATCACGAAAAATTATGAAGCGGTATGCCAGGTAGTTCCAGAGGGTTGTGATGACCAGCGCAATCAAGCGC
>JAUNHM010000038.1 GCA_030523945.1 Microbacteriaceae bacterium
CGCAAAGAAAATCCTGATTTTCTTCCTGCTGCCGATGATGATTCCGTCAGAGGTAGTGGTGATCGGCAACTACCTGACCGTGCGGCAGATGGGCTTGTATGACACCGTCATCGCAATCTTTATCCCGTATGTGGCATCGAGCCTGACCCTGTTCCTGTTCGTGCAGGCGTTCCAGAGCTTCCCGAAAGAGATCCACGAGGCGACGAAGCTTGAGGGCGTCGGCGTGTTCGGGTTCCTGTTCCGGTTCCTGCTGCCGCTAAACCGCCCGGTCTGCATGACCGCGATCGTCACCAGCATTATCGCGGCCTGGAACGGCTATATGTGGCCGCTGCTGATTACAGAGTCCGCAGCAGTGCGCACAATCCAGCCGGGTATCAAGTCACTGGCAGACGAAGCATCGGTTGACACCGGTCTCGTGCTCGCGGGTCTCTTGATCGCGGTAATCCCAACCGTGCTCGTCGTGATATTTGGTCAAAAGTACCTGAGCCGCGGCTTGACCGACGGAGCCGTGAAATAGCCCCTAAGTTTTACTATCCATATTCATTAGTAAAAACCCAACCTAACAGTAAGGAAAATAAATGAAATTCCCAATGCGCAAACTCGTTGCGACTATGTCGATTGCGATGCTCGGCCTCACCGCTTGTAGCGGCGGCGAAGGCAACAAAGCAGCTGAGGAGCCAAAGTCAAACGAGCCAGTAACCCTCGACTTCTGGCACTCATCATCTGGCGCTGCTGGCGACCAGCTGAACAAGCTTGTTGAGGAGTTCAACAAGAGCCAGAACGGCAAGATCACCGTTAACGCTTCTTACCAGGGCGGCTACGAGGATGCGATTTCTAAGTTCATCGCATCTGTGCAGACCGGTAAGCTTCCGGCGCTCCTGCAGGCATCTGACGTGCAGACCACCTACATCAAAGATTCTGGTCTGATCGTGCCTGCAAGCGAGCTGGCTAAGGAAGACAAGGGCTACTCATTCGACAGCCTGATCCCAGCAGTAAGCAACTACTACACCTTTGACAAGACCGTTTACTCGATGCCAGCAATGGTTTCGATCCCAACCCTGTATGTAAACGAGGATCTGCTGCAGAAGGCCGGCGTGACCGCGGACAGCCTGAAAACCACCGAGGGTCTGCTCGCAGGCGCTAAGAAAATCAAAGAGGCAACCGGCAAGCCAGGCCTGACTTTCCACCAGACCGGCTGGTTCATGGAGCAGTCTGCAAGCTCCCTCGGCCTGCACTGGTGTAACCCAGAAAACGGCGTTAAGGGCAAGCCAGCTGAGGGCTTCAACCTCGACGATAGCAAGCTCAAGAACTACTGGGGCAACCTTGGCAAGCTGTACGCTTCTGGCGCAGTTGCAAACCCAGGTAAGGATGCAACCGTATCCGTTGGTTCATTCACCTCTGGCGAGGCTGGCATTCTGCTCGGCTCATCTGGCGCAATGGGTAACGTTTTGAAGGCAAACCCAGGCTTCAAGTGGACCACCATCGCCCTGCCACGCGACAACGCACAGGCTGGTTCTGTACCTGGCGGTAACTCAATCTGGGCTGTGAAGGAAGGCCACAGCAAGGCTGAGCAGAAAGCTGCTTGGGAGTTCATGAAGTTCATCGGTTCTGAGAAGTCTCAGAAGTCTATCTTCACCGCAACCGGCTACCTGCCAACCGTAAAGGCTGCATCTACCTCCCTGACCGATCTGAAGCCACAGCAGAGCGCACTGCTCAAGCAGCTGGAGAGCAACCCAGTGAACACCGTAACCGCTGGTTGCCACACCGGCGCGCTGAACGATGCTCGCAAGGCATACCAGGCAGCGATGTCATCACTGGCTAACGGTGAGGATGTAGAAAAGGCATTCGGCAAGGCAAAGACCGGCACCGATGCATCCATCGCTGACTACAAGAAGCGTTCAGGTAAGAAGAACTAATGACGTATCCAGTCGCACTCCGTGAGGATCCCGCAATCCGTGAAAAGTGGGATTCTCACGGGCGCGCTCGGCGGCACTACGGCTCGACTTTTGTCTGCGAAGTTGTCACGGATTCCCCGCTTTATGAGCTGGGGCTGCGGATGCAAGATGAGGTCGTGCGGCGCGGAATTGCCCACAACTACGGCATGCTGCCGCCGTCGAGCTACCACATGACGGTAGCTGACGGCTTGAAACTGCCTTTGTATGTGGGGCAGGCTGACCGTTGGCCTGCCGAGCTGCGTGACCTGCCTTTTACCGAGGCGGCCTCGATTATGCGGCAGCGCCTGGTTGAGGCTGCGATCCCGGCTCCCAAGCCGCTGGAAATGGCGGTTACCGGGGTGCACCCGCTGGAGCAGTCGCTGACCGTGCTGCTCGGGTCTGCGACTTCGGAGGTTGCTGCCGAGCTGTCGCGCTTCCGCAACGCGGTTTACGATGCGCTTGGCATGAATGTTGCGGACGTCGACGGCTACCAGTTCCACATGTCGCTGGGGTATCGCCTGACCGAGCCTGATGCTGCGGCCGAACCGCTTGCCGAGTTATACGAACTGTTTACCGGTTGGGCGGCTGAGGTCGAGCGCGCTGATTTGGAGCCGGTGGGCTTCTGCGTGTTTGCGGATATGTACTCATTCCCGCAAATCCTGCGCTACAGCTAGGAGCTAAAACTCAAAGGGCGCGTCTTGTTATCGGGGCGCGCTCTTTGGGTATTACACGGTATTACGTCAGTATTATTTAGTAATTTTGGCTGGTTTGCTGGCGGGTTTCCTGGCTTATTTTGCGGGCGGGTTTTGCTGGCTGGCTTTCTATGCCTGCATTGCTTGCGATTTTGTCAGGTCGATATTCCCGATGTCGATAATCCCAGGCGCCGATACCCAGCATTTTTCGCAATTCGCGATCATTGATAGAATTTAATAATTATCGTTCCAACAGAAGAGGTGGCTTTGAACCGCGCATATATTCCGTATCTGGTGTGGGGAGCTGGCGTGCTCGCCTATGTGATGTCGGTCATCAACCGCTCGTCTTTCGCGGCGCTCGGCCCCCTCGCCCAGCAACATTTTGCGATCGAGGCGACGCAGCTTTCTACCTTTATGTTTGCGCAGCTTCTCACTTATACGGCGCTGCAGATCCCGGTCGGCATTTTGATGCAGCGGATCGGCGGGGCTGCCGTGATCGCGCTCGGAGCCACGGCATTGACCGCGGGGCAGGCGATTTTGGCCGTGACCGATGCAGCTTCGGTGGCGGTTTTGGCGCGGGCGCTGGTCGGCGCGGGCGATGCGTGTATGTTTGTGTGCCTGATTAGCCTGATCGGCAACTGGTTTGGCGCGAAGCGCAGTCCGACAATGACCCAGATTACGGCGATGATCGGGCAGGTTGGGCAGCTCGCCTCTGTCGCCCCTTTGGCGGCGTTTGTGGAGCATTTTGGCTGGAATGCTGGCTTTTTGTCGCTTGCGGGGCTTACTTTCTTCACGCTCCTGCTCGTTATTTTGGTTTTGCGTGACAGTCCAGCGCATCGCACGCTGGTCGGTCGCCTATTTGGTAAAGGCAAGGCTACAGAGGCGACCAGCAACAAAACAATGCCAGACGATAGCGGCGATTTTAATCCACCAACCGAAGCAATCCCGGTTTTTGGCGCGGAAGGCTCCGGGGTTTGGAACGCGATCAAAATGATCATTAAGCGCCCTGGCGTTCGACTGGCGTTCTGGGTGCATTTTTCGACCGTTTCTGCCGCGTTTATCTTTGGGTTGCTATGGGGCACCCCGTTCCTGACCGGCGGCGAGGGCTTGGATAAGAACCAGTCGTCGCTCGTCGTGAGCACGATGGTTTTCACCACCGTGATCGGTGGCGTGTTTGCGGGGCCGATTTTGACGCGCTTTTTCAGTTTCCGCGTGCAGATCGCGCTCGGCAGCGTGCTGCTGATTTTGGTTTCCTGGGCGGCGGTTTTGCTGTGGCCGGGGCCTGCGCCGCTGTGGCTGCTGCTGGTTTTGGCGGTCTGCATCGGCATCGGCGGGCCTGCATCGATCATCGCGTTCGATGTTTTGCGCACCCACACCCACTACAACCACCTGAGTATTGCCACAGGTCTCGTCAACAGCGGCGGCTTTCTTTCCGGGATTATCGGGGTTCTGGTGGTCGGCGTGGTGCTCGACCTGCAGGGCGCCGGCTCCCCAGACACCTATTCGCTGGGCGCCTTCCGCATCGCGATGATGTGCCAAATGCCGCTTTGGGTGCTCGGCGCCATCATGATCCTCATCGAATACCCTCGCGCCAAAGCCAAACTCCTCCAGCGCAAGCGCTAGTCTGTCTTGGTAAGTTCGTAATTCGCAATTTTCCAATAATCTTGACAATGGTTAGGCAGTGTCGTGCCATAAAAATATGGACTCATTAGTTAACTCCAGCGCGGTTCAAGAGATGCTATATTTTTGCGCTGTGCCCGGTATGGTCGAGTCTATTATCGCTGCCCGCAACGAACCTATGGAAACTTGCGCAACCGAACTTGACTGGTAAATCTAAAGCGTTTTTGGTTTTTATTGAACGAACTGCGCGAGCAGGGTGGGCAGGGCGAGCAAGACTATCGCTAGGAGAGCGCCCCAGATGTCGTGGGGGGTGAAGCGGCTGGTGTGGGTCCAGGTGCGCTTTGCGGCGCGGGGGCTGGCAAAACCGCGTGCGTCCATTGCCAGCGACTGCACCTCGGCGCCCCGCAGTGTGCCCACCAGCAGCGCAAAAGTCGCCCCGGCATAGAGCCTAACCGGCCTGTTTTGCTGAATATTACGCACCTGGCGGGTGAAAAGCAGTTCCCTCCACTGGCCAAACATCATGCCCAGCCGCGACAGCCCTGCAATCATCGCCGCCATCGGCCTGCCCGGCAGCCGCCATTTTTGGGCGAGTGCCTGGCCGAGCCGGGTTGGTTCGATCGCTTCAAATAGCAGCGCGCCCGGTGCCACCATCGCAAAAATGCGCATTCCCTCGTTTGCTGCGAGCAGGAAAATGGCTGGGTCGCTCCACGGCTTGCCACTGAGTAGCAGCACCGACCAGGAGAGCGTGATCCCGCTGAAAATCACGGGCACGAGCCTGATAAGCAGGCGCTTTCCGGTGCGATAGGTGAGGGGGATTAGCAGCAGTGCAAGCGCGCACATAGTTGCGCCGATGAGTGGGTTGCGAATGCCAAGCGCGCCAATAAACGCGGCGAAACCTGCGAGCAGTACGACGGTCGGGTTGAGTCGGTCTGCGATAATTTGGCGCGGTTTGCGCGGCACGGGCGGGATTGGTTTTGCTGTGATCGGCTTGGATAAAGTCGGCTTGGCGGAAACCTGCTTGGCCAAAATCGGGTTAGCTGAAATTGTCTGCGAAGTAGGTTTTTTAGTTTCTTGGCGTGTGGCGGTTTCAGCCCGGTTTCGGGCGGTTTTAGCATTTGCGGTCTGGCTGCTGACTGTCTCTAAAGTAGGTTTTTTATCTGGCAGGGTCTGCAAGTCTGTGCGGCTCGGGTGCGGCGTGAGCGTAAAAGTACGGTGCGCTGCGGCAACCAGGCGCGTGTCGTGAGTTGCGGCAATCACGGCTTTGCCGTGGGCAAGAGCCGCGGCAATCAGCGCCAAAACTGCCCGGAAGCGTGCCGGGTCGAGTCCGACGGTCGGCTCGTCAAGCACTAGAAGTTGCCTGTCTTGCGCGAGAGCTGCCGCAAACGCTACCCGCCGCTGCTCTCCGCCGGAAAGCGCAAACGGATTTGCTTCCGCCAAATGCGCGATATCGGTTGCTGCCAACAGCGCATCAATATCGGTGCCTGGCGTGGCGCTAATCTCAAGTTCTGCCCGCACGGTGCGCGCCACAAACGCGGTTTCCGGGTTTTGTGGCACCCATGCGGCAGTATATGCGCCGGGTTTATGCGGTTTTTTGCCGGGCTGCCGGGTACTTTCCAAAATATGTCGCAGGAAGGTTGATTTCCCCACCCCGCTCACCCCGGTTAGCGTAATAAGTTCGCCCGCGTGCGCGGTAAAACCGAGCGGCTCGGCCAGCAACTCGCGTCCGCCAAAAACTGCCTGCGCAGGGATCACTGCAACCGGTTCTGCGAGTTTATTCGCACCACTTTGTGCAGTCTGATCAGGTGTTTTTTGCTCATCTAAACCCTGAGACTCGATTTTAGGGCAGGCGCCGTAATCTCTAATTTCGGCATCACTTAATTCCCGAAGCGCCCCACCCGGGCTCACCTGCACCACCCGGTCCACCAGTCCCAACCAGGCGGCAGGGTCGTGGTCGGCGATCACCAGTGTGCGCTCGCCGCAAGCGGCCATTAGCGCCTGCTGCACAGCCGCGCCGGTCGCAGGGTCGAGCATCGTTAGCGGTTCATCAAGCAGTAATGCCCCCGCGTCCACCGCCAAAATCCCTGCCAAAGCAAGCCGCTGCTGCTGCCCGCCAGAAAGCTCAAACGGGTCGCTGGCCAAATCCCCACCAAAGTTTGCAGCCGCACAAGCCGCCGCCACTTTTTCTGGCATTTCGCTGCCCGTAACCTGCGCATTTTCCAGCCCAAAAGCGACATCGATACCGGCCGCCCCGGCGACAAAAGCGTGCGCGGGATTTTGCACCAGGAAAGCCGCTCCGGGTACAGGCTCGGTCACCTCCGCAACGGGCAAAAGCCCAGCCAAAGCGCGCAAAAGCGTCGACTTGCCAGCCCCGCTAGGCCCGGTTAAAAGCACTTTTTCCCCGGCGGCAACCGAAAAATCTACCCCGTCTAAAACGGGAGTGCGGCTGCAGGCCGGGGTGAAAGTGAAGCCTTGCAGGCGCAGTGGGACAGGCTCAAACCCAGCCCGTGGCGTCCCACGCAAACCTGCCTCGCTCATTTTTGCCGTTATTTCGCGTGCAGTTTCGCGAAGTGTTCACGACCCGGCGCAAAACTGTTCAGCGCCCCGGTCGCAGCCAGCGCCTTAACCAAAAGAGTGCCCAAGAACGCCAGCAAAAGCAGCCCGCTCAGCCAGAAAAATCCGAGATAGGCGAGCTTGAACTCGAGTGACCATTGCGGATAATACGCGATAATTTCAAAAATCCATTCAAAAGTGACCGAAAGTAGCGCGCCGCTCACGATCACCGGCCAGGTCACTTTTGCAAACCGCGCCAGCAGGAAAGCCAGCTCAAAACCCAGCCCCTGTAGGACGCCTGCGACCAGCACAGCCGGCCCAAAATGCGAGCCGAGCAGTGCCTCCAGCGTGGCCGCGATCACTTCCGCGCCGATTGCCGCGCCTGGCTTGCGCACAATCAGCAGCGCAACCAGCGCCGGCATGCACCAGAACCCTGTGAGCAGCCCCTCGAGCGGCTTAAACGCTGAGGTGACCGGATCGAGCAGCAGATAAATTTTGCTGTATCCGAAGAACGCGACGCCGAATGCGACGCCGAGCATCACCACGACCACGAGGTCGATTGTGCGGTAGCGCAGTGGTGCGCCGTGGGTAGTTTTTGGGGTAGTCATCTTACTCCTTCCTTGTGTTTGGAAGGGACGGCAAGCACGCTCACCGCGAGAAATCCCGACTTCCTTCGCCGGTGCTAACCGGAGCAGGTTCGAGGGTCAGCGCCCTTTGCGCACTCTCAGCGCCGGCCGGCGCTCCCCTGTCAGTTGGATGACACCTCAACTATACACCGGCAGGCTGGGAATCATGCTGGGAATTTGTTGCGCGACTGGTTTCGGCGGGGAAATTCGCGGTTTTGGGTGGTTGGCTAGTCGTCCGGTCCGCCTCCCAAAGTCGCAAGTTTTCTCTAAACCTACTGTTTTTGCGGCTATTTTTGTGTGTTTATGATGAGTGCGTGTTTGCTGAGCGCGTTTCGGTGCGGTTTAGCGTTTGCGTTGGAAAAACATGGTGACGCTGGCGCAGGCTACCGCGACGAGCGAGCCAACCATTACCGCGAGCCTAGCGCTGTCTTGCGCTTCCGGCGATTTTAGGCTGAGTTCGGAAATTAGCAGGGAAACTGTGAAGCCGACACCCGCAAGCATCGACACGCCGGTGATTTTGCCCCAGGTCACGCTCGGGTCCAGTTCTGCGCGGGTAAAGCGGGTAACCAGCCAAGTGGTTGCCAAAATACCGAGCGGCTTGCCGGCAACCAGCCCCAAAATAATGCCCCAAACCAGCGGATTCCCTAAAAAGTTGCTGCTGCCTGAAAGTGCCACACCCGCCGCAAAAAACGCAAAAATAGGCACCGCCACACCGGCAGAAAGTGGCTGATATCGCCATGCTAGCGTGCTGGCCAGGTCGATGCGCCCGTTTGCTTTGAAAAGTCTGCCGAATCTGTCCAGCCGCGGTTTGCTGCGGTGTTTGCCGCGCACCGGCACCGTGAAAGCCAGCAATACACCAGCGATTGTGGCGTGCACGCCGGAAATCAAAAACAGCGCCCAGGCACTCACCCCGATAGGCAGCAAAATCAGCCATGAAGCCCAGGCGTTTTTTGCAAACCAGAGTGTAAAATACTGTGTTAAAAAGCCGTAAAGAGCAATCGGCACCAGTGCCAAGCCCAGCGCCCACAGCTGCAACTGCCCGGTATAAACCACCGCAATAATCGCAATCGCGATCAGATCGTCAACGACCGCCAAAGTCAGCAAAAACATGCGCAAAGCTGGTGGAATGCCCGGCGCGATCAGCCCCAAAATCGCCACCGCAAAAGCGATATCGGTTGCGGTCGGAATCGCCCACCCGTGCACAAGCGGCGTGCCCGCATTAAAAGCGGTAAAAATCAGTGCCGGCACCGCAACCCCGCCAAATGCCGCGGCCACGGGCACAATCGCGGTGCTAAATTTGCTCAAATCTCCGCGCACAAATTCGTGTTTGAGTTCCAGCCCGACGATAAAAAAGAAAATCGCGAGCAGTCCGTCTGCCGCCCAGTGTCCGAGACTGAGTTTTAGGCCGAGTTCGGGAATGCCGACGTAGGTGTTGCGCAGTTCAAAATACCACTGCGCGAGCGGCGAGTTTGCCAGCAAAAACCCGGCCAGCGCCGCAATCATAATCACAATGCCGCCGACCATTTCGGTGCGCAAAAACCTGCCGACCCGTGCTACTTCGCGTTTGCGGCCGAGCCGAAACAGGCGCGTTTTACGGCCGAGCTGGCTGCGCGCCCGGTCGTGATGTTTGGCGGTTTTTGGCATGGTTGTAGTATGAAAAGTCCCCGTACGAGCCTTTTTTAGCCGAGTTTCTGCCGTTTTTTGTGCAGTTCTTTAGCGGCTTTCTTTTCCTGCTCTTTTTCTTCTTTTTTAGCGGCTTTGTTTGCTTCGATGTGTGCTTTGTCGCTTTCTGCATAGCGCACGCTGGCAAAGGCGAGCACAACACCGGCTGCCCACACGCCCCAAACCAGCACGCGACGCCAGTCCTGCGGCATTTTTTCGGTCTGTTTCGCGACTCCGATGCTGCCCGCGATCGACGAGATTACGCCAAAGTTCAGTAGATAGCGGCCTACGCCCATTGTAACTCCTTGTTTTGCTGGAAAATATATTCCCCTCTAGCCTATCGAATTTTGGTGTGTGTTTTCTGGGTGGTTTGGATTTTTGCTTAAGAAAAGGGGAGTAGAATGGTAGATTATGGCAGAAATTGATATGAAACCACGCAGTCGCGACGTCACTGACGGCATTGAAAAGGCGGCTGCGCGCGGCATGTTGCGTGCGGTTGGCATGGGCGATGTTGACTGGGATAAACCGCAGATCGGCATTGCGAGTTCGTGGAACGAGATTACTCCGTGTAACTTGAGCCTTGATCGGCTGGCGCAGGGGGCAAAAGAGGGCGTGCACGCTGGTGGCGGCTATCCTTTGCAGTTTGGTACGATTTCGGTTTCGGACGGCATTGCGATGGGGCACGAGGGCATGCACTTTTCGCTGGTTTCGCGCGAGGTGATTGCCGATTCTGTCGAGACTGTGGTGATGGCCGAGAGGTTGGACGGCACGGTGGTTTTGGCTGGTTGCGATAAGTCGCTGCCGGGAATGTTGATGGCGGCTGCTCGCCTGAACCTTGCTTCGGTATTTTTGTATGCCGGTTCGGTGGCACCAGGCTGGGTGCGTTTGAGTGACGGCACCGAAAAAGAAGTTACGATTATCGACGCTTTTGAGGCTGTGGGTGCGTGTAAAGCGGGCACTCTCAGCGAGGAAGATTTGAAGCGGGTGGAGTGTGCGATTGTGCCGGGCGAGGGTGCCTGTGGTGGCATGTACACTGCCAACACGATGGCCTGTGTTGCTGAGGCTTTGGGCATGAGCCTGCCTGGTTCTGCGGCTCCTCCGAGTGCCGATCGCCGCCGTGACTATTTTGCGCACCGTTCGGGTGAGGCTGTGGTAAATATGCTGCGACAGGGCATTACCACTGGCGATATTTTGACCAAGAAGGCTTTTGAAAACGCGATTGCGGTGGCGATGGTTTTGGGTGGCTCAACCAATGCTGTGCTGCACCTGCTGGCGATTGCGCAGGAGGCCGGGGTTGAGCTGACGCTAGACGACTTTAACCGGATTGGTAAAAAGGTGCCGCACCTGGCCGATATGAAGCCTTTTGGCAAGTATGTGACTGCCGATTTTGACCGGGTTGGTGGCATGCCGGTGATTATGAAGGCGTTGCTTGATGCCGGCTTGATCCACGGTGATGCGCTGACGGTAACTGGCAAAACCGTGGCTGAGAACCTGGCGGAACTGAACCCGCAGCCGCTTGACGGCAAAGTTGTGCGCACTCTGGACAATCCTTTGCACGCAAACGGTGGGCTTACGATTTTGAAGGGCTCGCTCGCGCCGGAGGGTGCTGTGGTCAAGACGGCAGGTTTTGATCTGAACGAATTTACCGGGCCTGCGCGCGTGTTTGAGCGGGAGCGGGGGGCGATGGACGCGCTCACCGAGGGCAGCATTAAACCTGGCGACGTGATCGTAATTCGCTATGAGGGGCCAAAGGGTGGCCCGGGCATGCGCGAAATGCTCGCAATTACCGCCGCGATTAAAGGTGCGGGGCTTGGCTCCGATGTGTTATTATTGACAGACGGACGATTTTCAGGCGGCACAACCGGCCTGTGTATCGGCCATATTGCGCCGGAGGCTGTGGACGGAGGTCCGATTGCCCTGGTGCGCGACGGCGATTTGATCCGCGTAAATATTGCGGAAAATACGCTCGATCTTTTGGTGGATCCCGAAGAGCTCGCATTTCGTAAAAAAGACTGGCAGCCGCTGCCGCCGCGCTACACGCGCGGGGTGCTTGCGAAATATTCGCAACTGGTGCGTTCCGCCGCTTATGGCGCAACCACGGGCTAGACATACTTAATCAGGAAGTGATCTGATGGGCTTACAAAATGACACAGCAACTGCCGCGCCGCGGCCGGGTGTGCCGGGTGGTGCTGCTAAATCGCGCAGAATGACGGGTGCTGCGGCTGTTTTGGAGAGCCTGCACCAGCTGGGTGTGACCGATGTTTTCGGCCTGCCGGGCGGGGCGATTTTGCCGCTCTATGATGAAATGGCGCAGACTGACCTGCCGATCCGTCACATTTTGGTGCGCCACGAGCAGGGTGCGGGGCACGCGGCCGAGGGTTATGCTGCGGCGACCGGCAAAGTTGGTGTGTGTATTGCAACTTCCGGGCCGGGTGCGACCAACCTGGTGACCGCGATCGCTGACGCCTACATGGACTCGGTGCCGCTTTTGGCAATTACCGGGCAGGTTTATTCCACGCTAATGGGCACGGATGCTTTCCAAGAGGCAGATATTTTGGGCATTACGATGCCGATTACCAAGCACTCTTACCTGGTAAAAAAGGCGGAGGACGTGCCAAAGGCGATCGCTGCGGCCTATCATCTGGCCTCTACCGGCCGGCCTGGCCCGGTTGTGGTGGATATTACTAAAGACGCGCAGCAGAGCGAGTTTGAATTTGAATGGCCGAGTGATTTGGAGCTACCGGGTTATAAACCGCGCACTAAGGCAAACACAAAGCAGGTGCAGGCAGCTGCCGAGCTGATTGCGGCGGCTGAGCGACCTGTGCTGTATGTCGGCGGTGGGGTAAACCGCGCCGGTGCTGCACCGGAGCTTTTGCAACTTGCAGAACTGACTGGCGCGCCTGTGGTCACCACGCTGATGGCGCGCGGGGTTTTTCCAGACAGCCACCCGCAACACTTGGGAATGCCTGGCATGCACGGCACCGTGCCTGCGGTTTTGGCGTTGCAAGAGTCAGACCTGCTTATTGCTTTGGGTGCGCGTTTTGACGACCGCGTCACCGGCAAAGCCGACCTGTTTGCGCCAGATGCCAAGGTGATCCACGCCGATATTGACCCAGCCGAAATTTCAAAGATTCGTCACGCCGATGTGCCGATTGTGGGCGACGCGCGCGAGACGATTATTGATCTTTATAACGCGGTTGCGGCGCTTAAACACGACTATGAAACGGCAGATTTGAGTGCCTG
>JAUNHM010000126.1 GCA_030523945.1 Microbacteriaceae bacterium
CTTGCTTCAGCTGATCCAGCTTCGCCTTTGCCGCGGCCACATCCTCGGCGGTCACGTCTTTGTTAACCGGGGTGTTTTGCGCCGCAACAGACTGTGCAGGAGCAAGGTTTACTGTCGACTCGGCAAATGCTGAAGTAGTAGCACCCATCAACAATGACACGGCAAGACCGTTTACAACCAACGCTTTACCAGTCTTCACAAAAGCAGCGCCCTGCTTGTAGCTCTTTTCACTCATCAAAATCTCCCTAGCTATCTAGAACCGATGTTGCAAAACAAACACAACCTGTGCTCTTACCACCCAAGCATACATCTAACTCACAAACTTTTCAATACAACCTACAAAACCGCGAATTTTCAAGGATTTTCAGCAAATTTTGCACCCAAAAACCAGTTTCCAAACCTTAAAAAAATAGATTTTCAGAAACTCGCAACTCAAAAATTTCCAAAACCACACTATTTTCCAGCAAAATTTTGTACCATTCATACAAAACTGCAAAATCCGAAGCTAAATAACTTCCTAAAAACACCAAAAATTTACCTAAAATTAACCAAACTCGTCAGCCGCACCCGACACTCCTGTCGCAAAACTAAACAAACCGCACAAAAACGCAACCAACCCAAAAACAGCAGCTAAGCAACAGGCAGCAAGTCCGCGACAGAGTCGAGCACTTCGTCGGGGCGGAACGGGAAATTCGCCAGGTCGTCAGCGCCGGTAATGCCGGTTTTTACCAAAATCGTGTGCAGGCCCGCCTCCATGCCCGCCACAATATCGGTGTCCATGCGGTCGCCAATCATCGCCGTGTTCTCCGAATGTGCGCCAATTTTGTTCAGCGCAGAACGGAACATCATCGGATTCGGCTTGCCTACAATATAAGGATGCTTGCCAGTCGCTTTCGTGATCAGCGCGTTAATCGCCCCCGTCGCAGGCAGCGGCCCCTCATGGCTCGGCCCGGTCGCGTCCGGGTTGGTCGAAATAAACCGCGAACCTGCGCTAATAAACCGGATCGCTTTCGTAATAACGTCAAAACTGTAGTTGCGAGTCTCGCCCACCACCACAAAATCCGGGCAGGTTTCCGTCATCACAAAACCGGCCTCGTGCAGCGCCGTGAGCAGCCCCGCCTCTCCCAGCACAAACGCCGTGCCGCCGGAAGCTTGCGATTTTAGAAACGCGGCAGTCGCCAGCGCGCTCGTCCAAATCCGCTCTTCGGGCACAGCAATACCGCTCGCCGCAAGTCGGGCGCTCAGGTCGCGGGCGGTAAAAATCGAGTTGTTAGTCAGCACCAAATATTCTTGCCCGGTTTCGGCCCAGTGCGCCAGCAGTTCGGCAGCGCCCGGAATCGGCTTGTCTTCACGCACCAGCACGCCGTCCATGTCGGTCAACCAGCAGCGCACTTTGTCGCGCCCCAGCGTTTTGGCAATGCCAGTTTCCGGCCCGGTTTCAAGCAAAGTTCTACCCATTTCGCCCTCCTGCTCTTTAATTCTATGTTTGGAAGCCTCAAAACGGCCGGGTTTTTCCGAAATTACATCAAAAATTAACCGGCTGTTCATCTAGTTTATTACCAATTTCTGCTCGTTTCTTGCCCGTTTCTTACCTGTTTCT
>JAUNHM010000039.1:0-2497 GCA_030523945.1 Microbacteriaceae bacterium
GACGGCGAAATCGCCTCCGAAATTAAACAAGCCGCAGACACGCCGGTCAGCGAATATACACGCAGCCGCGACTACACGCGAGCAGGCAACGAAATTGTCGAAAAATATGTTGCCGCAACCGCCCCAGCAGGCCTGATGCGCCCCGGAATTACGCCAGCAGCCCGGCCACCGCGCATTATTTACACAGCAATGCACGGCACCGGCGGCGACATCACCGAACAGGTTTTTGCCGCAGCAAAACTGCCGCGCCTTTTGCGAGTCGCCTCACAGTTTGAACCGGACGGCGACTTTCCAACCGTCGAATTTCCCAACCCCGAAGAGACCGGCGCGCTCGACGCAGCCCTGCAAGTCGCCCGCGAACTCAACGCAGACGCAATAATCGCACACGACCCAGACGCCGACCGACTCGCCGTAGCCGTCCCGCACAAACACAGCGACAAAACAGGCGACTGGCGCATCTTAACCGGCAACGAAATCGGACTGCTGCTCGGATGGCGCGCCGCCGCACGCGCAAAATGCCGCGCCCAACACCCGAGCGAACACCCCAGCAACGAAAGCAGCACCGTCCAAGACACGCCACCGGCACTCGCCTGCACCATCGTCAGCTCGCCCGCTCTGCGCACAGTCGCCGAACACTACGAACTCGCCTTTTATGAAACTCTGTCCGGATTCAAATGGGTGGGTCGTGTGCCCGGCCTGATTTTCGGCTTTGAAGAGGCGCTCGGCTACCTGGTCGATCCCGCAAAAATCGGGGATAAAGACGGCATTTCGGCCGCCGCCACAATCGCCGCAATCATCAACGAACTGCACGCCGAAGAGCGCACCCTGCTAGACAAACTCGACGATGCCAGCGAGAAATTTGGGCATTTCGCCAGCCGGCAAATCACCGTGCGGCTAGACACGGGCGAGCAGGTTGCCGCGCTTGCGGACCGCCTGCGCACCAGCCCAGTCGACTTTATCGGCGGACTTGCCGTGCGCAAATACACTGATTTGCTGGAGGATAGCAACTTTACCGTGCCCGCAAATGTGCTGCGTTATGACCTGGCCGGCGGGGCGCGCTTGATGATCAGGCCGAGCGGCACCGAACCAAAACTCAAAATCTATCTCGACGTGCATGCTGCCAGCGGGTCACTCGCCGAAAGAAAAACTGCCGCAGCTGCGCTCTTGGATCAACTCGAAACCGGGGCACGCAACCTGCTGCAGCACGCTCACTAAGCGGGCAAATCACGAGCAGAAAAGCGGGAAGACGCGCAGCGAGCTCGCAACAAGCGCAGGCAACAGGTCGAGTAATTTCTTTCCAAAAAAAATAAAAACAAAACCGCAAGAGCGCGGCAAAATGCATGTTTTTCATAACAAAACTAGCCCTCATTGCACACCTCGAAACGAAACCCGGCACGCGACACGCCGAAACCCTAAAGCAGTAGTTTAAACTTTTGGGCATTTTTCTTGACCTTTTCGAATTACAACGATGTAATTAAAGTAACAAAACTTTTCGCGCAAGAAAAAGTGCGAAACCTACAAACCAAAACCGCACCCGCACCGGTCAGAAAGGCACGCTCTTGAGCACCCAATCAAGCACCTCCGTTCCAGCAGACTGGTTCGTCGACCCTGTAAACCTCGGAATTCCGGGCATATACAACCCACTCGACAACGAAAAACTCGCCTGGCAAGCAGACGCACTCTGCGCCCAAACCGACCCAGAAGCATTTTTCCCAGAAAAAGGCGGCAGCACCCGCGAAGCCAAAAAAATCTGCGGACAGTGCGAAGTGCGCACGCAATGCCTCGAATATGCGCTTGAAAACGACGAACGATTCGGCATCTGGGGCGGACTCTCAGAACGCGAACGCCGCAAACTACGCCGCCAAGCAAACGGCTAAAACCCGGCAAAAACCAAACCGCGTCCGGCAAAACCAGCAAACTAGCAATAGCCGCTCGGATCGGGGCGGGCAACAAAACCGGCAAGCCACTCCAAACCAGCCACAAAACCTGGCAAAAAGCGCAAAAACGGCGCGGCAAACCGCAAATCTGTGCACATCTGCGTAGTGTGTAAATGATATGCGCATATTAGTTACAGCCCTAGTCGTTGCAGAAACCGGAGAGTGGCTCGACACCACTCTCGCAGCCCTGCGCGCCCAAACCTACCCAGCCGACCGCGTCGTCGGCGTGATCAACGGGCAAAACAACCACGAACTCGCCGAAAAATTTGCGACAGGCGGGGCCGAACAGGTCGTGGTAATCGGCAAAAAAGTGCCGTTCGGGCAGGCAATTGCGCAAGCCGAAAAGTCGCTGGCGACAGCCTCGGGAGCGCACCACTACGGCGAAATCGACGCCAGCTGGGGTAGCAAAAAAAGCCTGGTTGCGGGCGAGGCAGGGAGCGTCGCGGCTGACGGATCTGGCGAAACTATCGAAACCAGCAGCACAACCGACATCGCGGCCGCACCGGCCGAACATCACAAAACCGGCACAGCAGCCGGCACAGCGACTGGTGCCGAAACCG
>JAUNHM010000039.1:2507-12096 GCA_030523945.1 Microbacteriaceae bacterium
CAACAGCCGCAGCAAGCAGCAACGACACCGAACTGCTCTGGCTCCTAACCGAAGACTCAGCCCCAGAACCAAAAGCGCTCGACTACATGCTGCGCACCGTCATCGGCAGCAAATCCACCGCAATCGCCGGGCCAAAACTAATCGACTGGGACAGTCCGCAAAACATCGTCGAACTCGGCCAAAGCATGACCCGCGGCGGCACCCGCTGGCTGCTGCGCCGCCAAGAACTCGACCAGCAACAGCACGACCACCTGCAAGACACCCTCGGCGTCGGCCCGATAGGCATGCTCGTGCGACGCGACGTATGGCAAGATCTGCACGGCTTCGACCCGGCGCTGGCCGTTTATGACGACGGCCTCGATCTCAGCGTGCGAGCGCGCCTGGCCGGACACCGCGTGGTGGTAGCGCCAAAAGCCCGCGTGCGGGTCGCCATGAGTGGCATCGCCGGGCCTCGTCTGCGCCGCAGCCGCCGCACCGCCCGCCAAAACAACTTTCATGCCCGCACCGCCCACCTGCACCGCCGCATCAAATACGCGCCGGCCTTGCTCGCGCCATTTATGTGGCTAGCCTTGCCGCTGCTGGGCGTTTTTCGCGTGTTTTGGTCGCTTTTGCGCGAACGCCCGGGCTTTATGCTGGGCGAGTTTTTCGCCGCTCTGTGCGTGTTTTTTGCGCCCGGCAAGATCCTGCGCGCCCGCCGCATTTTGCGCCGCCACAACACCGCCGGCTGGGGGGCCATCCGCCCTCTGCGGCAAGATCCGAAAACCGTGCGCACTTCGCGCCTCATCGACAAAGAGGCAATTCTCGCCGCGCAAGGCCGCAAACGCCGCGAACTCCACTTTATTTCTACCGGCGGCGTGCACACGCTCCTTTTCAGTTCGCTCGCCTCGATCGCGCTGTGCTGGTGGCTTTACGGCCAAACTTCGCTGAGTTACGGCGGTTCTGTGCCGCTCAGCGACTTCGGCACGTTGTGGCAAAACACTCGCGTGCAAGAGGGCGTTCCGGCCGATCCTTTCACTTGGCTTTTGGCGGGTCTCGGGTCGCTCACTTTCTTTAATCCGTCGCTTGCGGTCGTGCTGTTTTTGATCGTTTGTTTGCCGGCTGCCGCAATGGGTGGCTGGTTTTGGGGCGCCCAGTTCACTGAGAAGACCGCCGGTCGCGTGCTGGCTGCGTTTGCGTGGGGGTTCAGCCCGGTGGTGCTCGGCTCACTCGATCATTCTCGCATTCAGACGGTGGTTTTGGCCGTTGCGCTGCCTTGGCTTTTGATCGCGGCAACGCGCGCTCACCAGTCGTGGGCTTGGGCGGGGACGGCGTCGCTTTTGGCGGCTGCGGCTTTGGCGGCAGCCCCGGTTTTGATGCCTGCTGCGGTTTTGCTGTGGCTGCTGGGCATGGTTTTGCATCCGCGCAGTTTCACCCGCATTTTTGCCACGGCTTTGGCCCCGGCTGCCCTATTTTTCCCAATTTTTTGGCGCGCTTTGGCGGTCGGCGATCTGCTTTCGATTTTCCGCGATCCGGGCTTAAACACGCCTTACACCCCTGCTAGCCTACAGCATTTGCTGCTCGGTTTTCCGCAGCAGGGTTTGGAAGGCTGGAGCGCAATTTTGGCGGGTCTTGGAGTGCGCGGACTGCCTGTAACGCTGCTAATCGGCGCTCTGCTGGCTCCTTTGGCTATTTTGGCTGTTTTGGGGGTTTTCACCGGAAAAGCGCCTGTTACGATTTTTAGCGCGCTTTTGGGCGGCTTGGGCATGGTCACGGCGATTTTCAGCGCCAATACCGCTTTGGTCGCGCAGGGCGGTTCGGCTGTGCATTTGTGGACCGGTTCGGGTCTGGCTTTGTATTGGATTGCGCTGGTCACTTTGGCGGCTTCGGGCAGTGAAAATTTGGGTAAGATTGCGGTGCCGGTAGCTGGATTTGCGACAGTTACTGCTCTGGTTGCGGCCGCTCCGCTACTGGCTCATTTGGCGACAGGTCAGAGTCCGACCAGGAATGTGCACGAGCCTCTGCCTTCAATTGTGCAGGCGGCTGGGGCAAGAGACCCGCAGTTGCGCACTTTGGCAGTGACCGCTTTGACTGAAAACACTGTGCGGGCGCGAGTTTTGACCGGTGCCGGAAACTTTTTGGATGAAATTCGCACGGCAGCTTTTACCGCAAACACCACCGCTGCAAAGACGGAACTTGCGCAGCTAGTTGGCGAGCTTGGCAGCAGCAATTCAAAACAGCTTGCGCAAAAATTGCAGCGCCAACAGATTAGTTATGTTTTGTTGCGTAGCGGCGGGGATTTGCGGGAACGCGATGCGCTGCAAACCGTGTTTGATGAGCAGGCGCCACTGATCAACGCAGGACAGACCGCAGCTGGCACGCTATGGCGGGTTAAAGACGCCGAAAAAGTGACCGCAGCAGACCGCGCAAATGCGGCAAAAGCGGCTTCCGATCGCGATGCGCAAAACCCGCTTTTGGAAGTGGCCAGCTGGCAACTAACGAGCCAAAGCATTTGGATTGTGCAGCTTGTAGTGCTGGGTGCGGTAGTGCTTTTGGCGCTGCCGACCGGGGCTGTCACCGAACAACCGCCGAAATACAAACGCAAACGACAAAAACGCAAAAAAGTGCGTGACACCACCACAGAAGCGCGCAAAGTCAGCGAAAAAGTGGCCTCCGCCGCCGAAATCAGCAAAAAACGCGGCCAACCTGTCGAAGAAACCGAACCGGACCTGGCGAATGATCCAGACAGCGAACCTTCGGTAAAAGTCGACTTTGACACGGCAGAACCAGCCACAACAGCACCGGCAGCAGAAATGGCAGCCGTGCCAGAAACCGCCCAAAAGCAGGAGCGAAAAGATGCCTAAAACACAAAAAATCGCACGCTTTGCCGGACGTATCCTGGCCGGCACGATCGTTACCGCCTGCGCAGTTTCAGGAGTAATCGCAGCCGGACATATCAAACCAAACTATCCACAAGTAACGCCGCAAGCACTCGCAGCCAACACCGCCAGCAACAGCAACAACACAATCGCCTGCAGCGGCGCATTTGCCGAACTCGGCGCAGACCAGGCCCGCAGCAGCGTATCAATTCCGCGCGGTAGCGTAGCAATCACCAGCACAGTCGCAGGCGGCACCGAAATTAAACGCGAAGAAGGCGCGGCAGCCACCTTCGGGCGCGCATTTACCGCCCCGGCAAGCACCCCACTTGTTGCAGCCGGCAGCCAAGCACTCAGCAGCGAAACCCTGCGCGGACTCGCCGCCCACAGCTGCAACCAACCAGCCACCGAACAGTGGCTAGTCGGAGGCAGCACCAACACCGGCGCAAGCAGCACCGTGACCGTGACCAACGCAGGCAACAGCCCAGCCACCGTCACTTTCACCGCCTACAACGATCAAGGTCTAGTGGCAGGCGGCACCGGCGCAGGCGTGCTGGTGCAACCCGGCAACAGTCGCACAGTTTCGGTCAACGGTATCGCCCCGGCGAGCGCCGTGGTCGCGTTGCGGGTCAGCTCAGTCGGATCTCCAGTGGTCGCAACCCTCGGCACCTCAGAAATTTTGACCCTCACCCCGATCGGCATCGACACCGTTACCTCACAACAGCCACCAAGCAAGCAGATCACAATTCTCGGCGTAAAAAGCACCGTCGAAAACACTGCCGGAGACGCCGGCGTAGGAGCAGCCAACGTCCTCGCGCTACTCTCCCCCGAAAAATCTGGCGTTGCAAAACTAAGCGGCCTTACCAAAGACGGCAAAACCGTAAACCTCGGCACCGTCGCACTCACCGCAGATAAAATCACACAACACAAACTCGAAAATCTGCCAAAAGAAGTAACCGCAATCCACATCACAGCAGACGTCCCAATCGTCGGCGCAGCACGCGGCAGCACAATCCAATCAGGCCGCACAGACCTGGTCTGGTTCACCCCGTCCCCGCTAATTTCCAAAAACACAAACGCGGCAATCACCGTCGCAGCAAACGGCAAAATTACCCTCGCAAACCCGGCAAACAAGCCAGCAAGCGTAACCCTAACCAGCAAAAACGACCCGGCAAAAACTGCAAAAACAGAACTGCCGGCAAACTCGGCCGTCACACTCGACGCGCCAGACAGCGTCCTACTCGTCAAAACAACCGGCGATATTTATGCCGCAGTCACCATCTTTGAAGCTCAGGGAGCCGCCGCATACCCGGTGCAAAACCCGACCCAAAGAAACGCAGAACTCAACATTTATACCGACTAAATCACTCCATCAAGATAGAATAAAAACATGAGCACACACATTCTGGTAGTCGACGACGACACAGCCCTGGCCGAAATGCTGAGCATGGTGTTGCAAGCCGACGGATACGCGACAACCCACGCAGCAGACGGCGAAACCGCAGTCGAACTTTTTCACAAACTGCAGCCGGATCTGGTGCTGCTCGACGTGATGCTGCCCGGCATCGACGGCGTAGGCGTGTGTGAAACAATCCGTGAAACATCGGGCACGCCAATTATTATGCTGACCGCCCGCACCGACACAACCGACGTGGTGCGCGGCCTCGAAGCCGGAGCCGACGACTACATTATGAAGCCGTTTAACCCGGTCGAGCTGAAAGCTCGCGTCAAAGCCCGACTGCGCACCCAAGCGATCGTGCCAAACGGCGAAGTGCTGCGCATCGGCGACCTGCACATCGACGTCGCCGCCCACGTGGTGCGCCGCGGCAACGAAATTATTTCACTAACCCCGCTCGAATTTAACCTGCTTTTGATTTTAGCACGCAGCCCGCAACAGGCGTTTACTCGCGAAGCGCTGCTAGAAAAAGTGTGGGGATATCACTACCGGGCCGACACGCGACTGGTGAATGTACACGTGCAGCGGTTGCGTTCCAAAGTTGAAAAAGACCCGGACGCTCCGGCGATTATCGTCACCGTGCGCGGGGTTGGCTATCGCGCAGGCACCGTCACAGGCTAGTTCGCCGTGCCAGACCGCACCAAAACGCGCCACCAAAGACACCTGCGCAGACGCCGCAGGCTGATTCGCTGGTTGCGTTTTACCGACCCGGTTTTGGGGCCGTTGCGCAGGCGTTGGCAAAGATATTTGTCGCTGCGGCTTTTGACGATGACCGCGCTGATCACGACCGGCATGATTTTGATCGCCGGCACCTATATTTTGACCAGCGTGCGAGACGACCTGACCCGCAGCCGCGTCGAAACCGCGCTGGCCGACAGTGCCCGCGCGACGATTTCTGCCCAGCATCTGATCGACACTTCCGAAGCGAGCGACCGGGCCGCCCTAGCCACCCTGATGACCAAACTGCGCGGGGCTATTCGCGACACTTCCTCAAGCCAACTCATTTATGTGCGACGCGCACCCGGCCAAAAATACACCCATGACGCGCCACTCGACTTTCGCACCGGGCCGGGAATTGTTGCCGCAATCACCCCGGAAATTGAGCAAAAAATTGCTAAACAATCAAACCAAGCCTGGCAATATGTAGAGTTTACCGAAAACTCGGTTGCTGCGAAAAAATTTCCGGGCATAGTTGTGGCGACCCACCTGCATTTTCCAGACAGCATCGGACAATACAACCTATTTATCGGGTACTCTTTTGCCGATATTGATAATTCACTGTGGTTTTTGCTGCGGACGCTGATTTTTACCGCACTGATTTTGATGGTGCTGATTGCCGGGCTGGTTTGGGTGATTTCCACAACAGTTTTCAAGCCGGTGCGGGCCGCGGCGGAAGCCAGTGAAAAACTGGCGCAGGGCGATAAAAAAGCGCGACTGGCGAAACAGAACGATGTGAACTTTGACGTTTTGAGCCGAAACTTTAACAATATGGCCGATACGCTGCAGGCGCGGATTGCGGAGCTGGACACACTTTCGACGATGCAGCAGCGGTTTGTTTCGGACGTTTCGCACGAGTTGCGCACGCCGTTGACAACGATTCGGCTGGCGACCGAGGTGCTTTCGAGCACGATTGCGAGCGAGCAGGCTAGCGGTGGTGGTGCGGACGGTGCGGGTGCGGAAGCTGGAACCGGGACTGCCACTGGCGCGGAAACCGGCGCAAAACCGGGTGAAAACACATCCGAAACCGCCGCCGCAGCTGACGCAAAACCGGCCCCAGAAACCCCACAAAGCCGGGCAATCCAGGTGCTGAACGACCAAGTCGACCGGTTTGAAGAGCTGCTCACCGACCTACTCGAAATTTCCCGCTACGACGCCGGACGCGTGCAAATCGACACCGAACCAACCAGCATTGTCGAACTCTGCCAAGAAGTGGTGCGCCGGCTGCAGCCGCTTTCCGACAGCATTATTGAGGTGCGGCCGCTCGGCGGATACAAGC
The DNA here is from genome assembly GCA_030523945.1 of Microbacteriaceae bacterium. Taxonomy (GTDB): domain Bacteria; phylum Actinomycetota; class Actinomycetes; order Actinomycetales; family Microbacteriaceae; genus Canibacter. The sequence continues at coordinate 8,812 of JAUNHM010000039.1, forward strand.
AACTCGACGTCGATCCGCGCCGCATTCGCCGCATTATTTCGAACCTTGTGGGCAACGCGATCGAACACGGTGAAGGGCGCGCGATTATTGTCACAATCGACTCAAACACGACCGCGCTGGCGGTGACCGTGCGCGACCACGGCATCGGCATGACCGAAACACAGGCACAACTGGCATTCGACCGATTTTGGCGAGCAGATCCGGCTCGCAAACGCACGCTGGGCGGCACCGGACTGGGCTTGGCGATCGCAAAAGAAGACGCGAGCGTGCACGGCGGGGTGCTAGAGGTGTGGTCGGCGCCGGGTGTTGGCAGCAATTTCCGGCTGACTCTGCCGCGCCACGACAGCAATGTGGAATTTTTGTCGCCGCTGCCGCTGGTGCCGGAAGATGTTGCGACGGAGACCGGCTGGGTGTCGCGGCCGCGTCGTTGGCTGGCGAAGGGAGGTCGCTAATGCTGCAAAAGCGTAGAAGATTTGGCGTATTGGCCGGGCTGGCTGGTTTATCGGCGATGTCGCTAGTTTTGGGCGGCTGCTCGCTGGGTGTGCCGCGTTCCGGGCAGGTGCAGGCAGGCCTGTCGGATTTGCGCAAGTCTGAGAGCGGAGTGCTGTTCGATCCGGCGAGCCCGGTGCCGGGTGCTTCGCAGGAGGAAATTGTGCGCGGGTTTGTTGCCGCGGCTGCCTCTGCGACCGATAATTACGCGATTGCCCGGCAGTATTTGATTCCGCGCTATAGCCAGGTTTGGCAACCGGACGCTTCTGTTTTGATCGATGACGGTGCCCGCCGTTACAGCGAGGTGGGTGAAAAAGCGGCGACCCTGTCGGTTTCTGCGATTGCGGCGGTTGACGGCAATGGCGAGTTGGTGCCGACTCCGACGCAGCAAAACGAAAACAAGCTGCGGTTTGAGTTTGAAAAGTACAATGGCGAGTGGCGCATTGCTTCCGCGCCTTCCGGAATTGTGCTGGACAAGAACATTTTTAACTCTACCTGGCTGCAGTCTGCGGTTGCTTTTACGGCGAAAAATGGTGATTTGCTGCTTGATAATCGGTGGGTTTTGCGTGATGGGCGCACGGTTACGGAGCTTTTGCAGGCGATGGTGACAGGCCCGACCAAGCCTTTGCAGCAGAGTGTTGCGCAGGTTTTTCCGCAGGGCGCGCATCTGATTGAGACGCCGGTGAAGGTGACTGACGGCGAGGCTGTGATCAATTTTTCACAGGAGTTGGGGCAGCTTGACGAGAGTCAGCTTGATGTGGTGAACAATCAGGTGAATGCGACTTTGGCGCCTTTGAATGTGATTACGCAGTATAAGTTGCAGGTGAATGGTCGCACTGTGCGCACGCAGCGGGTTTTGGCGGCAGCGCCGCGCCCGGTTTTGTGGCCGTATTTTGTGCAGGGTGATAAGCTGGCGAGTTTTGAAGGTGCGAGCGGACAGGTGCCGGTGGGGCAGGCTGTTGTTGGGCAGCGTCCGTTGGCTGCGACGCTAGGGGTTGAGGGCAGTTCGGCTGCGATTTTGACGCAGTCCGGGGTGCGTTTGGTAACTGGTGGCGGGGTGCGGCCGGTGGATGGCCGGGCTGGGGTTTTGCCGCCGTCGCTTGACCGTTATGGTTTTGTGTGGACTGCTGCGTCCGGGTCTGATACGCGTTTGTTGGCGACTTCGAGTGCTGATAACAGTGTTGTGGATCTGGTTTTGCCGCATGTTGGCCCGCAGGGTGCGCATCGGATTCAGGTTTCGCCGGATGGGACGCGGCTTGCGATTTTGGCTGATGATAATGGGAATACGCGGGTTTATGTGGCTGGGATTTCCCGGAATGTTGCGGGGAAACCGACCGCTGTTGATCCGATTATGAGTGTTTCGATGTTGGCGCACGGCAAGCCGGTTGATTTTAGCTGGTTGGGTAATTTGCAGTTTGCTGTTTTGACGCAGTTGAATGCGAGTCAGCGGGTGACGACTGGCGGAAATGGGTCGTTTAATACGGATCACGGGAATGTGCCGACTTCGGTTGCTATTTATGGAAATGGTGCGCACACGAGTATGCGTTTGTTGACTGAGCGTGGCACAGTTTTGCGTTTTTCCGGTGGTACGAACTGGACGACTCAGGCCGATGATGTGAAACTGCTGGTAAAACGCTAGTTCGCGGTTTTGCCGGGTTGTGCGGATTTTCACAGCCCCTCCCCCGTTTCACGTGAAACATAATCGCTGATAACTGTTGAGATGGGAGGTGTGGAAAAGTTTGGGGAGTGGTGATAAGTGTTTTTAACGGGTTGTGGAAAGACGAAGTTATCCACAGATTTGTAAAAGGTGGTTGCAGGGGTAGGCAAAAGTCTTCAGACTTAAAATATGACTACTTTTTGGGCAACAATTGCGAAAATCTGGCACATTGCGCTCGCCGTGCTGCTGCCGCGCTGCTGCGTTTCATGCGGACGATACGACAGCACCCTGTGCCGTGCCTGCCGACGCTACATTGCAACGCAGTCTAAAAATTTGGAAAATGACACAGAAAAACTGATTTTTCGTACCGCGCAAGACGAAGAGACAAGCCTACAAATAGTCGCAGTACTGCCGTGGGAGGGGGCGGCGCGCCGTGTTATGGTGGCCATTAAACACGGTGATAAGCCGGCCCTGACCACGGTGCTAGCCCCCGCCCTGCACACAGCATTACGCGCCGCGGCGCAGCTCTGGGGGCAGCGCTCCCCTGACACAGCCCTTACGCGTGATACACAATTTTACAAAGCAGATCAGCAACTCAGCGTAAGCCACACACAAGCTGCAAAACTTTCAAACAACTCATTAACCCCACAAAACTCACTTTCAAGCCAACAACTTACACCGTTTCACACCCACTCCCCTGGCAACCTAAAAAATCCGCAGCCAAATCCTCAATTAAAACAACAAAAAAGCGAAGATTCCCAGGACGCAACAGACTCCACTGGCACAGAAACTGACATAATTCTAGTTCCAATGCCCTCCCGCAAAAAGAAACTAAGACAGCGCGGATACTGCCACCTCAGCGCACTGCTGCAGCAGGTCGGGATCGGGCGCGCGCAATACTTGCGCGCGCTGCACCCCACGCGCACCCGGCGCAGCCAAGTCGGACTTGGCTGGCGGCAGCGGCAAGCAAACGCGCAGCGTTTGCGTGTTGCCCCGCACCTGGCAAAATTTATCGCCGGCAAAAAAATTCTGCTTTTCGACGACACCATCACCACCGGGGCAACCCTGCTCGCTGCCGCGCGCGCTCTGCGCGCCGCCGGGGCCGTGGTGTGCGGCGGGGGGGGGGGGGGGGGGGGGGC
>JAUNHM010000127.1 GCA_030523945.1 Microbacteriaceae bacterium
GGGCCGGCAATCCAACACGCAGGCGATCTGGCCGCTGTGCTTTCTGCGCTAACCCCGGGCGAAGTGCTGTTTATCGACGAAATTCACCGCATGGCGCGCTCCGCCGAAGAAATGCTGTACTTGGCGATGGAAGACTACAAAATCGACATTATGGTGGGTAAAGGCGCTGGAGCGACCTCAATCCCGCTAGAAATCGCGCCGTTTACTCTCGTCGGTGCGACCACGAGGGCCGGGCTTTTGCCGAATCCACTGCGTGACCGTTTCGGCTTTACTGCTCACCTAGAATTTTATGATAACAGCGAACTTGAGCAGGTTGTGTCGCGGGCGGCAAAACTGCTTGATTTTGAAATTGAACCAGACGCTGTTGCCCAAATCGCGAGCCGCTCGCGCGGTACTCCGCGTATCGCAAACCGGCTGCTGCGACGCGTGCGCGACTATGCGCTCGTACACAATAGCGCGGGGGATTTACCGGCGGTAACGGCAGCGCTGGCGCTTTACGACGTGGACGAAATGGGACTTGACCGGCTCGACCGCGAAGTTTTGCGTGCGATTGTGGAGCGATTTGGCGGGGGACCGGTAGGACTTGCCACACTGGCCGTGTCTGTCGGCGAAGAATCCGAGACGATTGAGGCGGTAGTTGAGCCATTTTTGGTGCGTGCCGGACTGGTCGTGCGCACAGCTCGTGGACGCATGGCAACCGCGCAAGCATATCAAATGTTAGGTATTACACAGCCAAATAGCGTATAGTTTTAAGGGTTACTGTGTTTTTAAAATGTAAGGAAAAATTATGGATCCAATAATGCTAGCGCTTTTGGCGATGCTCGTATTGATGCTGATGCTGTCTATGTTTGGCAGCCGTAAGCGTCAAAAAGCTCAGATGAAAATGCGCGAAGAAATGAAGCCGGGCGTTGAAGTTATGCTTACTTCCGGTATTTATGGCACTCTTGTCAGCATTGATAATGAAAAAAACCGTGCGGTTATCAACTCTTCTGGTAGTGAGCTTGAGGTGCACGTTGCCGCTCTTGCGCAGGTGGTGCCAGCAGCTCCGGACGCGAGCGAATTTGAGACACAGAGCGTTGAGACCAGCTCAGATTCAGACGAGAAAAAATATTAGGTATTAGTTTTACGGCAAATTTAAATGTGTTTGCCAGGCAAACAAAGAAAGCAGATAGATAATTGGCTTCTTCTCCAGTTGTAAAGAAAGCGCGCAAATCGCTTGTGTGGCTGCTTGTGCTGATTGCTGCCCTAATCGGTGTAATCAGTATCGGGCTGAGCCGCGGCGAAGCTACGATTGCGCCAAAACTCGCCCTTGACCTGCAGGGCGGCACACAAATTTTGCTCGCACCCTCCACCGCTAACGGGCAGGGTGTTTCTAATGAGCAGGTGCAGCAGGCAGTTTCGATTATCCGCCAGCGTGTGGACGGTTCGGGTGTTTCCGAGGCGGAAATCACCACCCAGGGTGGCTCGAACATTATGGTTGCTATTCCGGGTAAGGCTGACGAAGCAACTCTAAACCGCATTAAAGCATCGGCTC
>JAUNHM010000128.1 GCA_030523945.1 Microbacteriaceae bacterium
CGTTGGCCGCACTCGACTGACTAGCCTGCTTTGAATCCTGGGCAAAAAACACGTCGATCGGCCGCACCCGACCCGCACCGAGCGCCGCAGCTTGCCCGGCCGCACTGTTCTCGGCAACTCCGGCAGCAACCCCAGCACTCGCAGCACCGGCACCACCCTGCTCCGACACCTGCGCCGCAACGTCTTTCGCCGGAGGCTGCGGAATTAGCGCTCCAATGCCGCGCCCAAGCCCACCACGCTTTTTAGTAGCCATTAGTTTTTCTCCTCTGCCCGAGTTTCGGCCTGGTTTTTAATAGTCTGGTTTGCACCGGCAGTTTCGCCCTCAGCAACAAAACTCTGGTTTTCAGCTAATTTCGCATGTTCGACCGCAAAATCGCCCTCATTTTCAGTTCCGGTTTCGCCGTTAAAACCTCCGGCTCCTCCCTCAGCAACGCCAGGCTCGCCCTCCGGCTCCCCCGCAATCCCGCGCTCCGCAATTTCGTGCGCGGCTTCCAAATAGGCGATCGCCCCAATATTGTTGCCGTCATGGGCAAGCACCGTCTGCCCAAAGCTCGGCGCCTCGGCAATCCGCACCGAGCGCGGAATCACAACCTGCAGCGCCTCGCCCGGAAAATGCTCGCGCACCTCGGCCACCACTTCGCTCGACAGGTTGGTCCGCCCGGCAAACATCGTCAGCAAAATCGTACTCAGGTGCAGCGCCGGGTTCAAATGCTGCTGAATCAGGTTAATATTACTGAGCAGCTGACTCAACCCTTCCAGCGCATAATATTCGCATTGGATCGGAATCAGCACCTCTTGCGCGGCCACAAACGCGTTAATCGTCAAAAGTCCCAGCGACGGCGGGCAGTCAATCAGCACATAGTGAAACCGCTCGCCACCCTGCTCTGCCGCCTCCAAATACTCGCTCAGCGCCTGCGCCAGCCGATATTCGCGCCGCGCCAGCGACACCAGCTCAATTTCGGCCCCGGCCAGGTTGATGGTCGACGGAACGCACAGCACATTTTCGTGGTCGGTGGTCGCCTGCGCCACTTCTGCCAGGCTCGCCTGCCCGATCAGCACCTCATAAATGCTGCTGATTTCGCTGCTGTGTGGCACGCCCAGCGCGGTCGATGCGTTGCCTTGCGGGTCGAGGTCGATCACCAGCACTCGCGCGCCACGCCTTGCCAGTGCCCCTGCCAGGTTCACGGTTGTGGTGGTTTTGCCCACGCCGCCTTTTTGGTTTGAGACGGTAAAAATGCGGGTTTTTGCCGGCAGCGGGGTCACCAAACCAGCCAGTCGCCTTTTGCGCTGGATTTTGTCGGCAACTTCGTTTGCCAGTGGGGTGCTCTCGCTCATTTCCTCTTCCTGATTTTTTCGACCATATTTATCCTATCGAAATCGCCTGCAAAGATAAAATGCTTGCTTTAAGTTTTGGGCGGGTTGGCGCGGTTTTTCGCGGGTTTTGCCGCTTGAAGGTTAAGCCGGTGGCGGGTTTATTTTTTGGAATTAAACTGATTTTTGTGCCTGCTCCGCCCGTGTCTCGAGGTTTTTTG
>JAUNHM010000040.1:0-9745 GCA_030523945.1 Microbacteriaceae bacterium
CCGGGGTCATTGCTGCAGGGTAGAAGAAAATAATGGTTTTTTTGCCGTGCAGGTCTTTACTATCGACAGTGTTGCCGTGCTGGTCGCTGAGGGAAAAGTGCGGGGCCGCATCGCCTGTTTTTATTTCTTTTGTAGTCATTTTTGCTCCTGTTTTTTAGTTTTGTTTTTAGGGCTTTTTTAGCGGGTTTCTGCAGGTTTTATTGTCTATCGTGCGTGTCTGCTGTGGCGAGCAGGCGGCGCAGCGAGTCAAGGCGCGCTTGCTGGGCTTGTTCTAGGGTGTTTTCGGCCTCTGCGATGGTCAGTTCACAGTCCGGTGATGCGGCGCCATGGTCGCATCCGCGCGGGCATTTGGCGATAATTTCTGCCAGGTCTGTGAATCCTGAGATGACGTTTTTAGCGGTGACGTGACCGAGCCCAAAGGAGCGCACTCCGGGGGTGTCGATCACCCAGCTTGCAGCGTTTTTATTTATCTGCAAAGTAGGTTTTTTATCGGTTTCACTAATTGTCTGCAAAGTAGATATTTTTTTGCCGGTTTCGGTCTGTTCATCCCAGGTTTCAATCTGCTCCTCCCCCGTGCTTTGCAGCGCTGGCAGCCGTAGCGCAACAGATGATGATGATGTGTGGCGGCCGCGGCCGGTAACTTCGTTGACGTGCCCGGTGGCACGGTTGGCTTCTGGCACGAGCGCGTTAATCAGGGTGGATTTGCCCACGCCGGAATGCCCCATAAACACGGTGGTTTTGCCGGCCAGTTGCGCGCTGAGTTCGGCGATCGGCCAGGCGTTTTGCGCGGAAAGAAAAACCGGCACGTCGAGTGCGGCAAAATGTTGCAAAAATTCGGCCGGGTCTGCCAGGTCGGTTTTGGTCACGCACAATAGCGGGGTGATGCCGGCGTGGTATGCGGCAACGAGTGCGCGGTCGACCATGCGAACGCGCGGTTCCGGGTCCGCTGCGGCGACCACGATCAGCATTTGGTCGGCATTGGCCACCATTACACGTTCGAGCCGGTCGGTGTCGTCGGCACTGCGGCGCAAAACGGTGCGACGCTCACTCAGGCCGACGATGCGGGCGAGAGTGCCTGCGTTGCCGCTGGTGTCGCCGACAAGCTGGGCAATATCGCCGACCACGATCGCGGTTTTGTGCAGTTCACGGGCGCGGCTGGCGGTCACGGTGCGTTCGCTGCTGACACCGGCATCGATAATTGCGGTGTATCTGCCCCGGTCGACGGCAATAATTTTGCCGAGCACCGCGTCACTGTGTTCTGGCCTGCGTTTGGTGCGCGGCCGGTTGGCTTTCGGGTTTGGGCGCACACGCACTTTTTCACTGTAGTGTTCGTAGCGGTCGTATGCGCCGCTGCCGTTTTGCCAGTTGCGTGAGGTCATTTCTTTTCCAGCATAGCAGCCCACATGGCGGGAAAGTCTGGCAGGGTTTTTGTAGTGCAGGCGATGTCGTCTATTTTAACTCCGGGCACGCGCAGGCCGATGAGTGCTGCGGTTGTGGCCATGCGATGGTCAGCATAGCAGCGCCAGGTCTCGCCGTGTAGCGGGGCAGGTGTAAGGGCGATGCCGTCTGGCAGTTCGCGGGCGCGGCCGCCGAGCCGGTTAATTTCGGTAGCGAGGGCGGCGATGCGGTCGGTTTCGTGGTGGCGAATGTGGCCGATACCGGTGATTTCGCTGGAGGTTTCGGCGAGCGCGGCCAGCCCGATAAGGGTGGGGGCGAGTTCGCCGGCTTCTGGCAGGTGGAGTTTTACGCCTTTAATTTTGCCGGTGCCGCGCACCGTAAGCAGGTCGTTTTTTTGGCTGATTTCTGCGCCAAAAAGGGGTAGAATTTGGCGAAGCTGATCGCCCACCTGGGTGGTTTTTGCTGGCCAGTTTTTCACTGTGACGCTGCCTCCGGAAACGAGCGCCGCAGCAAGAAACGGAGCCGCGTTTGAGAGGTCTGGTTCGATGGTTGCCTCTGCGGCAGCGATCGGTCCCGGTTTTACCCGCCACTGCCCTGGTGCGATAGCTTCTGCTTCTACGCCGCGCTGTTTTAGGACTTGCAGGGTCATTTCGATGTGTGGCTGGCTCGGCAGGATATCTCCTGTGTGGATAATGTGGATGCCCTCGGCAAAACGCGGGGCTGCCAGCAGCAGGCCGGACACGAATTGGCTAGAGGCGGAAGCGTCGATTTCAACCCGCCCACCGCGCACTTTTCCTGTGCCGTGCACAGTGAATGGCATTTTGTCGCCGGGCGCGGCTGTGACGGCAACGCCGAGCTCGCGCAGGGCTTGCAGCACGGGCCGCATTGGGCGCTGGCGCGCATATTCGTCACCGTCAAAACTCACCTCGCCCTGCGCGAGCGCGGCAACGGCTGGCATAAACCGCATAACTGTGCCTGCTAGGCCGCACTGAATGTGGGTGTTGCCGCGCATTTGCGCGCTCGGCACGAGCCGCAAATCGGCGTTGCCGTCACTGCCCGCCCGGATCGCACCTGTCGCCTCTTGAAATTTTCTGCCGTCTATTGCATACTGAATTCCGGTGCCGAGCTGCCTCAAAGCTGCGATCATTAGCTGGGAGTCGCGCGAGATGAGTGCGGCACGCAAAGTGCTGGGTTTTTCAGCAAGTGCGGATAGTACCAGTTCGCGGTTTGTGAGCGATTTGGAGCCTGGCACGCTAACTGTCGCGCACAGCGGAGCGTCTGCCTCCGGCGCAGCCCACGGCTCGTTTTGCTCTGTCATTTCGCTTTCACCACATCTCTAGTTTAGTTGATTTTAATAAACCCGCCCGGTTCTAGGCTAAACTCCGAGCGTGACGAGCCTGCTTAAAATCCGTTAAACTCCCGCGGGTCGCGTCCGGATGCTTGGCCGCACTCAAGCGCATTCAAAGCAGCCATTTCATCAGCCGAAAGTTCAAACTCAAAAATAGCCGCATTTTCAGCCAGCCGCGCCACACTGCTCGTCTTTGGAAACACAATAAATCCGCTCTGCACATGCCACCGCAGCAAAATCTGCGCCGGGGTGCGTCCGTGTGCTTGCGCCGCAGCCACCACAGCTTCCGCCGCAAAAAGCGACTCGCGACCGCGCGCTAGCGGACTCCAGGCCTCAACCGCAATCCCTTTTTCTCGACAAAACTCAACCAGCTCACGCCGCTGATGGTGCGGGTGCAGCTCAATCTGGTTCACCGCCGGCACCACACCAGTTTCGCTGATAATCCGCTCCAGATGCTCGATTTCAAAGTTAGAAACGCCGATATTACGTGCCAAACCGGCTTCCCGCGCCGAAATCAACTCTTGCCAAGCCTGCCATGCCGTTCCCAAAGCTGGCACCGGCCAGTGCACCAAATACAGATCAACCGAGTCAAGCCCCAACCGGTCAAGACTGCGCCCCAAAGCTCCGATCGCATCGTCGTGCTCGTCATGCCACAGCTTCGTCGTGATCCAAACCTCGTCGCGCGCCAGCCCGCTCGCTGCAAACGCCGCCCCGACAGCCGCCTCATTTTCGTAAAGTTTCGCGGTGTCTATGTGTCGATAGCCCATTTCAAAAGCCGCCGCAACCACTCGCTCGCAATCGGCCGACTCCAGTTTATATGTGCCCACCCCGAGTTGCGGAATGCCCCGGCCGCCGGGCAGGCTGATTTCTGGAATGGCTAGTTTTTGCGGCTGGTTTTCAGACATAACCGGCTCCTTTTTGCAGCTTTTCAATATACATTTAGGGCAATTTTCAGCCTACTCGCCAAATCGCAAAATATCCTGAAAATTACCTCCAAAATTCTCAGGAAAAACTCGAAAAAATATTCTGAAATGTGCTACTATATGTTTAACAATAAAAATGCCCGGGTGGGGTCGCAAAATCCTAATTTTCCGATTCGGTCATGCTTTTGGCCGCAAATTTACCACCATTATTGAGCACAAAGAGGTTAGAATGAAAGACACAAAGGCCGCACACGAGGTTGTGCATGACACGGGCCTAAAACGCACCATGGGTTCGTGGGGCGTACTCGGCATGGGCGTGGGCGCTATGGTCGGTTTCGGCTGGGTTGTGCTGGCTGGCGGGTGGATCACAAGCGCTGGCCCTTTTGGCGCTGCAACGGCAATGATTTGCGGTGGCTTAATGATGGCGCTTATCGCCCTGATTTATGCGGAAATGGTTGCGGCTATGCCTCACGCTGGTGGCGAGCACAACTATATTATTCGCGGTCTCGGGCCACGCTGGTCAATGATCGGGTCTTGGGCGATTACGGGCGGTTACACGATGGTGATCGCTTTCGAGGCTGTTGCACTACCAAAGGCGCTCAATTATGTGGTCGATTTGAACCATATTAAACTGTGGGAAGTTGGCGGCGCGCCCGTCTACCTGGTTTGGGTTTTGGTGGGGTCGCTCACAGCAGTTGCAATTACTGTGATCAACATTTTGGGCGTAAAGCTGGCCAGCGGTGTGCAGCTGTTTGTGGTGCTGTTCTTGTTTTTGATCGGTACTTTTCAGGTTATAGGTATTTTTGTTGGCGGTAATGCACAAAATCTGGAGCCGGGTTTTCATGGCGGAGCGGCCGGGTTCTTTACCGTGCTTTTGATTGTGCCGTTTATGTTTGTCGGTTTTGACGTGATTCCGCAAACAGCTGAAGAGGTGGATTTGCCACCGCGCCGAATTGGCCAGTTGTCAGTTGCGTCTGTTTTGATCGCAACGGCCTGGTATGTTGCAATTATTTTGTTTATCGGTTTCTCACTCAGTCGCGCAGATGTTGCAAACTCACAGCTGCCGGCGGTTGATGCGATGGCAGCTGCTTGGGGCAGTCAGTTCGCTGCAAATGCGGTGGTCGCGGCCGGTCTTGCAGGTATTTTGACTTCTTGGAACTCACTGCAGATGGGCGCTTCGCGTCTGGTATTTTCATTGGCTCGTGGCGGCATGATCCCGGCCTGGTTTGGCCGCTTACATCCGAAGTTTGGCACGCCAGCTAACGCTCTTATCGCTTTGGGAGCGTGCACAGTTTTGGCTCCACTGCTTGGCAATGTGGCGATTGGCTGGATTGCAGATGCTAGCTCGCCGATGATTGTGATGGCTTATTTGTTGGTTTGTATTACGTTTGTGGTTTTGCGCAAGCGTGAGCCAGGCATGGAGCGTCCTTTGCGTATTGGCGGTAAGGGCAATTTTGGCCTGGTTTTGGGCTGGTTGAGCATTGCAGTGACCGCGTTCTTGGTGGCACTTTATGTGCCGGGCATGCCTGCGCAGATCAGCTGGCAGTCTTGGCTGATTTTCGGCGGCTGGTGGCTTGTCGGCATCGTATTTTTGCTGCGAATTCCGGGCGGTGTAAAACCTGGCGAGTTTGCGGAGCGCGATTTGCTCGCGATTATTGAAAAACGCAGATCTAAACGGTAGTTTAAAACGCGCCGTAAAAGCGGTAAAATAGCGAGTATGTCGCAAATTAGTTTTCCTGCAGATCTGCCTGTTTCGCAGGTGCGACACGAGATTGCTGCGGCTATTCGCGACAATCAGGTGGTGATCGTTGCGGGTGAAACCGGCTCGGGCAAAACCACCCAGTTGCCAAAAATCGCGCTGAGTTTAGGGCGAAAAGCGATTGCCCATACCCAGCCACGCCGGATTGCCGCACGCGCGGTCGCCGAGCGCATCGCTGAAGAACTGGGCTGCGAACTGGGTGAAACTGTCGGCTACCAGGTGCGTTTTACCGATAAATCCAGCCGGGATACGCAAATTAAGCTGATGACCGACGGGATTTTGCTTAACGCGATCCATCATGACAGGCTACTGCAAAACTACGACACGATTATCATTGATGAGGCGCACGAGCGCAGCCTAAATATCGATTTTTTGATGGGATATTTGCGCACGCTGCTGCCGAAGCGACCCGATTTAAAGGTGATTATCACCTCGGCAACAATTGATCCGGCTTCTTTTGCCAAACATTTTGGCGGAGCACCCGTGGTGGAAGTTTCCGGGCGCAGTTTTCCGGTCGAGGTGCGCTATCGGCCGTTAATCATCGAAGAAGAGCTAGACCAGGCAACGTCGCAAGCCGCACCAGCTGCAAAACCGCGTCGCGTCGAGCGTGACATGTATGAGGCAATCTGCGAGGCAGCGCGCGAACTTTTGCGTGATAGCAGCGGCGATCTGCTGGTTTTTCTGTCTGGTGAGGGTGAAATTAAAGAGGCTGCGGAGGCTTTGCGCGGCACTTTTGGCAGCGGAAAAAACATGCCTGGCAAGCAAAAGGTCGAAATTTTACCGCTTTATGGCAGGCTCAGTGCATCCGAACAGCACCGGGTTTTTAGTGTTACCCCGTCCGGCACCCGGCGTATCGTGCTGGCAACGAACGTGGCCGAAACCTCACTGACGGTACCGGGCATTACCGCTGTAATCGACACCGGCACCGCCCGCATTTCCCGCTACTCGAGCCGCAGCAAAGTGCAGCGCCTACCTATTGAACCGATCGCACAGGCAAACGCGGTACAGCGTGCCGGGCGTGCCGGGCGCACCAGCCCGGGCATCGCGATCCGGCTTTACAGCGAAGAAGATTTTAACGCGAGGCCGCTATTTGGCGACCCGGAAATTTTGCGCACGGGACTGGCAGCGGTTTTGCTGCAAATGTTTAGCCTCAAACTCGGCGAAATTGCGAAGTTTCCGTTCCTCACCCCGCCAGATGCCCGCGGTGTGCGTGACGGCATTTCCCTGCTGGAAGAGTTGGGTGCGATCCGCAAAAATCGGATTACCGCACTCGGCAGGGCGCTGGCAAAACTGCCTTTGGAGCCCCGTTTTGGGCGAATGCTTTTGGAAGCTGTGCGCCACGATGTTACTGCCCAGCTCGTGCCTCTGGCGGCCGGTCTCACAATTCCCGATGTGCGCGAACGACCGGAAGATGCTCGCGAAAAAGCCGACGGTTTTCATGCACGTTTTAACGACCCGAGCGGCGATTTGCACACGCTGCTCAATCTGTGGCAATATTTGAGCGAAAAACGCAAAGAGCTCGGTTCGAGCGCGTTTCGCCGCCTGTTGCAGGCCGAGTTTTTGAACGTGATGCGGGTGCGCGAGTGGTTTGATTTGGTCGCCCAGTTAAAGCGCGCGGTCGCAGATCTGCGTTTGCCTGAAAATTTGCGCCAGCCGCGACCTGAGGCACCAAAAGACCCAGCAGATTTGGTACATTTTTGCGTGCTCTCTGGGGTGCTTTCACATCTGGGCGTACGCGACGACAAAACCGCCGCAAAACCGCTATCGGGCAGGGCCGCGTCAGAAAACCGCCAGTTTCGCCGCCAGCGAGTGGAGTTTTTGGGCGCGCGGGGCACGAAATTTGTGCTGCATCCGGGCAGTGTTTTAGCGAAAAAGCCGCCGGAAACGGTGATGTGTATCGAACTGGTAGAGACTAGCAGCCTGTTCGGCAGAATGGCCGCGCAGATCACCCCGGAATGGGCAGAGTGTTTGGCCGGTGCGCAGGCAAAAAGCACCTATAGCAGCCCGGCCTGGAGTGTCAACCGGGGGTGTGCGGTGATTCGCGAGCGGGTGCTGCTCTACGGTGTGCCGATTGTCGCCGGCCGCACTGTTCCGCTGCAAAAAATTGATGCGCCGCTGGCTCGGCAACTGTTTATCCGCGAGGCGCTGGTGCAGGGCAATTGGCGCGAACAGCACGCTTTTGAACGCCACAATCGTCAGCTGCGCAACGAACTTGCCAGGCTTGAAGAGCAGACCCGCCAGCGAGGCCTGGTTGGCGACGATGACGCGGTTTTCGAGTTTTTTGACCGGAAACTGCCGGAAACTGTATGCACAGCGACGGATTTTAACGCCTGGTGGGGTAAAAAATCACGCCAGGAGCCGAAATTTTTGCACCTGCAGCGCGCAGATTTGCTCGATGAGACTGCCGCGCAAGCCCCTGATAGCAGCGACTTTCCGCGTGTGTGGAGTTTTGGCGACCAGCGGCTCGATGTGAAGTATCGTTTTGAACCGGGTGCGGCGGATGACGGAGTGACGGTTGTGGTGCCACTTCCCCTGTTGCCGCGTTTGCGCGAAAGTGAGTTTGCCCAGCTGGTGCCGGGGCTGCGCTTGGAGTTGGTGGCGGCGCTGATTAAGGCGCTGCCGAAGCCTATTCGCAAACATGTGATTCCGGCAAATGACTGGGCTCGCACGCTTTTGCCAGGTATCGAGGCAAAACTTGGCGGCGCGGAGGCCACTGAAAACTCGGGCGGCGAGGCCGATGCACAGGCCGGGCTACCAGAACTTTTGGCGCAGGAAATTCGCCGCCGTGCCGGGGTGCCGGTCACCGCCGCAGATTTTGAACTGGAACGGCTCCCTGCCCATTTGCGGCCGACTTATCGGGTGGTAAACGCGCAGGGACGCACGCTAGGCAGCGGCAAAGAGCTCGAGGCCCTGCAAAAACAGTATGCTTCCAGCGCACATTCGCAGGTGGCAAAGGTGGCGCAAAAGTCTGTGCCGCAGCAGCGTGTGCAGCAAAAAGAACTCACGAGCTGGCCGCAGATGCCGGGGCAAAACGGCGATATTCCGCGCTTTTTGGACAGTTCCTTTAGTCAGAGCCGGGGCAAGTCGGAAGGTCTGGTGCGCGCCTATCCGTGCCTGGTTGATCGCCGCAAACACGTCGATTTTGAGCTTGCTACCAGCGAGCAGGCAGCTCAGGCGGCGCACAGGCTCGGGGTGCGCCGGTTGGTAGCGATGTCTACGCCGTCGATCACGAGTTATGTGCGCGATAATCTGACAGCGCAGGAAAAATTGCTGCTGACCCACAGCCCGTATCGCACGGTCGATGATCTGTTGCGCGATGTCGAGTTGGCGCTGGCTGAGGCGGCCATTTTGCGTCATGAGCCGAGCGGATTAGTATACTCGCAAGATATTTTTGCCCGGGTGTGCCGCGATTTTGAAAGCACGCTTTTGGAGGAAAGCTATCGCACAGTGTCGCTTTTGGTGCAAATTTGCGAGCTTGTCCGCGCCGCACACAAAGCGATTGATGCGGCGAAGTCTTTGCACACGCTTTCGAGTTGTGCGGACGCTGCCGCCCAGTTGCAGCAGCTGATTTTTGCGAACGGCACGGGTGGCGGCTTTGTTTCAACGACCGGCGTTGCGCGGCTGCCGCGTCTGGTGGTTTATTTGCGGGCGATCGCGCACAGAATGCAGCAGTTGCCGGCAAATCCTGGCCGTGATGCGGCGGCGATGCACGAGTTTAGTGGCGTTGAGGCTGATTTTATGCAGGCCGGTGGAGCGCTGCCTTTGCCTGCGAACGCCAGCCCGGCACTCACTCAGGTGCGGTGGGCTTTGGAAGAGTTGCGGGTGAGTTTGTTTGCGCAGCAGCTTGGCACGGCGGGTAAGGTTTCGGCTCAGCGGATTCGAAAAATGCTCGCTGAACTGTAACAGTTCTTGTGAGGCAAGGCCCGAGTTTTATCTACAAAGTAGAAAATTACGCAGGTGATTTCCACAGATTTTTGGGAAGACACGGAGGCGATTTTTTCCATAAAAATCCCGAAAAATCAAGCAACTAGCACCCCCCCCCGGAATTTTCGGAGCTAAAAAACGAGTTGCGAGATTCTCAGGAAAAATACATAATTTTAGAATAATATGGAATTATGATCAAAGTAGAGAATATGAGTAAGGTTTACGGTAATAAACACGCCGTGCACAACCTTAGTTTCACCGTTCCAGACGGACAGGTTACCGGTTTTCTCGGGCCAAACGGGTCGGGAAAATCTACTACGATGCGCTGCATTCTCGGGCTTGACAGGCCGACTGCCGGGGGCAGCACGATTAGTGGCAGGTCGGCTGATGGCT
>JAUNHM010000040.1:9768-11502 GCA_030523945.1 Microbacteriaceae bacterium
AGATGAAGGGCAAAAGCGCGATTGCCGGGGCGATTCTTGATAGCACCTGGTACACGCCGGCGCGCAGTGCTCGGGCGCATTTGCTCGCTATTGCTTACGGTGCCGGTATTTCTGCGGCTCGGGTTGATGAGTGTCTCGCACTGGTGGGTTTGACCGAGGTAGCGAAGAAAAAGGTCGGGTCGTTTTCGCTCGGCATGAAGCAGCGTGTAAGTCTTGCCGCTGCCTTGCTTGGCGATCCGAGCCATCTGCTGCTTGACGAGCCGGTAAACGGGCTTGACCCGGAGGGCGTCTATTGGATGCGGCAGATGATTCGCCGGTTTGCGTCTGAGGGGCGCGCGGTGCTGGTTTCTTCCCACCTGCTTTCGGAGATGGAGCAGACTGCCGACCGGCTGGTTGTGATCGGTCGCGGCCAGTTGATCGCGGAAACCACTGTCGCAGACTTTTTGGCTGACGGCGTGTCTGTGCGTTTGGAGACGGAACAGGCTGGCACGCTGGCGCCGCTGCTGCAGCAGGGCGGTTTGCAGGTGAACGGCGATAGAAATGTTTTGAATGTTTCTGTGGCGCGCGATATGGATGAGAGCGCGGTGCGCCGCCATGTTGCCGAGACCGCGCTGAAAAACGGCATTTTGCTCACGAGTTTGCACACTGAAAAGGCCAACCTGGAGCAGCGCTTTATCGAGGTGACCGCGGGCGCGCAGGAATATCGCACGGGCGGTACGGGCGGGCCTGCGGGGCAACCAGGGCCTGCTGGGCAACCAGCATATCAAGGCCAGCCTGCGCCTGCCGGGCCGCCGCAACAGGCTGCGCCTCACGCACCTAACCAAAATCAAAACCGAAACGGGGTGGCATAATGAAACCGTTTATTAACGCTGTGCGCGCTGAAATCACCAAGCTAATGTCGCTGCGCAC
This sequence comes from Microbacteriaceae bacterium, assembly GCA_030523945.1. Lineage (GTDB taxonomy): Bacteria > Actinomycetota > Actinomycetes > Actinomycetales > Microbacteriaceae > Canibacter. The sequence continues at coordinate 10,678 of JAUNHM010000040.1, forward strand.
AACTATTGTTTATGTAATTCTGTTTTGGCTGCTGGTGCCGACATTCATGCTGCTCGGATATTTTGCGTTCGCAACCACCAAAAACCCGACTTTCACAATCGATTTCGAAAACCTGATGCGTTTTGTGTCGCTACTCACGGTTATTGCGGTTTCGCAGCTGGGTAACACCGGCGCGGCAAATATTAGCCATGGCATGACGGCGCACGCTTTTCTGACTCAAGATAGGCGGTCGCTGTGGTTGAAGGCTAACCTGCTCGTGAATCTTTCGTTTGCGTTTGGCCTGTCGGTTTTGTCTATTTTGACCTGTATCGGGTTGGGTGCGGTGTTGCCGCGCGCTTCGCTGCAGCTTGATGATACGTACCATATTCCGTCTGCGGTTTTGACGCTGTTGTTCTACGGTATTTTCGCCTATGTTGTTGGTATCGTGTTGCGCAACCGCACCGCGGCCGTGGTGGTGCCGCTGGCCTGTGTGATGGTGGTGTCTCCGATTCTGACACTGTTTTCACGCATGGTGCCGACGTTTAACTGGATTACATATTTTGATCCGGCAACCATGATCGATCAGATTAAAGATGTGCTCACCCCTAACGCCAAATATGGCATGCCGACAACGGGATTGCCGTCGGTCGGTTTTGGTGGCGGAGACTTGCGTCCGGTCTGGTTTAACGTCACTGTGCTGATTGTGATGATTGTGGCGATGCTAGTGTTTGCGTTTTGGGCAAATAGCCGTCGCGACGCAAAACAGAGTAACGGGTAAGAGCTGGCAACAAACGGTTGTTGCCGGGGCCGAGGTTTTTTTTTACGCCCCCCCACAAAACTGTAGTG
>JAUNHM010000040.1:11512-11723 GCA_030523945.1 Microbacteriaceae bacterium
CGGGGTACGCGCTGCCACCAACGGGTGGTGGGGGGGCGATTTTTTTTTTTCCCCGCCCCGCAACAACCGTTTCGTGCCATAAAACCAGGATGCGGGTTAAGCAAATTGACGCGTTTTGACGCTAAAATCCGCTTCTGTTTTGTCGTGTTTCCGGCATTTTTGCGGTTTATGCAGAGCCGGAGTGGGTTAAGCAGGCCGCGCGGCGCCGATA
>JAUNHM010000041.1:0-1157 GCA_030523945.1 Microbacteriaceae bacterium
AATGAAAGAACTCAGCGACAAAATTCCTTCACCGCGCATCCTGGTGACCGGACACGACGCATTCAACTACTTCGGCAAAACCTTTAACCTTGAAATCCACGCAACCGACTTCGTCACCACCGAAGCCGAACGCACCGCCAAACAAATCAGCGAACTAGCGACCCTGATCGCAGACAAAAAAGTGCCGGTAATCTTCATGGACAACCAGGTCGACCCGCAAGCCATCAAGAGCCTGCAAGAAGCCGTAAAAGCCAAAGGCTGGAACGTGCGCGTCTCAAACAAAGAACTCTTTGCCGACAGCCTCGGCGCCGAAAAAGGGCTAGACACCTACCTGGGCGTTTACGAACACAACGTGAAAACCGTAGTCGAAGAACTCACCAAAAAATAACCCAAACTAGCAGACAGAAAGGAGCGGCGCGTGAAAACCGCAAACACCACACACTATGCGGAAAACACCGCCGCTCCGGCCTGTGCTGCAAACCACATCAGCGTCGCATATCGTGACACGCTCGCCATCGAACAAGCCAGCTTGACCGCACCAGCAGGCACAATCACCGCGATTATCGGACCAAACGGCGCCGGCAAATCAACCCTGCTCAAAGCAATGCTCGGCGTGGTCAAACCACTCGCAGGGCAAACTCTGTTTTTCGGCCAGCCTCTACAGCGCGTGCGCAACCAAGTTGGCTATGTGCCCCAAACCCAAAACGTCGACTGGGACTTTCCCGCAACCGTACGCGAAGTCGTGCTCATGGGCACCTATGCGCAAGCACGCTTTTTACGGCCACTCGGGAAAAAACAGCGCGAAGCTGCCCAAAACGCGCTCGCGCAGGTTGGCATCACCGACCTCGCAGACCGGCAAATCGGGCAACTCTCCGGCGGGCAAAAACAGCGCGTCTTCCTCGCCCGCTGCCTCGCCCAAACACCAGACCTGCTGCTGCTGGACGAACCATTTGCCGGAGTCGACGCAGCCAGTCAACAAGAAATTCTGCGCGTGCTATTTGCGCTGCGTGACAGCGGCAAAACCATCGTGCTCGTGCACCACGACCTACTCACCGTACCCGAAATCTGCGACCGAGTCGTACTACTAAACAAACGCGTGATCGCAGCCGGCACCGTCGAAACCGCATTTACCCAGGCGAACATTGCCGCAACCTATG
>JAUNHM010000041.1:1167-11500 GCA_030523945.1 Microbacteriaceae bacterium
ACTGCACTCATCGGCACCGCACTCATCGGCGCAACCGCCGGAATCCTCGGCTGCTACACATATTTGCGGCGGCAATCACTGCTCGCAGACGTGCTCTCACACTCCGCACTGCCCGGTGTCTACGGGGCGTTCATGGTCACTGCGCTCGTATTTGGTTCGCGCAGCAAAGCGCCACTGCCCATGCTGCTAGCCGGGGCCGCCCTCACAGGCCTGATTGCGGTCGCCATTATGCGCTGGATCACCGCAAAATCGCGGCTGCGAATAGACGCAGCAATGGCCACCTCGCTCAGCCTGATGTATAGTATCGGGCTGCTGCTAGCTCACACTGTCGACCGGATGCCACTCGCAGGCAAAGGCGGGCTGAAAAGTTTTATGCTGGGCAACGCCGCAACCCTCACCGAGGCCGACATTGCCACTATCGGCACTGTTGCTGCGGTTGCGCTGCTGCTGGTCGTGTGCAACTGGCGATTTTTACACCTGAGCACATTTGACGGCCAATACGCCCGCACCGCAGGCCTCCCCCACCGCACCACCGAGGTGCTGCTGGCCACGCTCACCGTGATTGCGGCAATTATTGGCGTGAAAATCGTGGGCGTGATCTTGACTATCGCGCTCGTGGTCGCTCCCGCCGCAGCCGCCCGCCAGTGGACAAACCGGCTGCGCAACATGGTGATTTTAGCAGGCTTTTTTGGGGTCGCCAGTTGCGCGGCAGGCACCTATATTTCAGTGCAGGAGAAACAAGGCTTGCCATCCGGGCCGGTAATTTCGCTGGTTTTGTGTGCGGTTTTTGCGTTTTCGCTGCTGTTTGCGCCGCGCCGTTCGCTGCTAGTCGCTGCAGTGCGTCGCAGTCGGCTGCGTAAGAAACTTCGACAAGCCGCCCAGCAGACAGCAACAAACGGTCTGCAGGCTGATGGTTTCGCTGGTAAAATCTCAACTGCTTCCGCCGCGACCGCTCAAACCGGCGTTTTCGCACCAACTCAAGCAAGCCAATTTTCGGCACAAGAAACCGCAAACCCGGTTTCGACACAGACCGTCGCGCCATTTTCCGCCCCAGAGGCCACGGAGCGCACCCAATGAGCCTGTTTGAAATCACCGTTTTCGGCCTCAACGTCCTGCTCATAGCAATCATCACCGCCGCAACCTGCGCAATTCCGGGCAGTTTTATCGTTTTACAGCGCTCATCAATGCTGGTCGATGCGCTCAGTCACGCGGTTTTGCCTGGCATCGTGGTCGGCTTCCTACTCACTCACGACCTGCGCGACCCGCTCCTGCTCGTGGGCGCGGGTGTGTCATCACTGCTCGTCGTGATCGGCAGCACAGCCCTACAACGCACCGGTCTGATCGCCGGTGACGCCCCGATCGGCCTCATGTTTATGGCGCTTTTTAGCATTGGCGTGCTGCTGGTCACCAAACACGCAACCCACGTCCATCTCGACGTGCACGCGGTGCTGGTTGGCGACCTTTCGCTCGTAGCTATGGAAAAAATAGAGCTGGCTGGCGTGGATATCGGGCCGCGTTTCTTCTATATTATGCTCGCTTTGGGGCTGATCAATCTGCTGCTCGTAGCCGTGTTTTACCGCCAGTTGCAGGTGAGCACTTTTGACCCGGAGTTTGCCCGCACGCTCGGTCTGCGCACGGAACTTTTGCGCTGGTCACTGCTGATTTTGACGGCGGTCACCGTCACGGCCGCTTTCTATGTGGTGGGTGCGGTGCTGGTGATCGCGCTGTTTATTATCCCGGCCGCGCTGGCAATGTTGCACGTGAAACATTTGCGCACAATGATTTTTGCCGCCGCGATTTGGGGTGCGAGTGCCGCCGCGATCGGGTTTTTTATTTCGTACAAAGTCGCCAATCTGCCCACAGGCCCGACCGTCGCCGCGGTTTTAGCGGTGATGCTTTTGGCGGTAATCGCAGCACAGCGTTTGCTCGCCAAATTTCGCAAAAAATCCTAACAGACAGGCTTTTGGCGTTTTACACCAATATTTTCGCAATTCCCGGCTAATTCTGGGTCGTTTTTGGGGCCAATTTCCAAGCAGGTTTCCGGCCGACTCCCGGACCAATTCCAGACAACTTCCAAAATCGGCTTTCCGGCTGACTTTCCGGCCGATTTCAAACAACCCTCACAACCCGACTTCCGAGCTAATTTTTCCAAGCCAAACTCCCAACCCACTTTCCAGCCTGCTTTCAGCCCGGTCTGTTAAAATAGTAAGCAAGAACCAAACACTCCACTTATGCAAAATCTGTGTTTCAGGCATGCAACGGGAGGTGTTGAGATGAACGCAGAAGTTAAACAGGGCAGGTTTACGCGCTGGCAAAAAATTGCGCTAGAAAAACCGCGGCATTTCATCTATCTGCTCATCGAATTGCTGGGCAGTGCCGGCCTGTTTCTATGGGATTTTTTCCGCGAAAACAGTATTCTCGCCAAACACTTGAGCCTCTGGAGCGTCGGCGTGCTGATCATTGTGTCTTACGCGGTTTGGTGGCTGTATTTTAGTTTGCGGCGCAACTTTTCAAACAGGCGGATTAATGCGGGTCTGGTCGCAGGAGCTTTCGCAATCGCTGCCGCGGTCGCGCTTGCTGCTCGGTTACTCATCAAATAACTCGCACTGCAGCAAAAATTGGCACGCCCCAGATTTCTGCGATAAACTTGAGCAAAACACGGAAGAAAGTTTGTAGTTGCCTGCCCTAAAATATCGCGCGCTTTTGCAGCACACCTGGCCGCTGCTGTTGGCTTCGCTCGGCAGCATAGTTGTGGGGCTGGTTGATGCGCTGCTGGTTTCGCACTACAGCGCCACAGCGGTTGCCGGGGTTGCGCTCGGAGCGGCTTTTTACGAACTCGGGTTGCATATTTTGCTCGGTGCGCTCATGGCTCACCGTATTCTCGCGCCGCGCGTGCAGGCGGCCACCACGGAAAGCAACTGCGCTGGCGGGTTGGGCACGGTTTTGCGCACGCTTTTGCCGGCGGCAGCTCTGTTCGCCGCGGTCGCAATAATGGTCTGCTTGTTTGCCGCACCGCACACTGCCGACCCAGCTCATCAGGCGGCTTTCGCCTACACTGCCGCTCGCGCTCCGGGTCTGGTTTGCGAAACTGTGACGGCGGCTTTCACCATCACCCTGGTTGCGTGGGGCAAAACCCGCGTGCCGGTGCTGGTTTTTGCACTGGTTACGCCGGCTAATTTGCTGCTTGATTGGGTGCTGATTTATGGAGTCGGCCCGGTGCCGGAGTTGGGTGCTTTTGGGGCCGGTTTGGGGAGCGCCATCAGCGCTCTGCTGCCCATGCCGGTTTTGCTGGTTTTGTTTTTCAAAAATCGGGACAAAACTCAAGACAAAAATCGGGCATGCCGAGCAGTAAACTCAGCCGAAACAGCGGAAAATCACAACATTCCCGCAATCGACACTGCCGCTACGATACCAGACGCAGCCGAAAACCAAGCAATCGCATCCCATCACTATCGCAACTGGCGCAGCATGGCACGCCCAGCGGTCGCATCGGCGGCAGCAGACTATCTGGGCAGCATCATGTTTGCTTTGGTGGTCGGCACGGCCGGGGTCGCGGCTTTGGCTGCTTTGCGGTTTGGCGCACTGCTGCATTTGCTTGCGTTTGTCGTGATTTCTAGCGTGTCGACAGCGGCGCTCTATCTGCTGGGGCGAGATTTTGTGCGGCATGAAGATGCGCTTTTCGCCCGGGTAACCTGGGTACGGCGAGTATTTTTGCTGGTTGGTGTGGTAACAGGCGGGTTGGCTGGCGTGCTGGGCGTGGTTTTAGCGCCAATAGTTTCGCCCGATGCACAGGTGCAGGCTGATTTCTTGCTCGCGACCCTGGTGGTTGCGCTGCTGTGCCCGGTTGCCGGCGCCTGCTATGGTAACGTAACGATTTTGCGCGCGTACGGCCGCACAGGTTTGGAATTTGCGGGCAACGCACTTGGCGTGTGGGCGGCGCAGTTGCCGGTTGCGGTGATTTGCGCGCTGGTGTGGGGCGGAATTTCACCTTTTGCCGGTTTGGCGGCTTACTGGTTGCTGCGCTTTGCAATCTCCCGCCACCAGGTACAAAAGCACATCCTCATCCCCGCGTCCTCCTCTACCAATCCCAAAACTAAAAAATAAGGATTAAGCAAATAGTCATAAGCAATAAGCATTTTCTGCAGCCATTTCAAAAATCGACTATCCGATTTTCAATTCAAGGAAAGAAACTAAGACTAAAGCGTTTCAATCCCGTCCATTATTACCAAAATTAAGCAAGCAAAACTCAACAAAGGCCAAAGTTAAAAACAAAACCAAACGCAGCATATTTTAAGGAAAAATTCAGACTTTGAGAGTAGCCTGAAATTGCACTATAAAACAATGGCGAAAAGGAGCAAGAATGAAAGATGACTCTTGCGCGGTGCTATTATGTCTGCAAGCAGCTGAGGCACTGCACTAGACAATTTGACATACAAACTAACAAAACGAGTAGTTATTAAGCAGCTAACGAAAGGATGTGATGAAAATGGCTACGAAAGTTGCCACACAGCCAGTCTCACAAAACTATACCGGGCACTTCTGCTTTGCAGAGCTGCTAGCCGCAGGATTTAGTCTATACTATTTCCACAGCCTCGCAAACCCGGCAGGGCTAGGCAGCGAAACCTTCTATCAGGTCTATCTGTGGGCGGGTCTCGCGGCAATCGGGCTATGCTATGTTTGGTCACTCATCTCGGCCAGCAGGGCAAAATATTTTGCGGGCGCACACGTATTCAAAACCGCGCTATTCCTGCCCGGCATTATGCTCCTGCAATACGCCTACAACACCGATTGGATGCGACTAATCGTGCTTGCGATCGCAGTAGTGTATCTGTGGACTAAACAGCGCGGCTATGTCTTCGTCAAACCAGACGAAAGCAAACTAGCCTAAAATAAGTCAAAATTAAACAAACGGGGCGTCGGAGTTTCGATTCTGGCGCCCAGTTTTGTATCCCGCCACCAGGTACAAAAGCACATCCTCACCGGCCCTAATCCCCCGGCTTAACAGGAGTCAGCAGACCCGGCCCAGACCCGCGTCCCCGCCTAAGACACAAACCGACCTGCGGCCCCGACACACGTCCCGCTCAGGACATAAACCGGCCCACATCCCTCCCCGCACATAAACCGGCACGGCGTCCCCGCCAGGAGGATATACCCAGACCCCCGACCCTGCCCAGCACATAAAAAAGTGACCCGGCGCCGCAACGCCGAGCCACCTAGAAAGTTGGAAAACTTACTTTGCAGCTGCCTTCAGCTTGCTGCCAACCTTTACCTTAACGCGCTGACCAGCTGGAATGTTGATGGTTTCGCCAGTCTGTGGGTTGCGGCCGGTGCGTGCAGAAGTTGCAGCGGTTTCGAAGCCGAGGTAGCCTGGGATGGTTACCTTGCCGCCGCGTGCAACGGTCTCGATTACTGCGCTGAACAGACCTTCAATAACGCTGTTTACGGTTGCCTGGCTCTGGCCGGTCTCAGCTGCAATCTTTGCTACCAGTTCGGTTTTGTTAAGTGACATTTTTCGTCCTTTCGGTTCGAGGTTGGCCTCGAAATTTGTCTAGGTTGATAATGATGCGATCGAGTTGTCACATCAACTGTTTCTGGAAACAGCCTAGGTTTTTTCGATCAATGCTTAATCTACCCTATTTTGCGGGGTTTTCGCTGAGTTTTCGCTATTTTTTGGCGATTTTTCGCGATTTTTTGTGCTTTTTTCAGAAATTTTTATGATTTTTTGCTGTTTTGCGCGATTTTTCGCCGTTTTCTGCGTTTATGCGGTGAAGTCAACGGCGGAACGAGCGGCGGCGAGCGGCTTGATTTTTGCGACGACTGCCTGGTGCTCTGGGTGGATTGCGTAAGCTTCGAGGGCGGCCCGGTCGGCAAATTTGGTGATGAGGATAACGTCCCAGTTGCCGGGAATGTCGAGTTCGTTTGTGTGAACTTCGAGGTGCAAAAGTTCGCTGATTTTGCCTTTCAGGCTGGTGAGTTCGGTAACGAACTGCTGGGCTTGGGTGGCGCGCTCTTGCTCGGTGGTGCCGTTTAGTTGCCAGCTGACGATGTGGTGAAGCATGGTTTTTCTTTCTGTTTTGGGATTGAGCGGTTTTTAGTGCCGGTTTTGAGAGCCGGGTTTAGACTGATTTTAAGCCGGTTTTGCCGGTTTTGCGATGTTTTGCGTGATTTCCAGGAAGGAAAGCGCGCCGGCTAGTTGCTAAATTCTGCGGCGGCGGCGCGGGCTGCCTGCTGGGTCGCTTGCATGTCTGTGCCCAGCACGGTAACGTGGCCAACTTTTCGCCCAGGCCTGCTGTCTTTGCCGTAAAAGTGGAATTTCGCAGCAGGGTGGGCTGCTAGCGCTGTGGCGTAGCGCACCGGCATCGGCCCCTCGTCTGGCCCGCCGAGCACGTTAATCATTACGGCGGCAGGGGCGGTAGGCGCGGTGCTGCCAAGTGGCAGATCGCAAACGGCGCGCAGGTGCTGCTCGAATTGGCTGGTGATGCTGCCTTCGATGGTGAAGTGGCCGCTGTTGTGCGGGCGCATCGCTAATTCGTTGACGAGTACGCGTCCGTCACCGGTGGCAAACATTTCTACCGCGAGCACGCCGGTTACGTCCAGTCCTGATGCGACTTTTTCGCCGATTTGGGCGGCTTCCGCGGTTTGCGCGGCGGCTGCTTCCTCGTTTGGTGCCGGGGCCGGGGCATAAACCTCTGCACACACACCGTCACGCTGCACGGTTTCTACCACCGGCCAGGTGGCGGTTTCACCGCTCGGGCGGCGGGCGACCAGCTGTGAAAGTTCGCGCTCAAACGGCACGAGTTCTTCAACCAACAGACCTTCCCAGTCGCTTGCGGCAAGCGCCTCAAACCAATCTGCAGCTTCAGCGGTACTGCTCACAATCCGCACGCCTTTGCCGTCATAGCCGCCACGCGGGGTTTTTAGCACTGCCCGGCCACCGTTTTCGGCGATAAATTCGTCAAGTTCTGCGGGTGTGGTCACAGCAGCCCAGTGCGGCACCGGCACACCAATTTCTGCGATTTTACGGCGCATCAAAATTTTGTCTTGCGCATATTGCAGGGCGTGCGGCTGCGGGTGGACTGTGTGCCCGGCCTCCTGCAGCGCCTCCAAAACCGGGGTTGGCACGTGTTCATGGTCAAAAGTGATCACATCAACGGTGCGCGCAAATTCGAGCACGGTTGCAAGGTCTTTGTAGTCGCCCACCGCGTCTGCTGCGCGCGCTGCGCTCATACCCGGCGCTTCTGCGAGCACGCTAATGTCAAGCCCCAAGTGAATGGCTGGCGGCACCATCATGCGCGCGAGCTGCCCTCCTCCGATCACGCCAACTCGCACTCGGCCGGTTTCTGCGATTATTTCGGCCGGAGTTTTTACCACTTGCTGTGTCATGACAAACTTCCTTTTTCGCCCAGCTCAGGCGCACTCTCGCTATTTTCGGCCGTCTCTGCAGGCACCGCGTTTCCCGTTAAATCCGCGGTTTCTGCCCGCATCGCGGCTGCTTCATCATCTGCTGCCTGCGCCCCGCGCACCACATCTACCACAATCAGACTCACGTTATCTGGCGCACCGCCCTGCAAAACCGCGGCCAAAATATCGTCGGCGGTTTCTTCCGCATCTGCCCCGGCCAAAAAATCTACCAGCAGTTCGTCATCGAGCACGACCGTGACACCATCGCTGCAAACCAGCAACCTGTCGCCTGTTTCCAGCGGCAAAAGCCAGGTATCGCAGGTGTCGTCTGGAGTGCCGAGCGCCTTGGTAATAATGTGTGCCCCAGGCAGCTCAGCGCTGTCAATCTCCATGCCGGCGGCCAGCATTTCATCGCGCAGGGTGTGGTCGAGCGTGACCTGCTGCAGCTGCCCCGCCGCGAAATGATAGACGCGCGAGTCGCCAATATTGCACACCAGCCAGTGATAGCCCTGCTCTGGCAAATCCACCAAAACCACGCCGGCAAGCGTGCTGCCCGAGCCGTTTTCGTTGCTCGCGCCGACCGCTTTTACCGCCTGTTGCGCCCGCACATAGCAGTCGCGAAACTCCTCTAGCGCAGGAACCCGCCCCAAAAGCGGCTCAAACGCCTGCAACGCGGCTTGACTGGCCCGGTCGCCAGCGTCCCAGCCGCCCACTCCGTCGGCCACCAAAAAGCACGGACTTTGCGCCAGCACCGCGTCTTCGTTGAGTTCGCGCACTAGACCTGCGTGGCTGCGCGCGGCAAATTTCAACTTTGGTTGCGACATTTGGCGGTTCTTTCTAAATTTTGCGGAAGGTTGCGGGCAACATTCGCGAAATAAGGTGGTCCTTTTTCTTTTGGTTTGAGGAAGTGGCGGTTACGGCCGGCCAGCACACCGTGGCGCGCCAGCAGACCGCACTACCTATATATCTAGCGTAGCGTACCGGTGACGGTTTCGACTGCACGCAACAGTTCGCCGCTGGCAACCAGCTCGGTGGCCTGCTCGATTTCTGGGGAGAGAAAGCGGTCGGTGCCCGGCCCCTCAATGTCTTGACGCAGGCGCGCAACAACTGCTGCGGTGGCCGGTGCTGGGCTGTGCGGTGCGCGCAGGTCGAGAGCGCGAGCGGCAGTCAAAATTTCGATTGCGAGCACGCGGGTGAGTCCATCGATGGCTTTGCGTAGTTTGCGAGCCGCGCTCCAACCCATCGAAACGTGGTCTTCCTGCATTGCCGATGACGGGATCGAGTCGGCAGAAGCCGGCACTGCCAGGCGCTTGAGTTCCGAAACGATCGCGGCCTGGGTGTATTGGGCGATCATGTGGCCGGAGTCCACGCCCGGATCGTGTGCCAGGAACGCTGGCAAGCCGCGGTTGCGGGCCGGGTCGAGGAAACGGTCGGTGCGGCGCTCGGAAATCGAGGCTGCGTCGGCGACTGCGATGGCCAAAAAGTCGAGCACATAGGCGACCGGCGCACCGTGGAAGTTACCGTTTGACTCTACGCGGCCGTCGAGGGTGACAACAGGGTTGTCGACTGCGGCGGCGAGTTCGCGGGTGGCGACGGTGCGGGCGTGGTCGATGGTGTCGCGCACAGCCCCTGCCACCTGTGGCGCGCAGCGCAGCGAATAAGCGTCTTGCACATAAGAACTGTGCTGGCCAGAGTGCTGTTTAATAATGTCAGACCCCTGCAAAACCCGCAAAATGTTGGCGGCGCTGGCTGCCTGGCCCGGGTGCGGGCGCAGCTCTTGCAGGTCGGCGGCAAACACGCGGTCGGTGCCAACCATGCCTTCAACGCTCATTGCGGTGGCGATGTCTGCCAGGCGCACCAGCGAGTCGAGGTCGGTGAGCGCCATCACCAGCATGCCGAGCATGCCGTCGGTACCGTTGATCAGCGCGAGGCCTTCTTTTTCGGCCAGTTCCACCGGTTTTAGGCCGTGTTTGGCAAATGCGTCAGCGGTGTCGTAAAGGGTGCCGTCCGCATCGCGCACCTGGCCTTCGCCGATGACGGCGAGCGCACAGTGTGCCAGCGGGGCAAGGTCGCCGGAGCAGCCGAGTGAGCCGTATTCGCGCACTACCGGGGTCAGCCCGGCGGAAAGCAGGTCGGCATAGGCCTGGGCCACTTCGAGGCGCACGCCGGTGCGGCCGGTGGTGAGGGTGCTCAGGCGCAGCAGCATTAGCGCGCGGATCACTTCGCGTTCAATTTCTGGCCCGCTGCCGGCTGCGTGTGAGCGGATCAGCCCCTGCTGCAGGGCGGTGCGTTGTTCGAGCGGGACGTGTTTTGAGGCGAGTGCGCCGAACCCGGTGGAGACGCCGTAAACCGGCTTTGGGTCGTTGGCGAGTTCGCGAATGCGCTCGCTCGATTTTGTTATTTCGGCCTGTGCGTCTTTACAGATTTCGACGCGCGCGTTGTGCCGGGCTACGGAAATTACTTCTTCAAAGCTGAGCCCGCCGATCCCTACGGTTACGGTTTGCTGGGTCATCGCTGTCTCCTTAATTTTTGGCTATTTTTGGCTAATTTTGGTTTTTCTAAATTCTTGCTATTTTTTGCTGTTTGTAAGCTCGCGGGTTTGCTAGTTTGCACTGCTCGCGCTGTTTGCGCCGCTTGCTGCAGCAGGCCGGTACGGCCGGTAATTGGTGAGGGCGGTGTGCACGAGTCGGGCCGCGGTTTTGGCGGTGCGCGAGTCGATGTCAAAGCGCGGGCACAGTTCGGCTACGTCGAGCGCGACGAGTTTGCCGCTTGCTGCTGCCTGTTTTGTCACGGCGTTAATCACTTCGACTGGCACACCGTATGGCGCCGGGGCGCTCACGCCCGGTGCGGTGCCGGCCGGTAGCACGTCAAGATCGATTGTGAGGTATAAAATATCGATTTCGGCTAGGAAACCTGCGGTAAATTCGGTGAC
>JAUNHM010000042.1 GCA_030523945.1 Microbacteriaceae bacterium
GCTCAGGGCGTGCAGCTTTTAGTGGTGGAAACAAACGCTCATAGGCTCGTGCGGGTGCCGGTCGGCGCGGAAATTGCGCGGGTTGATCAGGGAGCGATCGCGACTCAGCGACCAGCAACGATTTTGGCGGGCGGCACGCTTGAGTTTGAGGCGCGATTTACAGCCCCAGCAGGTCAGCATTTGGATGACCGGTTTGGCGACCCGACCAGGCTTTCAATTTCGGCTACTCCGGCAGAGTTTATTTTGGAGGGTGCCGGAAGCGAGGCCGGGCTGGGGCGCAGCTTAGTTTTGAACCCAGAAATTAGCGCGGCAGTTTTGCACATTACCGCCCGGGCTGCCACCTGTGATGGTGGGGCAGACGGCGAAGTCGCAGAGCATGCCGCTTGCCACCTGTATCAGCAAGATTGGGGTATCCCTGTGATCGTCGCAGATTCCGCTGGCCGCGTCGACGTAACTGACGCTGAGGCTCCGGCAACCCGGCTAGTGCTCGATTTGCGCGGAATTAATGACTAAGGAACCAGCGCAAAATGACGATTTTAGTTGCGGTAGATAAATTTAAAGGATCGCTCTCCGGAGTCGAACTTTCGCAGGCAATTGTTGATGGTTTGCAGCAGGAACTTGGCGAAAGCGTGCAGCCGCGGGTGTGTCCGATCGCAGACGGCGGTGATGGCACTGTTGCGGCAGCGCTCGCTGCAGGCTTTACAGGCGTGAAATGCGAAGTAACCGGTGCGCACGGCAAGCCAGTAGCGGCAGAATACGCTTTTGATGCAGAGTCAGGTCGAGCTGTGATTGAAGTGGCAGAGGCCTGTGGCCTGCGTCTTTTGGTAGAGCAGCGTGACCCGCTTGGCGCCTCCACCTACGGTGTGGGGCAGCTGCTGTTACACGCGATAGATAGTGGTGCGCGCGAAATTATTATCGGGCTTGGCGGCACCGCTTCAACCGATGGCGGTGCGGGCATGCTGAGCGCACTCGGAGTGCGTTTTGAGGGGGCTAAAGACCCCGCTGCCGTGCACGGAGGTGCAGCACTTGCTGGGCTTAAAAATGTTGATTTTTCAGACCTAAACCCGGCTTTGAGGGAGGTTAAGTTTATCATCGCCTCCGATGTGGATAATCCGCTCACAGGCGAGCAGGGTGCGGCTGCAGTTTACGGCCCGCAAAAAGGCGCTACCGCAGAGCAAGTGCAGCAACTTGACGGCCTGCTCGCAAATTTTGCTGAAATCGCCGAAAAAAATCTTGGAGTTGTGCTCGGGAAATTTGCGCAGCAACCGGGGGCTGGAGCGGCTGGCGGGCTAGGATTTGCCTGTCTCGCTGTTTTGGGCGCAGAAATGCGGCCGGGCATAGAGGTGGTCTTTGAAATGACCGGTTTCCATAGGGCACTGCAGGGCGCAACCGTGGTCATCACCGGAGAAGGCAAGTTTGATGCGCAAACCCTGCACGGCAAAGGCCCGGCCGGAGTCGCAGCCGCGGCCAGAGAGCAGGGCGCAAAAGTGTTTGCGATTTGCGGCGTGTGCGAACTGCCCGAAAAAGAATGGCGTGAAGCCGGTTTCGACGGAGTTTTCGCCACAGCAGATGGCGGCATCTCACCCGAGCAGTCCCTGCAAAACCCGGCCAGCTATGCCCGGGAAGCTGCCGCTCGCCTTGCCAGCCACCTCCGCACCGCAGGCCTTGCCTAGTAAAAATTCCGTATTCGCATCAGCCGGCGCACCTGCCAGCGATTATCCCTAATTTCACAGCCAGATTTGGTATAATTTAAGTTAAACAAATAGGCGGTTAAAGCACCCGCCTGCGCCGAAGATAATGGGCGGTGGCAACTCCCATGACACAAATATTCAATAAAACCTTTATGGCGAAAGCTTCGATGATGGCTTCCGCTAACTTCGTCGTGTTTGCCTCCATCGCCATTCAGCTTTCACTTATCGGCACGCTTATTGGCAAAGAGTACGCGGTCGCCTACGGTGCAGTCATGTCTGTTGCGGCAACTCTCGCGATCCTCGTAACCGGCATTATGATCTGGCAAATCGCTCAAATCGCCCCGCTCCACGGCAAACTCAAAAAAGCCCCCGAGACTGCCAAACCCCAAATCATCGCGCAAATCACAGAAGCAAACAACCGCGTTTTCGCCTACACGCTTGCCATCGCGATCAGCCTATTTGTGCTCTGGCTTGTCATCGTCGCATTTTCGCACCTAATTTTTGCCCAGCCGGCGATCCTCGTAATGCCGCTTGGCCTAAGTATTTTGTTCGATATGCTGATCGGCCCGTTTAGCGCCGTGCTCACCGGCCGCATGCAGCTCGCGCAAAAAGAAAGCATGGTATTCGGGCGAAATCTGCTGATCACATCCCTCTCTATCGGTTCCGTGCTGCTGGTTGCCTGGGTCGTGAAACAAAACCCCGACCTCATCGTATATGCGCTCCCGGCCATTGGTATTTTCAAATCTCTTTCATACCTGGTCATGACCATTATGTTCTACCGCAAAATTGGCGGTTTCGGCACCTGTTTTAAGCAGCAAAAACTCACCAAATATTTGCGTGAGATTCGCCCCAGCGGGTTGCTGAAAATTGTTGCTGGCGCGATCGACGGGATGGTTTTTTCGGCGGTTTTTGCTTTCGCGATTGCGGTTTCGGCCCGGCACAGTGTGCAAGACGGTTTTGTCGTCACGCTGGTGGTTGCCGTGATGCGTATGATCGTGGTGCCTTCGAAGCAGTTTGGTCTGGTCGGCGGCCGGTTTTATGCCTCTGGCGCGATCGATAGCGTGCGCACGATTGTGGCGTCTTCGGGTCTGATTTTGACGCTGGGTGCGCTGGTGATTTTGCCGTTTTATATATGGCAACACCCGGGCAAATTTAGCACGCTGCTGCTGGTTTTGATGTTTGCGCAGATTTTGTTGGAGCCTTTTGCCGGGGTGATTTTCGGGTTTCTGAAGGTTGCGGCGGGTCCGGGCAGTGCGCTCTGGGGGATGCTCGCCACTTATCTGCTGCTTGCCTTGCCTGGCCTGGTTTTGCTTGGATTTTGGCAGATCGCGTCGGCCGAAATAGTGTGGACGTTGCTTTTCGCGGCACGGCTGGTGTTTACCGCCTGTACGATTTTGAGTTTGCGTGCTTTCCGCCACCGTTGCCAGGTCGCAGGCTAATTTTGTAGGTTTTTGGAATGTTATTATGTAGCTAATATTCCTAAGTAGATTATTGGAATGCTACATTATGTGCTGGTAAAACTGTAGATAATGTACAAAAGTTTACAAAACTCGATAAAACGCGAAAACGCCGAAAACTCAGGCAAAACACCAAAACGAGCTTCAAGCAACAAAAACAAAAATCGACTAAACCGCTGTAAAACAGGCTGCTAAAAACGAGCAAAACGAAACATTAGAACATTGCAAAACCCCGCAACTTCCTTGAAATTACGGGGTTTTCGTGGCGGTGACGGTGGGATTTGAACCCACGGTGCGGGGTTACCGCACACAACTTTTCGAGAGTTGCACCTTCGGCCGCTCGGACACGTCACCAACAAATATCCAGTATAGAGCAAAAAACGCCAGCGCGCACGCGGCAACACCGCTACAATAGAAAGGTGGATAGCAAAACAGTAGACGTAGTACTTATCGGCGGCGGCATTATGAGCGCCACGCTCGGCACGCTCATTAAACAGCTCGAGCCAAAATGGTCGATTATGATGTTTGAGACGCTTGACGAGGTCGCGCAGGAAAGTAGCGCGCCGCTAAACAACGCCGGCACCGGGCACGCCGCACTCTGTGAACTGAACTATATGCCAGAGGGCTCTGACGGCTCACTTTCCCCGGCCAAAGCGATCGAAATTAACGAACAGTTCCAAATGTCGCGGCAGTGGTGGGCAAAACAGGTCGAAACCGGAGTGATGCGCGAGCCAAGCAGCTTCATCAACTCCTGCCCGCATCTTACTTTCGTGGAGGGCGAGGCAAACATCGACTACCTGCGTCGCCGCTTCGAAATCCTGAAAAAAGAGCCGCTTTTTGCGGAAATGGAATACAGTGAAGATCCTGCCAAAATTGCCGAATGGGCGCCGTTGCTCATTGATCGACGCGACAAAACCGAAAAAATTGCGGCAACCCGCAGTATTGCCGGCACCGACGTGAACTTTGGCGAAGTAACCCGCCAGCTGGTTGATTACCTGGACAAGAGCGGGGCAGAAGTTCACTACAACCACAAAGTGACCAAAATCAAACGCAACCGCGACGGCAGCTGGAATTTGCGCTTGCGTGACCGGCAGGGATCTTTTACCAAAACCGTGAACGCGAAATTCGTGTTTGTGGGAGCTGGTGGTGGCGCGCTTGAACTTTTGCAGTCATCGAAAATTCCGGAAATTAAAGGCTTTGGCGGTTTTCCGATTAGCGGTAAATTTTTGCGCTGCACCAACCCGGACGTGGTGAGCCTGCACAAAGCCAAGGTTTATGGCAAGGCAAAAGTCGGTGCACCGCCGATGTCTGTGCCGCACCTCGACACGCGCGTGATCGACGGGGAAGAAAGCCTGCTTTTCGGGCCTTATGCCGGTTTCCGGTCAAACTTTTTGAAGCACGGCTCGCTGCTGGACATGTTTAAGTCGATCCGGCTGCACAACCTGGGACCGATGTTGAAGGTTGGCCTGACTCAGTGGTCGCTTGAAAAATACCTGATCAGCGAGGTTTTTGCGAGTCGTGAAAAGCAGATTGAGGCTTTGCGCGAATATTATCCTGCTGCAGATGCCGATGACTGGGAGATGATTACAGCCGGCCAGCGTGTGCAGATTATGAAAAAGGACCCTGAAAAGGGCGGGATTTTGCAGTTCGGCACCGAGATTGTGGCGAGCGAAGACGGCTCGATTGCGGGACTGCTTGGTGCTTCGCCGGGAGCTTCGACCGCGGTTTATGCGATGATTAACGTGCTCAAAAAGTGCTTTGCAAAAGAGTTTGAAAGCAAATGGGCGAAAATTATTGACGCAGATGTACCGTCTTATGCGACCGGCCTTAACCATGACAAGGCTGCGACCGAGGCGTCAATGGCGCAAACCGCCGCTGTGCTTGGTTTGCAAAAATAGTTCGCTGGCGTTAGCGCGTAAAGCCCGGGGGGGTTCATTTCCCGGGCTTTTGCGTTTGTTGGGGGCGATTCTAGGTTTGCGGCTTGGCGGTTTTTAGACTGCCGATTTTTGGGCCAGATTTTTGCTGAAACCGTATCTTTGGGTCGGTTAAACTTTGTAGCGCATTGTGAAACGGGCAGGAAAAGTAAGCGGCTCCCTTGCCGAAGCGAGAGAGCTGCAAACTGAAAGTGGGGAGCGCTTATTCGCCGACTACAGCGCCGAAACGGGCAGGTAGGGTACCGCGAGAAGCCTCACGCACCCGGCTGAGCGGCAGTTCGAACTCGTCCTGCACCTCGAGCACAGCCGCATCGCCTGCACCGTCGGTTACGCCGATGCGCAGCACAGGATAGTTGCGCCCCTCGCATAGGCCGCGGAACTTCACGTCCTCTTCGCGTGGCACGCTCACCAGCACACGACCCTGCGACTCGCTAAACAGCGCCGCAGTAGCGTCCACGCCGTCACGCTCCAAAATCTCGCCCAGCCAAAGGCGCGCACCCACGCCGAAACGCAGCGAACCATCGACCAAAGCCTGCGCTAGGCCACCCTCGCTCAAGTCCACAGCAGCAGACACAATGCCGCTCACCGCAGCAGAGTGTAGCAGCTGCGCCAGGCGTTGCTCGGCGTCCAAATCAACCACAGGCGGCTTGCCACCCAGGTGATCGTGCACAGCCTCACTCCAGGCAGAACCGCTTAACTCGTCGCGGGTAGTGCCCAAAAGATACAGGTTTTCACCCTGATCCTGCCAGCCACTCGGAATGCGGCGCGCCACATCGTCGATAATGCCCATAACGCCCACAACCGGGGTCGGATAGATCGGAGTGTCGCCGGTCTGGTTGTAAAGCGACACGTTACCGCCGGTCACCGGCACGCTCAGTTCGAGACAGGCGTCGCTCAATCCCTCAACGGTCTGGGCAAACTGCCACATCACCTCAGGATTTTCCGGGCTACCGAAGTTCAGGCAGTCGGTCACCGCAACCGGCACCGCACCGCTGGTGGCGACGTTACGATAAGCCTCGGCCAGTGCCAACTGCGCGCCCGCATAAGGGTCAAGATAGCAGTAGCGGCCGTTACAGTCGGTCGAAAGCGCCACACCCAGGCCGCTGTTTTCGTCCACGCGAATCATGCCCGCCCCGTCTGGGAAAGTCAGCGCGGTATTGCCCAGCACATAGCTGTCGTACTGGTTGGTCACCCATTCTGGCGAAGCCTGGTTCGGGTGGCTGGCCACCTGCAAAAGCTGCTCGCCAAGTGCCTCGCCAGTTACGCGCGGCAGTTTATCGGCAGAGTCTGCCTGCACAGCGTCAAGCCAGGCAGGGTAGGCGAGCGGCCGGTCATATTCTGGTGCGTCCACCGCAACGGTGCGCGGATCGAGGTTTACGATTTCTTCGCCGCGCCAGTTGATGATCAGGCGGTTGGTGTCGGTCACTTCGCCCAGCACGCTGGTTTCGACTTCCCACTTGGCGGTTACTGCCAAAAATTCGTCGAGTTTTTCAGGCGCAACCACTGCCATCATGCGCTCTTGCGACTCCGACATCAAAATTTCTTCGGCAGTGAGTGAAGGATCGCGCAAAAGCACGCTATCGAGTTCGATAAACATACCGCCGTCACCGTTTGCGGCAAGTTCGCTGGTCGCACAGGAAATACCGGCCGCGCCCAGGTCTTGAATGCCCTCAACCAGGTTGGCTTTGTAAAGTTCCAGGCAGCATTCGATCAAAACTTTTTCGGCAAACGGGTCGCCCACCTGCACAGCAGGGCGTTTCGTCGGGCCTTCTTCGCTAAAGGTATCTGATGCCAAAATCGAGGCGCCACCGATGCCGTCACCGCCGGTGCGCGCACCAAACAGCACAATCTTGTTGCCAACACCGCTCGCGTTCGCCAGGCGCAGATCTTCGTGCCGCAGCACACCAACAGCCAGCGCATTTACCAGCGGGTTTGCCTGATAAACCTTGTCAAACACGGTCTCGCCACCGATATTTGGCAGGCCGAGACAGTTCGCATACGAGCTAATGCCGGAAACCACACCGTGCACCACGCGCGGCGTGTCTTCCGCATCGATCGCACCGAAACGCAGCTGGTCCATGACCGCAACCGGCCGTGCACCCATCGAAATAATGTCGCGCACAATGCCGCCGACGCCGGTCGCAGCACCCTGGAACGGCTCGATATAGCTCGGGTGGTTGTGGCTTTCGACCTTAAAAGTGACGGCCCAGCCTTCGCCGATGTCGATCACGCCGGCGTTTTCGCCCATGCCCACGAGCAAGCGCTCACGCATCTTGTCGGTGACTTTTTTGCCGAACTGGCGCAGATATTTTTTCGATGACTTGTAAGAGCAGTGCTCTGACCACATCACCGAATACATCGCAAGTTCACCGCTGGTCGGGCGGCGTCCCAAAATTTCGCGGATTTTCGCGTATTCGTCTGGTTTTAGGCCGAGCAGATCGTATGGCTGCTCTTTTTCGGGAGTAGCGATCGCGTCGGCTACCGTGTCAGGTGCTGCAGTGTGGTTTGTCAAAACGCCCCCAATTTTCGCGTTTGGTAGTTAAATTTTGGAAGTTTGCGCATTTGTTTGCGCGGTTTTTTGTAGGTTTCCGGCCTGTCCTGTCTGTTTTAGGAAGCCGTCCGGCTTGTTGCTTGCGCGGCCCGGTTCGGTTTGGTTAGGCTCGGTTCAGTCGGTCGGTTTGTCGGTTTAGCTTAGTAACTGCGCGGTTAGGCAGCCAGCAACTGTCCGATAGCGCTCTGGAACATTTTCAGCCCGTCAAGCCCGCTGCGCATCGCATTCGGCGTGTTCGGCCCAAATCCAGGTTCAACAGCGTGCTCCGGGTGTGGCATCAGCCCGACCACATTGCCCGCCTCGTTTGTCAGCCCTGCAATGTCGTTGAGCGACCCGTTCGGGTTCACCCCGGCATAGCGGAAAGCGACCAGCCCTTCGCCCTCAATGCGGGCGAGCGTGTCGGCATCTGCAATATAGCCGCCGTCACCGTTTTTCAAAGGGATAGTAATTTCTTCGTCCGCTTGGAAACCTGCCGTCCAAGCGGTTTGGTTGTTGGTGACCACCAGTTTTTGGTCACGGCGAATGAACTGCTGGTGCGCGTTACGAATCAACCCGCCCGGCAGCAGATGCGCCTCAACCAGCATCTGGAAACCGTTACAAATACCCAAAACAGGCATACCTTTACCGGCTGCTTCTACAACCTCGCGCATAATCGGGGAGCGAGCCGCGATCGCGCCCGGACGCAGATAGTCGCCATAGCTAAACCCGCCCGGCAGCACAATCGCCTCAACCCCGTCAAGACTGCCGCTGGCATGCCAAAGCGCCACCGGAGTGCCCCCGGCCAGGCGCACAGCCCGCATCGCGTCCCGGTCGTCTAGCGAGCCGGGAAAAGTGATCACGCCGACGCGCATTATGCGCTCACCTCGACCGCAACTACGTCTTCAATCACCGAGTTAGAAAGCGTGTCTGCCGCGATCTGCTTGGCCTGTTCGAGCAGCTCGGCGCTCACCTCACCCTCCACAGTCAGCTCAAAACGCTTGCCCACTCGCACCTCGCTAAAAGCGGTGTGTCCGGCACGTTGCAGCGCCGATCCTACCGCCTTGCCTTGCGGGTCAAGCAATTCCTGCTTCGGCATAATTTCTACCACAATTTTCGCCACGCCAGCCTCCTACAGCTCGGTTCGCTTGTCATTTCACTTTCTAGATTACCTTAAATCGTGCGTTTGCAGCTGAACATCAGCTGAGCCTTGTCGTGTCGCGCTAGAATAGTTGTGTGAATATCGCGAAAAATCATCTTGAACTCCCCGGTTGGCAGCATTTTGCGTCTGGTAAGGTGCGGGAACTTTATCGCCCGGCTAGCGGCGATGATGGCAAACTTTTGCTGGTTGCGAGTGACCGGATTAGCGCTTTTGATCACCTTTTGGAGCCGCCGATTGCGGGGAAGGGGGCGCTTTTGACGCTGCTTTCGCGGTGGTGGTTTGCGCAGTTGCAGGTGCCGAATCATTTGCTTGATGAGCCTGCTCCGGCTGAGGTTGAGGCGCGTTCGATGGTGGTAAAGTCGCTGGAAATGCTGCCTGTTGAGTGTGTTGTGCGGGGTGCGATCACCGGGTCTGGTTTTGTGGAATATCAGGAAACTGGCGCGGTTTGCGGGGTAAAGTTGCCGGCTGGTTTGCAAGACGGCGATTGGCTGGAAGAGCCGATTTACACTCCTGCTTATAAGGCGCCGCAGGGTGAGCATGACGAAAATATTACTTTTGAGCAGACGGTTGATTTGATCGGATACGAGCGGGCTGAAAAGTTGCGTGATTTGTCTCTGCAGATTTTTGGGCAGGCTCGCGATCGGGCGCGTCAGGCCGGGATCGTTTTGGCCGATACTAAGTTCGAATTCGGGGTGGATAGCGACGGGGTTATCACGCTTGCCGACGAGGTTTTGACCAGCGATTCGAGCCGGTATTGGGATTTGGAAGTTTACGAAAATAATGAGGGTGCGGCTCGTTTGGCGAGTTTTGATAAGCAGATTGTGCGTAACTGGCTGCTTGAAAACTGGAACAAAACGGGGGAGCCGCCGGTTTTGCCGCAGGAGATTGTGGATCGCACGTTGGCCCGTTATCGTGAGCTTTTTGAGCGGCTGACTGGCGAGAAATCGCCGGTTTAGTGTTTTTTGAGTAGGGTTTTATATAACTTTGCTGTCTAAATTTCGGCAGTGCATAGGTGACTTTTCGGATATTTCATATCTTTTGTTGTGCCGTTTTGCAGGCAAAAGCGTGCCGGTTTAGTTTCGGAGTTTTCTCGGTTTTGCCTGGGTAAATCCGGGTTTTGGGCTTGGCTGATTGCCGGTTTGGGTCGGGTTTTGTATTTTTGGAAAAACTTGCGCGGCTCCGCTGCCCGGTTGTGTGCGGAGTTTGCGTTGCGTGTTTGCCGGGTTATGCAGGGCGAAGATACAAAAATAGAGGGCAGATTTTGTCTCTGCCCTCTAAAATTTTGGTTTAAAGTTTAGCGGCCTTTGGCGATGTCGGTGCGGTGCTGGCCACCTGCGAGGCCGATCAACTCTACGCCGCGATAGGCGGTGTCGCGCGCGTCGCTCACGGTTTTGCCCCGTCCAACTACGCCGAGCACGCGTCCGCCGGTGGCGGTCCAGGTGCCGGATTCGTCTTGTGCGGTTGCGGCATGCACCACATGGGTTTGCGCGAGTTTCGCAACCTCTTCAAGCCCTGTGATTTCGCGGCCGGTCACAGCGGTTTCCGGGTATCCTTCGGAGGCTACCACCACGATCACGGCGGCATCGTCGCCAAATTCTGGGTTTGGCATGTCTGAGAGGGTGCCGTTTGCGCAGGCAAGCAGATAGGTGCTGAGCGGGCTTTGCAACCGGGCGAGCACCACCTGGGTTTCCGGGTCGCCAAAGCGGGCGTTAAATTCTATCACGCGCACACCTTTTTCGGTGACGATCAGTCCGCAATATAGCAGGCCGCTAAATGGCGTGCCCTGAGCGGCGAGCTGATCGACGGTTGGCTGGGCGATTGTGCGGGTGACTTCTTCGATAAAATCTTCTGGCAGCCAGGTGAGCGGGCTGTATGCGCCCATGCCGCCGGTGTTGGGGCCTTCATCGTTGTCAAAAATGCGTTTAAAGTCTTGCGCCGGGGTGAGCGGGCGCACAGTTTTGCCGTCGGTGAGGAAAAACAGTGAAACTTCGCTGCCGTCCAAGAACTCTTCGATCAGCACTTCACCGTGCGGTGCCCAAGTGTTGATGTGATCGATTGCCGCGTCAGTGTCGCTGGTCACCAGCACGCCTTTACCGGCAGCCAGGCCGTCTGCTTTAATCACGTATGGTGCGCCAAATTCTGCGAGCACTTCGCGGGTGTTATCTGCGGTGATTGGCACGGCGCGTCCGGTCGGCACACCAGCTTTTTCCATCACGTCTTTAGCAAAAGCCTTGGAGCCTTCCAGCTGGGCGGCAGCTTTGCTCGGGCCAAACACTGGCACACCGGCTGCGCGCAGCGGATCTGCCACACCTGCGACCAGCGGCGCTTCCGGTCCGACCACCACCAGGTCAAAACCGTGCTCGGCAACAAAGGCGGCAACGGTGTCTGGATCGGTGTAGTTTAGCTGCGGCGTGGCCACACCGCTGGCGGCGATACCGGCGTTGCCCGGTGCGCACACGATTTCATGGGCAGCATTTTCTGCCTGCAGAGCAAGAACGATGGCGTGTTCACGGGCGCCTGACCCCAATACAAGAATCTTCACCCTTCCATTTTACTCTCTTTTTTGCTGTTAGCCCTCACAGCTAACCTGCAATTTCTGCAGT
>JAUNHM010000043.1:0-6636 GCA_030523945.1 Microbacteriaceae bacterium
AACGAGGCTACACCGAAACCATTTTTGGGCGCCGTCGGCCGTTCCCGGACTTGCGCTCCGGCAACCGCATAATCGTGCAAAACGCCGAACGCGCCGCGCTCAACGCCCCAATTCAGGGCAGTGCCGCAGACATTATCAAAATCGCGATGCTCCGGGTTGAAGCGCAACTGCAAAAAAAGCGCATGCAGTCCCGCCAGCTGTTGCAAATCCATGACGAACTCATGTTTGAAGTGGCTCCCGGAGAGCGTGAAAAACTGGAAAAAATCGTGCGGGAAGAAATGGCCGCGGCCGCAGAACTGCTCGTGCCACTTGAGGTTTCTGTCGGCGTCGGCCCAAACTGGGAGGCTGCCGGGCACTAGGCCAATCTCGTTTTAAATAAGTTGGTTTTCGGAAAATAATTTTAGCTAATTTTTAATCTAGATCCGGGCAAAATCGGATTCAACTTAACCCGCTTTCGCGTAACCTCGACTTTCATGCAGGTCTGGTTCTGTCCAAAATCTGCTTAAGCCTTTGCAAAATCGGCCTATATACAAATCCGGTTCAGTCCAAAATCCGGCTTCCACCAAAATCAAACCGGCCTGGCAACCTTGACTAAATCGGGACGTCCTCGGATCTGTTGCGTTTCGGCGGCAGCTGCACATTCAGTCGCTCCAGCACAAAACTAACAGCCTGTTTTTGCATCCCGTTTCCGTAATACGAAAAGTGTCCGTCGTGGCTGCTATCGGACCCGCTCTGGCAAACAACATCGTATCGCGCACAAAAATCAACAATGTGCTCGGCAATCGGGTCTAAAACCCCGGGACGTCGCGCCAAAATCCCGCTCTTATGCGGGTCAAAATTGCCGCGGTTATATTTTTCGTTTGCAACAAATCGCGGGTTCCCAAACATTACAAGCGCTTGCAACTGCGCCACTGCGTTTTCGTTTAGTTCGCCGGTGCGCGCCCCAAAAAGTCGCTGATTAGGGGGCGTAAACACCTCTCCGGCGACCAAAGCTCCCTGCGAATAGCCGATAATCACCGTTTTTTGCCCGCGACACGACGCGGCCTGCTGGTTGAGTCGGTCGCGCAGTTTGCGCATTCCTTCCGGCACGCTCTGCCCAAAATCCCCGCTGGCTGGATAGTCCAGATCGACTTCGGTGAGGGTTAGTTCGCGATTGCTTAAGAGGTTTTGCGACTCCAGGTTTTGCCCAGAGTTTGCCTCGTTTTCGCGCTCTTGACGCAGCTTTTGGAGTCTTTTTCGCAGGGCCACATTGCGATTGTTGATTTCAATTTCGCGCTTTAGCTTTATGGCGGTTTGGCGGCCTAGATTACCGTCGTCGTGCGTTTCTCCGGTGCCGCGCACGGTGACGACGAGCAGGTCGGTGCAGGGCAGGAGTGGCTTGGTTTCGGCCGTGTAAACGCCCAGGTCCCACGAGGTTTTCGGCTTGTCACCCCGGTATTCTTTTTTTGCGGCGGCCTCTCGCAAATCTCTAAGCTCGGCATCTATATGGTTTGGGGCGCAGGCGGTAAGCAAAAATAGCGCACTGCAGAAAAGAGTCGCGCCACGCAAAAATTTTTGCTTAAATCGTTTGATTTGCAATCAGATACCCGCTAAGATAGATATGTTACGTCTGTAACAATTTTACTATGTCCATTTGTGGTTTGCTGAGTATCGGCACGCCACCCGAGTTAATTCCATTTCGGAGAATAATTAAATGACTAACGAAACGACCAAAGCAAGCAAAGCAATTGCTGTAGATGATATCGGCTCAGCAGAGGACTTTCTTGCCGCGGTTGAAAAGACCCTAAAGTTCTTTAACGACGGCGACATGATTGAAGGCACCGTTGTGAAAATCGACCACGATGAGGTGCTCCTCGATGTTGGTTACAAAACCGAAGGTGTTATTCCTTCACGCGAGCTTTCTATCAAGCACGACATCGATCCTGGTGAAATCGTCAAGGTTGGCGACACTGTTGAGGCTTTGGTGCTGCAGAAAGAAGATAAAGAGGGTCGTCTGATTCTTTCTAAGAAACGCGCACAGTACGAGCGCGCTTGGGGCGATGTTGAGGCGATTAAAGAGCGCGACGGCATTGTTACCGGTACCGTTATCGAGGTGGTTAAGGGAGGTCTGATCGTAGACATCGGTCTGCGCGGCTTCCTGCCAGCTTCTTTGATCGAGCTGCGTCGCGTGCGTGACTTGACTCCGTACAGCGGTCAGGAAATCGAAGCTAAGATTCTTGAGCTTGACAAAAACCGCAACAACGTGGTGCTGAGCCGCCGCGCAATGCTGGAAGAGACCCAGTCTGCAAGCCGCACTTCGTTCCTTGCTGAGCTGAAGCCAGGCCAGGTGCGCAAGGGTGTTATTTCTTCGATCGTAAACTTCGGTGCTTTCGTAGATCTCGGCGGTGTTGACGGCCTGGTTCACGTTTCTGAGCTGAGCTGGAAGCACGTTGAGCACGCATCTGAGGTTGTTGAGGTTGGCCAGGAAGTAACCGTTGAGGTGCTTTCTATCGAAACTGACCGTGAGCGTGTTTCGCTTTCTTTGAAGGCAACTCAGGAAGATCCATGGCAGGTGTTTGCCCGCACCCACGCGATCGGCCAGATCACCCCGGGTAAAGTTACCAAGCACGTGCCTTTCGGTGCTTTTGTGCGCGTAGCTGATGGCATCGAGGGTCTGGTACACATTTCTGAACTGTCTGCTCAGCACATCGAGCTGGCAGAGCAGGTTGTGACCGTTGGCCAGGATGTTTTTGTAAAGATCATCGACATCGACCTCGACCGTCGCCGCATTTCTTTGAGTCTGAAGCAGGCTAACGAGGGTGTGGACCCAGAGGGCACCGATTTTGATCCAGCTCTCTACGGTATGACCACTGAATACGACGAGAACGGCGAATACAAGTACCCAGACGGCTTCGACCCTGAAACCCAGGAGTGGAAAGAGGGCTTTGAAGAAGAGCGTGCCGCTTGGGAGCAGGAATACGCTGCTGCACAGTCTCGCTGGGAAGCACACAAGGCTCAGGTTGCCGCTGCAAACGAGGCTGCCGCTGCTGCTCCTGCATCAGAAGACGCTGTTGCAAGCGTAGAAACCCCAGCTGAAGAAGCAAATTCTGCTGGCACCCTCGCTGACGATGAGTCACTGGCCGCTCTGAAAGAGCAGCTGGAAAGCAAATAATTCTAGTTTAGTTTTCTAAACTGTGCAACCCCGGGCTTCGGCTCGGGGTTGTTTGCGTTTCGGCGTATTTTTGCGGATTACGGTTTGCGCTAGTTTGCGAAATCGGCGATGATCTGGTGCACGGCTGGGATATCGGCTGCGGCCCAGTCAAGGGCGAGTAGAGCGGCGCTATTGTGCGGGTTAAGCCAGCGGATTTCGCTGTGTTCGAGCAGGGTTGGCTGCGCAGAGTTGTTAGCAAGCTCGCAATAAAAGCAGCTCAGCGTCACCGTGCCAAAATCGTAGTGCTCTGTGTGGGTGTTTATTTTTGCGCCGACCCGCACATCGCAGCGCATTTCTTCACGTAACTCGCGCACGAGCGCCTGTTCGGTAGTTTCGCCGGGTTCGATTTTCCCGCCGGGAAACTCCCACTTGCCGGGTTGCGACATTTGCGTTCCGCGCCGGGCTGCCATAATCTTGCCGTTTTGCACGATTACCGCACCAACCACGTTATAATGCCGCATTATAGCTACCTGCTAGGAACGCAATTCTTTGCTATGCGGAGGCCTGAGCTTGTTTTAGCGCATCGGCAAGTTCTTGCGGTCGCCGAGTGGTGACGATCCAGTAAGGAGCAGGGTCGGTCGGGTCAGTGTTTGTCACTTTTACACCCTTATGAATCCAGCCTCGCACCAGCAAAAACGCTCGCGCGTCAGCTTCAATCCCGATTGCTACGCTCAGCTCGTCACTGTCGAGAGTGGTGATTTCACCCAAAAAATCGGTTGGAATATGGGCGCGTCCGGCACGGAACTCGCCGTTTTCTATCACAATTTCCGGGCTTGTCAGAGTAAAAAACAGTGCAAAAATCACGTATGTTAGCGGCGCGATAACAGCCCCGAGAACTACGCTGATAGGCATCAAAAGCAGCATAATCGCCGGCACCAAAAGCAACAAAATAATATAAAGCCACGGTGTTGGCCACAATTTTTCACGGTATGTTACGCTGGTTTTTGATCTGTTTTGCACGGTTTTTTATCGCCTCCAAATTTTTACTAATATATCCACACTAATATTTTTAGTTTTGAAAAAGTCTGAATAAATGCTCCATTGGGTGGCGTAAATTGCAAATATGGTTTAGATATAACAGATTTTTCCGCAGAATTACGGCATTTTTTGGCATGCTGGGCAGTTTGCTGAGTATTAGCTTACAATTTACCGAAAATTTACTTAACGCTGGGGCGTATTTTTTGTTACCGGGGTAGCGTAGACTAGAAGCGTGACTGAAACAACAAATCAAGAAGTTCCAACCGTAACCGTTGATATTTGTGCCGAGCAGGTGCCGGTTTATGCGCTGCCTGGCGATGCTGGCGCAGATTTACGCTCAACCGAGGCGCTGACGCTGCAGCCGGGGGAGCGTGCGCTTGTGAGCACGGGAGTGAAAGTTGCATTACCTGAGGGATATGCGCTGTATGTGATGCCGCGCAGCGGACTTGCGGTGAAAAACGGCGTAACTGTGCTGAATGCGCCAGGCGTAGTAGATTCAGGCTATCGCGGTGAAATTAAGGTGCCGCTAATCAACCATGACCCGCGCGAGGCTTTTGAAATTGCACCGGGTGATAGAATTGCGCAAATGGTAATTATGGCTGTGCCGCGCGTTATTTTTAATGAGGTGGAGCAACTGAGCGAGTCGGTGCGCGGCGAAGGCGGTTTTGGTTCGACCGGCGTGCGCGACGGGGCAAAAAGCTAGTTTTTAGCGTCGTTCACCAATAGCGCAAATCACTTCTGATCAGGGGTTTTGCTGGAAAACTTGCTTTATGAGAGGGCTTTTCTGGCAAGGCTCAGGCAACTAGCATAGAATAAGTAGAGAGTATCCAAGCGCTCGGCCAGACGGTCATGTGCAAGGCGGAAGTAAATTAGGGAGTTTTAATGTTCGGAAAGAAACGCAAACAGGCAAAAGAGGCTGCGCAGCAGGAGGCTACAGCGGGCAAAGAGCTGGAGGTCGCCGCGGCAGAAGAGACCGAGCAGGATCTGGACAGCAAAGCTGCCCCGGAAGATCGCGCTACTGCTGGTCCTTACGATGTTACCGAAGTGCCAGCGATTCGCCCTTATGTTGATCTCGGAAGCATTAAGGTTGCGCCACGCGAGGGGCTAGGCTTGCGCCTTGATGTGAACGAAACCAACGGTGAAATTATCGCGGTTTCGCTTGACCTGGCAGAGTCAACCCTGCAGGTGCAGGCTTTTGCCGCTCAGAAAACCAAGGGAATCTGGCACACCACCCGCGCTGAGCTTTTGAGCACTCTGCTGGAAGCAGGCGCGCCTGTGACGGAAGAAGATGGAACTTTCGGCAAAGAGCTAAAAATCACTGACCCTGAGGGTGAAAAAAACATGCGCTTTATCGCCGTGGATGGGCCGCGTTGGATGCTGCGCGGTGTGATCGTGGGCGCTGCAGCGGGAAATAACCCTGCAGCAAACGAAGCAATTGAAGGGCTTTTCCGTGAGCTGGTTGTTGTGCGCGGCGAAGCACCGATGGCACCTGGCGACATGCTGCCTATGCGTGTGCCAGCTGCTTTGCAGGGCGGCGAAACCCCAGAGGGCGAATAGTGGCGCAACAACCGCGCGGCCGTAAAGGCGTAGCCGACGCTGTGCGTCGCGCTGCGCGAGGGGAGCAGGCGAGCGCAGCTGGTGTTTTACAGAGCCTCGGCGGGGTGCGCGGCATCATTGAGATGAACGCGCCAATCGCACTCTTTTTGATTTGCTATCTTTTCACCAAAAATGCAGGGCTCGCAGCTCTTGTTGCGATTGGTGTTGCTTTTTTGCTACTGCTGGTGCGTATCGCCAGCCGCATCAACCCGATGCCGGGCGTGCTCTCGGTCGGCGGTGTGGTGGTCTGTGCGCTGTGGATGCATTTTCGCGGCCAAGACGAAGCCTATTTTGAGCCTGGTTTTTGGACAAGCGGCACATCTGGCGTGGTCATGTTGCTCTCGCTGCTAGCTCGCTGGCCACTGCTCGGTATTATCGCTGGCTTCTTTGGCGGAAAACCTTTCGGTTGGCGTAGAGATAAAGTTTTGTGGCGGGCTGCTGTGTGGTGCACCGTGCTCTGGACGTGCATGTTTTTTGGTCGCCTTGCTGTGCAGTTGCCGCTTTATTTCGCAAAAAATATTGAAGCGCTGGGTATTGCCCGCCTGCTTATGGGCATGCCGCTTTACGCAATTGTAGTGCTGATCACCTGGCGAGTTTTTGCCGTCGCATACCGCGTTAGTGCTCAGCGTGAGCAGGTCGGCAATCCAGTCATTATTGATGCAGACGATTTTGAAAAACCTGTCGATCGCACACCCGACGGCATCAAAATCATCACTCCAGAAAAAGACTAAAGAATAAAAATAGCCGCTGAAAATCGCGGCTATTTTTATTTTACTTGCGACTAAAATTAGCCGACAAAAGCGAGGAAATCGCGCACATACTCGTCAAAACGATCCTGCTGCTCATCATCTAGCGCAAGCACACCGTTATCG
>JAUNHM010000043.1:6673-11015 GCA_030523945.1 Microbacteriaceae bacterium
CCGCCTTGGTAAACGGCAACAGGCGCAACAGGTTTTCACGCACATGACTGCCAAAACTAGCGTAAGCAGCAGCAGCAATAGCAACCTTTTTGTCAACCAAAACAGAAGGAGTGCCATCCTGTGTCTGTTTGCGAGAAGCCCAGTCGATCAGGTTTTTCATACGAGCCGGATAAGAACCGTTGTATTCAGGCGACACAAACAAAACCGCCGCAGCCTCATCAATCGCAGCACGCAAACGCACAACCTGCTCAGGAGTAGGAAACTCAATATCCTCATTCAAAAGCGGCACATCGGCGTAATCATAAACCTCAGCGGCAAAATCGCTATACCCGCTAATTGCCACAGCAAACTGCTCAGCAACCTGCGTATTAAATGACCCAACCCGATCAGAACCGGAAAAAATCAGCACCTTTTTCGACATTTTTCTCCTAACTTTAAGAATACGCCCTAAAGCGCGCTAAAAAAGCACCCAAATGGCGTCATGTGCGGCAAAAATAAGCCTAAAAACTATTTTAGAACCAGACACTGTGAATTTCCACAAAACCGGCAAAAAGCTGCTTTACGGAGCAAACACACAGCAAAATAGCGTAAAATGGAAACAGAGCAGGGCCGCCACAAGCGGCAGGCGCGAAAAGTAAGCAAAAGGAGCGAAAATTGGCAGAATCAACCCTAGTTTTGATTAAACCAGACGGTGTGAAAAGGCAGCTAACCGGCGAAATTCTGCGCCGCATTGAGGCAAAAGGTTACGAAATTGCAGACCTGCGCATGTTCACTCCGAGTCGCGACCTGCTTGAAGAACACTATGCAGAACATGAAGGCAAGCCGTTTTTTGAGCCGCTCATCGAGTTTATGGGCAGCGGGCCTGTTGTGGCTGTAAAAGTCATCGGCCACCGCGTGATTGAAGGCTTCCGCAGCCTGGCCGGCACCACCGACCCGACCACTGCCGTACCCGGCACAATTCGCGGCGACCTCGGGCGTGACTGGGGGCTAAAAGTGCAGCAAAACCTGGTGCACGGCAGCGACTCGCCAGAAAGTGCCGCCCGCGAACTCGCGCTCTGGTTTAACTAAGGCAGCCTAAGTGCAGGCAGTGCGAGATTTTCGCCCGTTTGAGGTCGTCAGCGAATACACCCCGAGCGGCGATCAGCCAAAAGCCATTGCGGAACTAACCGCACGGCTGAAAGCAGGTGAACGCGATATTGTGCTGCTGGGCGCAACAGGTACTGGTAAATCTGCCACAACAGCCTGGCTAATCGAACAGGTGCAGCGGCCGACCCTGGTGCTGGCACACAACAAAACCCTTGCCGCGCAACTTGCCAACGAATTTCGGCAACTTTTGCCGTATAACGCGGTCGAATATTTCGTCAGCTACTACGACTATTACCAGCCAGAAGCCTATGTGGTGCAAACCGACACCTGTATTGAAAAAGACTCCAGCGTAAACGCGGAAGTTGAGCGGTTGCGACACTCCACCACCAACTCGCTTTTGAGTCGCCGAGACACCGTTGTGGTTTCTACTGTTTCTTGCATTTACGGCCTGGGTAAGCCGGAAGAATACTACGAAATGATGATTCCGCTGGCCGTCGGCGACGTAATTGACCGCGACGTGCTGATCCGCAGGCTAGTTGAAATCCAGTATCAGCGCAACGACACCGAATTTGTGCGCGGTAATTTTCGCGTGCGTGGCGACACCATCGAAATTATCCCGATGTATGAAGAACTGGCGATCCGCATCGAACTGTTTGGTGACGAAATTGAGGCGCTGAGCTATCTGCACCCGATTACCGGCAACGTGATGCGCACGGTCGATACCGTCGCGGTTTTTCCAGGCTCCCACTATGTTGCCTCCCATGAAGTAATGGCGCGGGCGATGCGCACCATTAATGAGGAACTGGGCGAGCGACTCGCAGAACTCAAAGCCGAAAACAAACTCGTCGAAGAACAGCGGCTGCGTATGCGCACAACCTTCGACCTGGAAATGATGGAACAGATCGGGTTTTGCAGCGGGATCGAAAACTATTCCAGGCACATCGACGGGCGCGCACCGGGCGAGGCGCCGCACTGTCTGCTTGACTATTTTCCAGACGATTTTTTGGTGGTTATCGACGAATCGCACGTTACCGTGCCGCAAATCGGGGCAATGTATGAGGGCGATGCTAGCCGCAAACGCAACCTTGTGCAACACGGCTTCCGTCTGCCGAGCGCACTCGACAACAGGCCCCTGCACTTTACCGAATTTCAAGAACGGGTGGGCCAAACCGTCTATCTTTCCGCCACTCCCGGAAAATACGAACTGGACCGGGCCGACGGAGTGGTTGAGCAAATAATCAGGCCAACCGGGCTGGTAGATCCAGAAATTATTGTGAAACCATCTGCCGGGCAAATCGACGATTTGCTGGAAGAAGTGCGGCTACGGGTTGAAAAAAACGAGCGGATTTTGGTCACAACCCTGACCAAAAAAATGGCCGAACAGCTCACCGCGTATATGGAAGAAGCCGGTGTGCGCGTGCGCTACCTGCACTCTGATGTAGACACGCTGCGTCGGGTCGAACTTTTGAGCGAACTGCGTGCCGGGGTTTATGATGTGCTTGTCGGCATTAACCTTTTGCGCGAGGGGCTGGACCTGCCTGAGGTGTCGCTGGTGGCGATTTTGGACGCGGACAAAGAAGGATTTTTGCGCTCGGCAACATCGCTCATCCAAACCATCGGACGTGCCGCGCGTAACGTCAGCGGGCAAGTGCACATGTATGCCGACGTCATGACCAAATCCATGCAACAGGCCATCGACGAAACCAACCGGCGCCGCGAAATCCAACTCGCATACAACCACGAACACGGCATCGATCCGAAGCCTCTACGCAAAAAAATTGCCGATATTACCGAAATGCTTGCCCGAGAAGCAGCCGACACGGGCGACCTGCTCGGAAACGATACAGCCGGCGGCAAAGCCAGCCAAACCGCCAAAACCGGCACGAAACCTACCGGCAAAGGCAAAAAACCGATGCCGCTTGCCGCAGGCTCTTTTGCCGCCCTCCAAAACGGCGAAAGCGCTCTCTCTGGCACCGCAGAACTCGAGCAGCTCATTGCAGACCTTACAGAACAAATGCTGGCAGCCGCGACAGAACTCAAATTCGAAATCGCTGCCCGGCTGCGCGACGAAGTTTCAGAGCTGAAAAAAGAACTTTTACAGATACGAAAGGCGACAGGTTAAATGTCTACAAAGCAGACAAATGAGCAAATCCGGGTGCAGGGCGCGCGCGTGCACAACCTGCAAAACGTCGATGTGAGCCTGCCGCGCAACAGTCTCACCGTGTTTACCGGCCTGAGCGGTTCGGGCAAATCGTCGCTCGCGTTCGACACAATTTTTGCCGAAGGACAGCGCCGCTATGTGGAGTCACTCAGTGCCTATGCCAGGCAGTTTTTGGGGCAGGTGGATAGGCCGGACGTTGATTTTATTGCGGGGCTGAGCCCGGCGGTTTCTATCGACCAAAAATCGACCAACCGCAACCCGCGCTCGACCGTTGGCACCATCACCGAAATTTACGACTACATGCGCCTGCTGTGGGCGCGCATCGGGGTGCCGCACTGTGCCCAGTGTGGCGAGCTGATCCAGGCTCAAACCGTGCAGCAGATCGCCGACACGCTGATGGAAATGGAGCTGGGCACGCGCTTTCAGGTTTTGGCACCGGTTGTGGTCAAAAAAAAGGGCGAGTTTGTCGACCTGTTTGCCGAGCTTGCCGCGGCCGGTTTTGCCAGGGCAATTATCGACGGCGAAACACACCAGCTATCTGACCCGCCGAAACTTAAAAAAGCCGACTGGCACTATATTTCCGTCGTGGTCGATAGGCTGGTTGCCAAAGACACGATTTTGCAGCGCCTCACAGACTCGCTCGAAACAGCGCTGCGGCTCACCGGCGGCACCGTCGAAATCGACTATCCGGCCCGGGACGGCGAAGAACCCCGCCCGCCACAGCTTTTTAGCGAACATCGCAGCTGCCCAAACAACCATCCGGTGCACATCACCGAGGTGGAACCGCGCACTTTCTCGTTTAACTCGCCTTTTGGCGCATGTGGCACCTGCTCCGGCATTGGCACAAGCATGCAGGTGGACGAGGAACTGGTGGTCGGCGACCCTGCTCTGTCGCTTTCTGAGGGGGTGCTGATTCCGTGGAGCACCCAGGGCAAAGGCCTCTACAACTATTTTGAAAAAGTGCTAAAGTCGCTGGCAAAAGAGCACGGTTTTAGCATGAAAACCCCTTGGCAGGATTTGCCTGATGACGTGCAGGATCTAATCCTCTATGGCAAAGATTTTAAGGTTAAGGTGCAGTTCAAAAACCGCTACTGC
>JAUNHM010000044.1 GCA_030523945.1 Microbacteriaceae bacterium
TGAGCAGCGCCGCAAAAAATCGTTTATTGCGCAGGTGCGCGATGACTTGAGTCAATGTACTACTTTCGTTAGAAGCGGGGTGGGGGGCGCACTTGGCGCACACATTACCAATCTAGGTGTGTAAGATTGCCGGAAAGTGTGCCGTTTATGAACAACAGGTTAACAGTTGCTGAAAAATTGCTGTGAATTCGGCCCGGTTTTGTGTAATCATACAGTTTTTGTGCATGTTTTTTGTATGCTGCGCAAATGGGGGTCGATTTTAGTTCTGATCCCGATTTTTTGGCGGGTTAAGAGATGTTTGCGAGTTCGCGGCGTAGGGTGACGGCTGCGGTTTCTGCTGCGTCGAGGGCTGCGCCGAGGTTGCCGCCTGTGAGCGCGATACTGTGAACCTGCAAGCGGCCGGAGTGTAGGGCGGCGTTGCGAGCATTTGCGGCGGTTTCAGCTTCGATGGTGCCGTGCGGCTGGGTAAATGTGGTGCGCGCCCAGTTTGTGACTTGCCCGAGATTGTGTGCAGTGAGCAGCTCGTCAGCGTCTTGCGCGCTAGGCAGGCCGGTTTCGTCGAGCGCAAAAACCTGCGCGAGCGCTTGCGGAGCCGCGGTTTCTGCAGCGAGGGCTGCGGCCTCGACCGGGTGTAGGCGAGTTATGTGTAAAATTGCGCGGTCGTTGTGCAGCGTAATAGTGCTGCCCGCTGGCTGGTTTGTGAGTGCGGTTGGGAGTGGCAGGGTCGCCTGTAAAATTGCGCGGTCGGCGGGTGGCACGGCAGGAATTTCGGTAAAGTGCTGCGTGTGCAGCAATTCTTGCACCCGCTCTGACGAGTCTGTGGCATAGATCAGCGCCCGGCAGGTGATTGCGGTTGCGCGCTCTTTTGTCTGCAGGGTAAAAATGCGTTCGCCGTCTGTGGTTTCGTGAGCTGTGGTCAGGGTCGCCTCGCCAGATGCGATTTCGCCGCCGAGCAGTTCAAAAGCGTGTAAAAGCCCGGCTTTTAGGGTCTGCCAGCCGCTGGCCGGGGCAAGTCGCGTGTTGGCCTCTTGCCAAGTTTGGTGCAGGGCAAGCACGCCGCCTGTGAGCGAACCTGCCCGAGTTAGTGCTTCGTTCAGACCGGGAATGGCACAAGCGGTGTTAAGCTGCTCAAAACTTGCCAAAAAATGTGTGCTGATGAGGGGTTTTATGGTGTTTACTGCGGTTTTGCCGAGCCGTTTTTGCAGCAGCCGGGCCAGGTTTTGGGTTTTTCCCAGAGTGAGCACGGGCAGTAAGCGGTCGAGATATGCGCGGAAGCTCGCCCCGCCGCCGATGATTTGCGCGTAGTCTTTTGCCAGCGGTATGCCGCAAATGCCGTAAATGTGCGGTTGTGGCATCTCGTGCAGCGCGCCCTGTTTGCCGGGAACGAGAGCTGTTCCGGGTTCAATCGCTACAATTTCGCCGGTTTCGCCCGCTTGCTTGTCTGCTAGCACAGTGCTAGCATACGCGACAAGTTTTCGCAGGGCTTTAGCGGTGCCCGGCTGGGCAAGCTGTGGCCAGGCGCTGTCGGGGGTTGCTTGCAGCCGCACTCGTAGCCCGATTTCGGCCAGTTGCAGCGCAGCATAGAGCCCTGTGGGGGTGCTGCCGATAATTACCGCATCATAGTTGGCGGTTGCTGCACCTGCTACCATTGCCGTCCCTGCGGAGTGTCGTGCTCAGGCCCGCTATATTGCTGCTGTTGTGTCTGCTGTGGGTAAGGCTGGTTTTGCGGGTAAGGCTGAGGCTGTTGCTGCTGTGGCAGATAAGGTTGCTGCGGTTGCGGGTAATATCCGTGCGGTGCAGGATACGCTGGCTGGGCGTGACGCGCCGGTCCGCTCGGTTCCACCCGCACATTTTTCCAGCCGTGTTTGCGCACACCGCGTCGCCACATCCATTCGATTGCGAGCACATACAGGCCGTGCTCCACGATTGTGATTACAGCTACCACAGTGAGCGTGGTTACCAGGTCTGTTCCTGAGCCAAGTTGTTCGTCTTGTGAGGTGCTGCCCAGCAGACCGGTCGACAAAACCAAAAACACGATCACGTTATTGATCACATGCAGTGCGATCGCAGCTTCCAGTCCACCGGTGCGCCAGCTCAGATAAGCGGCGGTAATACCGGTGACGCCGACCATAAACAGTCCGACTGCGCCATAGGTGTAGTGGGCAACCACAAAGAGTGCTGTGCTCACCACAAATGCTGGCAGGGGATTGCGTGTCCAGGATCCAAAAACCTGAATTACAAGTCCGCGGAACCCGTATTCTTCTGCAGCAGACTGCAGCGGCACCAGCAGCAAAACCAAAATAATCGAGACGATGAGGGTACTGCCGTCGACAGGAGCCGGTTTTTCACCGCTGTTTTGTTTTACAAAAATCGCCAGCATTTGCAACCCAGCAGACAGCATACCGTAGCTGAGTAGGGCAACCAGCATGGTGCGCCAGACCAGCCCCCAGCGCAGTCGCAAGTTCACCGAGAGTGCCCGACCGGTCGGTTTTGCTCCAAATATCAGCAGCGCGAGCCACACCGCCGGAATCATCGAAATAACCCCGAGCATCTGCACCGCAAAAAATCCCGGATTTCCAGTATCACCGTGCTTATCTAGTTCTTCATAGAGCTTGATTTTATCTAAGAAAGAGAGGTTATCTCCGGTTATTAAAAGCTGTACACCAACCAAGGTTATGATGATCTGAAAAACGAAAAAGAGGATGGTCGCGACCACCAGCATGCACAGCGGCTTATACCAGGCATATTTTGGCATGCCGCGCAGGAGCCGGTGGAATCGTAGCGGCTCGTCTGCAGGTGTGGCCGGCAGCGCAGCGTGTGCCCACGGGTAGTATGGTTGCCCGTGCGGAACCTGCTGCTGCGGGTTTTGCGGCGGATAGTATGGCTGGTTTGGGTGTTGGTGTGACATGCCGGGTTGTGGGTATGGTTGCCAGCGCTGAGGTTCCGGCTGCGGCTGGTATGTTGGCAGATACGAGCTGTTGGGCTGCGACCACGGTTGCGCTCCGTACGGCTGATTTTGAGTATATTGTGCTTGTTGGACGTGCCTGGCCTGCCCGTGCGCCCCGCCGTAGCCAGGCTGTTGCCCCGTAGACGCACCCGCGCCAGACTCGCCGTGCTCAGGCAGCCATGGCGTTTGCGGGTGTGCTGGATTGCTCATTATGCGCCGCGCAGTCGTTCTGCCAGGAACGCAAACAGCTCGGCACGCGGCACGCGCACCTGTTCCATAGTGTCGCGCTCGCGCACGGTCACCGCGTTGTCGTCGAGTGAATCAAAATCGACGGTAATGCAGAACGGCGTGCCGATTTCGTCTTGGCGGCGGTAGCGGCGCCCGATCGCACCTGCGTCGTCAAAGTCCACGTTCCACTGTTCGCGCAGTTCGGCGGCAATTTCGCGAGCCATCGGCGAGAGGCGCTCGTTGCGGCTCAGCGGCAAAACCGCAGCTTTGACCGGCGAAAGGCGCGGATCCAGCCCGAGCACCACGCGCGTGTCGGTGCCGCCCTTTGAGTTTGGCGCCTGTTCTTCGCGGTATGCGTCCACCAAAAACGCCATTAGCGAGCGGGTCAAACCAGCCGCCGGTTCGATCACATAAGGTGTCCAGCGCTCATTTTTGGTCTGGTCAAAGAAGCTCAGGTCTTTGCCCGAGGCTTTGGCATGCGTCGACAGATCGTAGTCGGTGCGGTTGGCGATGCCCTCAAGCTCGCCCCATTCCCCGCCGGTAAATCCGAAGCGGTATTCGATGTCGACGGTGCGTTTTGAGTAGTGCGAAAGTTTTTCTTTCGGGTGCTCATAGAATCGCAGGTTTTCTGGGTCAATGCCGAGTCCGGTGTACCAGCTCATGCGCTCGTTCATCCAGTATTCTTGCCAGGTTTCGTCTGTGCCCGGTTCGACAAAGAACTCCATTTCCATTTGCTCAAATTCGCGGGTGCGGAAAATAAAGTTGCCCGGTGTGATTTCGTTGCGGAAGCTCTTGCCGATCTGGCCGATGCCAAACGGCGGTTTCATGCGCGCGGACTGCAGCACGTTTGCGAAGTTTACAAAAATGCCCTGTGCGGTTTCTGGTCGCAGATAGTGTAGGCCAGATTCGTCGTCGACCGGGCCGAGGAAGGTTTTGAGCAGTCCCGAGAATGCGCGCGGTTCGGTCCAGGCGCCTTCTTGGCCGGTTTCCGGGTCGCGAATATCGGCCAGCCCGTTTGCCGGTTCGTGGCCGTGTTTGGCGACGTATGCCTCGATCAGGTGGTCTGCGCGGTAGCGTTTGTGGGTGTGCAGCGACTCAACCAGCGGGTCGGTGAAAACCTCGACGTGCCCGGAGGCCTCCCACACCTGCTTTGGCAAGATAATGCTCGAGTCGATGCCGACGACGTCTGCGCGGCGCTGCACCATTGCCAGCCACCACTGGCGTTTAATGTTTTCTTTGAGCGCGGTGCCGAGCGGGCCGTAGTCCCATGCTGACCGGGAGCCGCCGTAGATTTCACCGGCCTGATACACGAATCCGCGCTGTTTTGCCAGCGATACTACCTTGTCTAGACGTGAGGCCTCTGCCATTTTAACTCCCGGGTGTGTGAAAATTTTATTTTTGTTTTACAGTTTTTATTGTATCGTCTAGCAGCAACGTTTAATGTGCCAGGGCTGTGAACGGTCTGGTTTGCCGCTAAATTCCGGGGTAAATTGGGACAATTTTAGTCGAGCATGTCGGCCGGGTCGAGCGCGTCGAGCACTGTTGCCTGCAGTTCGGCAACGATTTCGGCGGATGCGCTGTCGCCTCCTGCCAGGCCGAGTTGGGCGGCTTCTGCGCTGGTTGTGTCGCCAACGCAGACCAGTGCGGTGGATTCTGGCAGTTGCGGAAACTGGGTGGCAACTTCGCGAGCAATTTGCGGGGACGCGACTAGCAGTGCAGTGATGTAGCCGCTTTCAACGTCTTCGCGGATCGGGATCGAGGCTGGCACGCCGACGGTGCGGTAGGCGATGACCTGGGTGACGTCGTGGCCGCGTGCGACTAGCCCGTCTGTTAGCACCGGTTTGGCGGTGTCGCTGCGCATGGTGAGGACGCGCAGTTTATTGCCGGCGTCAATTTCTGGCCATACTTTCAAGAGCCCTGCGGCGCTCGGATCTGCGTCTTCTGGCCAGCGAGCGACATCGTATCCGGCGGCGATAAATGCTGCGTAGGTGGCTTCGCCGACGATCGCGACTTTGGTGCGTTCGTTGATTTTGACGTTGTTGTGGCTGAGCAGGTCGACGATGGTTGCGTTTGTGGCCGTGACCCAGTCAAAATAGCCGTCTTCGAGTTTGGCAAATGCCTGGCGCAGCTCGTCTTGTTCTTGGGTGTGAGCGAAGTCGACGAGCGGCGAGATGATCGGTGTGGCTCCGCGGCTTTGCAGTGCTTTTGCAACGAGTGAACCCCAAGCTCCGCTTCGCGGTACTAAAACGCGCTGCCCGTTGAGCAGTTCGGCGTCTTTCAGTGTCAATGTTCCCCACTTGTTGCAGTTTATTTGAAAATGCAAGCAGCCGGTGTTCGGGGGGCGAACGTCCGGCTGCTATGCTCTAATACCTATTTTTGCGGGTTTAGCTTGAGAATGCAAACTCTTACTAAATTTTTTTTTGGGTATTTTTATGTTTTTGTTTTGGCGGCGGTTTTGTGGCCTGTTTTTCAGCGGTTTTTGCCTTGTTTTGTTTGGTCTGCGTGTTTGTTGGCCCAGTATGTCGGGCGTGTTTTGCGCAGGCACATCGGCTGTTTGCTCATTTTTGGGGTGAGGCTTTCAGCCGATTATCAGCAAAATTCGCTTAACCGCGAGCTTAGTAGTATTTCCCGCGGGCTTAGCCGTTTAGTCGTCTGACCTAAACTTGCGCACGATTGCGAAGGTGATGCCGGTGACGACAAGCCCCGCTGCAGCCGCTGCTCCGCTTAGAATTGCCACGGCTTTACCCGGGTTTTCTTTGCGAATTCCAGCAAATTTTTCTTTGCCGCGTGAGACCGCGCCGCTAATCCGTTTTGGATAGTTGAGTTTTTCTGCGATCAGCTGCAGGCTTTCTCGCAGGTCCGCCCGTGCGTCGTCAGCCTCTGCGCGGTAAGATTTCAGTTCTTGGCCGTTTTCGTTGCTCACTTCCAAACCTCTTTCTTGCCAGGTTTAGCGCCTTTTTTGCCCGGTTGCGTTTTGTACTGATCGGTTACTTCTTTAACTTTTTTCAGTTCTTCAACGTCGGATTTGGCGCGTGACAGCGCTTCTTCAGGAACCGGCTTGCCGCCCTTTAACTTTTTAATGCCGATGAGTGCGAACAAGCCTGTGAAAAGTAGCGCGACCGCTGCGATAATCAAAGCTGACAGCCACACCGGCAGCACGGTTGCAAGTCCCGCGACTGCGGCCGCCAAAAGCAGCGCGACAGCCCAGGTCAGGAAAACCAGGGCAATAACCAGAAAAACGATTCCGATCGCAAGCGATTTAACGCGCTTTGCGATTTCGTTTTTGACATTGCTAATTTCGGCACGAATTAGCCGGCTAATCTGACCCGGCAGGCCGATTATTAGCTTAAAAACGTTGGGTTTTTTCTCTTCTTTTTCCACGATTATAGTCTCCGGTTTGGGGAGTAAAATTATTTGTCGTTGTTGTTTTTGTTAACGTGCACCTGGTTGAGGCTAACGGTTGCATCGCCGCCGTCTTTCGCCGCTGATTTCACCAGTTTGTCTGCCTGTTTTTGGAACTTCTTGTTGGCCTGCTCGTGACGTGAGCGGGAAAAGAGGTTGCCGATTGCGTGGAAGAGCTTTTCAAAACCTTTGCCGAGCAGGTTTTTGCCGCATTCGGCAGCGTTCTGCACCAGGCTGGTTTCACGCAGCTTTGCAGAAACACGCTTGATCTGGGCGTAGCGATCACGTCCAGCTTTGCTGCCCAGTACGTAGCCTGCGCCGAAACCGATAAGTAGCCCGAGTTTGCCTCGCATTATTTTCTCCAATTCCTTTATTCGAGCGGATTTTTTTGATGTATGCACGAGTTTATCGGATATTCGCGCAAGGAATTCTGACATTTCGCTGATAGCGTTCTTGAAAGCACAAATTTTGGCCGTTTATCCCTTAAATTTACTTGATTTTCTGCGATTTTTCAAGTTTTTGGCAAAGGCTTAAGTCTTTATTTAAGTTTAAACTAATTTTGCGCTTTTGGGCGAGTCGCGGTAATTTATGAGCTTTTCCACAAATTTTGGGCCGATTTTTTGTCGATATGTATATGGAAAATCTCAGCTTAAGATGGCAGAATATTTGTATGGCGCGTTTAGATATTTTTGCAGACAGAATTGTGGTGAAACTGTCCCGAATCGAGCGGTTGACTGGATGCTTGAAGGGCGAAATCGTGGTGCCGCGTGCCCAGATCACTTCGGTTGTGATTACGGAAGATCCGTGGCTGTGGATTCGCGGGGTGCGATTTGGTTTGAACGTGCAAAAATGGCTCAGTCGCGGCACCTGGTATCACAAGCGCGGTCGCGATATTGTGCTGGCAAAACGCGGGGTTGACGCGGTTGTGATCGATATTGATCAGAGCATTGCGGCCAGCGTGCCGGGTCAGGGTCAGGGGCTTGACGAGCGAGTGCGGCGCCTGATTTTAAGCAGCGGCAAAGCTGGCGAGATTTTGCGCGAGCTGGTAAAAGACGGCAATAATCTGCCCGGAAATAGCGGTAAATAACGCGTGTCTGTGCGGGTTTTAGCGGTCGGCAAAAAGCACGAATCGTGGGTTAGCGAGGGGATTGACCGATACGAAAAAAGGCTGCGCAAACCGTGGGATTTGAGCTGGCAGCTGCTGCCACATTCGGTTTTTGAGCAGGATCGCGCGCGCGCAGAGGAGTCTGATCGGATTTTAGCGAAGCTTAGCGCCGATGAGTTTGTGGTTTTGCTTGATGAGCGAGGTCAGATTTTGGATTCGCCGGATTTAGCGGCGCGATTGCAGCGGGTTTTTGACGGCGGCAAGCGGGTTGCTGTGGTGATTGGCGGCGCATATGGTGTGGACGAGCGGGTGCGGCAGCGGGCAGATCTGGTTTGGAGCCTGTCAAAGCTGGTTTTTCCGCATCAGCTGGTGCGTCTGATTTTGGCGGAGCAGGTTTATCGGGCCGGTGAAATTGTGGCTGGCCGGGCATACCACCATATTTAGCGATTTTGTAATTTTGCGAATTTTTTGCGCGAATTTCTTTGATTTTTCGCGGTTTTTTGGGACCATATTTTTCGTTGCTGCTCTTGCATATTGTTGAGATATGCAATTTATACCGATTTATTTTAGACTTCGTGCGGCGCCGCTGTGGTGGCTTTGGCGGTGCCTTATTGGGCGCAGGCCGGGCAGTGTTTCGGCGCGGCGTTTGCGCTTGCCGTTGCCCGCGTCAGAGCGTGCAAATACAGATGTCACGGGCGCGGGTGGCTCCTCAGCCCGCGTGCGTGCACAGCTTTCGGCGGGGCCACCTCCTGGGTCGCTAGCTGTGGCGGTGCCGGTGCCGTGGCGGGTGCAGCGCAACCGCGCCGGCGAGATTGTGGCGCTGCAAAATGTCGGCGAGGTGCCGCTTTTGGCGGTGCGGTGTTGCGTGGCCGGTCCCGCGTTTTATGCGCAGACTCTGCCGGTTGATGTGGCAGCGGGCGAGCGCATAGAGCCGCGCATTCGCTTGTTGCCGCCCGAGCATTCGAGCAGTGCGGCAGCTGGAGTGTCTGCCGGTGAGTCCCGTTTTGACGGTTCCGGCCATCTGTTGGTGGTGCGCTGGCGTGATATGGCCTCGGGGGGTGAGCTG
The DNA here is from genome assembly GCA_030523945.1 of Microbacteriaceae bacterium. Taxonomy (GTDB): domain Bacteria; phylum Actinomycetota; class Actinomycetes; order Actinomycetales; family Microbacteriaceae; genus Canibacter. Next base: position 8,749 of record JAUNHM010000044.1, read on the forward strand.
TTATGGTCTGCGCCGGTGCTTTAGTGGGGTTTGTGCGTGTATTTGCCCTGCGGTTAAAAGCCGTGGTTTATGCGCTTATTTTTCTTCCAGTCGCCCGGCATATTCATCATGTAAAAGTGTGCTCTGCGCAGGTCACGGAGCGAGAAAATTGCGTCGCGTTCGTCGAGATCGTTGGTGTCGACGACGCTGGTCAGCTCAGACACGCTAATGTCGAGCGCGGCGGCGATGCGGGTGATTGTGCCCAGGGTGGGGTTGGTTTCTCCGCGTTCGATGCTGCCCATGTTGCTCGGGTCCATAAAGCACATGTCGGCAAATTCGCGCTGGCTCACGCCCAGCTGTTGTCGCAGCTCTCGCACTCGGGCGCCAAATTTTTTATAAACGGTTCTGTCGGGTTTTCTCACTCTTCAACATTTATTGCCACACCGTCTTTAAGCCAAGAGGTTATAAGCCCTGGGCAAATAAACCCTGCATATTTTCCCTGGTCAGAGCGACAAAAGTTGCGTTTTGGGGTAAAAAATATTTTGTTTCTCGGTTTTTGCACAAAAACTTTACGGCGCATCAAGTGGGTGGTTGCCACGAATGCAGCCTGCGTGCGTATCCAAAAATCTCGCTTTTGGTGCGACACGCCGGGGCTGCAAATGTGGAAAAATAATTTCCACTTTTTACAGCCTGTGGATAACTCCCCGAAAGCCGCGTATTTTGGGGGTAAGTTGTCAACAGGTCCACCCTGAAAACGGTGCAAAAAGCTGCGGATAATTACAAGCGTGTAACTACACTATGTTGTGGTTACAAAAGATGTGGCACACTATATATAGTGGCTGAAGCTCGCAGAGCGTTATTTCACAAAAATTATCTAAAGCGGGTATTTTAACGGAAAATTCCAGATAAAACTGGGCAGCGCAAAGCGACAAATTTCAGCAAAAGTTTACGAAAATAAGAAAAGGAAAGAAAATGGCGATTACTGTTTACACAAAACCGTCCTGCGTACAGTGCACCGCAACCTACCGTGCGCTTGACAATAAAGGCATTGAATACAACGTGCTCGACCTCTCACAAGACGAGGCAGCGCTTGAAACTGTGAAAGAGCTCGGCTACCTGCAGGCGCCAGTTGTGATCGCAGATGAAGATCACTGGGCTGGCTTCCGTCCAGACAAAATTGAGGCTCTCGCAGCCCGTCTAGCAGAATAGTCTCGGTGCGCGGCTAGCGGTCTAGCCGCATCATAAACTTAGGCACGAAAATGGGGCACATCGTCTACTTCTCAAGCGTTTCAGGCAATACCCACCGTTTTATTGAAAAACTGGGCTTACCGGCACAGCGTATTCCGTTGCGCCGTAATGACGCGCCGATCGACGTGACCGAACCGTATGTGCTAATTTTGCCAACATACGGGGGCGGTCCTGACGACAAAGCCGTGCCTAAACAGGTCGTAAAATTTTTGAACGACCCACACAACCGTGGTCTCATTCGTGGCGTAATTGCTGCGGGAAATACCAACTTCAGCGAAGCATACGGCATAGCCGGCGACGTTGTCTCACAAAAATGCAAAGTGCCAGTGCTTTACAAATTCGAGCTATTTGGCACCCCACACGACGTAGAAACTGTTAAAGCAGGATTGGAAAAATTTTGGAAACACCAGCAGTAGAAAACGAGCACGCTTCGTCAAAGATTAGTGAGATGGATTACCACTCTCTGAATGCGATGCTGAATCTGTACGATGCGAACGGGCAGATCCAGTTCGACAAGGACCGGGAAGCGGCGCGGCAGTATTTCTTGCAGCACGTGAACCAGAATATGGTGTTCTTCCACAACTTCAACGAGCGGATGCGCTACCTCATCGACAACGACTACTACGATAAGGATCTGCTGGCGCAATACTCTGAGGAATTCATCGAGCAGTTGACCGATGAGGCCTTTGCGCTGAAATTCCGCTTCCCGACATTTCTCGGTGCATTCAAGTTCTTTAGCTCCTACGCGCTGAAAACCTTTGACGGTAAGCGCTACCTGGAGCGATTCGAGGATCGCGTGGTGATGGTTGCCCTCGGGCTTGCACGGGGCGATGAGCAGCTGGCGCGCGACCTGATGGTCGAAATCATCACCGGGCGCTTCCAGCCAGCAACTCCGACCTTCCTGAACCTCGGTAAGGCACAGCGCGGCGAACTGGTATCCTGCTTCCTGCTGC
>JAUNHM010000045.1:0-3957 GCA_030523945.1 Microbacteriaceae bacterium
GGAAAAAAACGGCTATTCTGGTCAAAATGCCTACTCTGATCAAAACGACCACGCTGGCGAGCATACCGCTAATTACGGTTATAATTACGGTCAAAATTCGGGGCAGCATCCGGCGGCTGAGCAAGGTAATTACGGTCATAACTATGGCTATAATCAAGGATACCCAGGCGCAAATCCTGGCGCGTTTCCTGGCTACGGTGATGGTGCAGGCCCGGTAGCTTATCGGCGACGACGCAAAAAATTTACTTGGCATTTGCGCTGGATTATTCCGGTTTTTTTGGTGGTTGCGATTACGATTTTCGGGTTCAGTCCGTCGCCTTACATTATTGAAAAACCGGGCCCGACTCTGAACACGCTGGGCGATATTGAGTTGGAAAACAAAAAAGTCGCCCCGGTGCTCACGGTGAACGATCCGCAAAATTCGCGGAAAGCAGACCAAAACCACAACGGCAAAATGTACATGTTGACGGTGAGCGTGTCTGGAAATCCTGAGCATCCGCGCAACTGGTTTTCGCTGCTTGAGGCGGTTGGCAAAAAATCGCACAATATTGTGCCGATGGAAGATCACTATCCAAAAAACTCGAATGTTTCAGACATTAACCGGCGTTCGCGCATCATGATGGCGGATTCGCAAAATAGCGCGACTGCGGCGGCATTGAAGCATCTCGGCTATAACGTGCCGGTGACTTTTACGGTCGACCATATTATAGAGGGCGCGCCGGCAAACGAATTTTTGAAGGCCGGCGATATTTTGCTGCAGGCTAACGGCAAAAAAGTTGAAAGCAGCGGCATTTTTCGCAAACTTTATGAGGAAAATGGCGGCAAACCGATCGACGTGACTTTTGAGCGAGACGGCAATCGGCAGACAGTGAAAATTCCGTCTTTTAAGCAAAAGGAACGTTACCTTTTGGGGGCGATGGTGAAAAGCGATTTTCAGTTGCCGGTGAAGGTGGAATATGCGGTTGAGGGGATTGGCGGGCCGAGCGCCGGTATGATTTTTGCGCTGTCGATTATTGATAAGCTGACCCCGGGCGATATTACCGGTGGAAAGGTGATTGCGGGCACGGGCACGATTGCGAGCACGGGCGAGATCGGGCCGATTGGCGGGTTGAAACAGAAGCTGTATGCTGCCGCTGACCGGGGCGCGCAGCTGTTTTTGATGCCGCGTGACAACTGCCGTGATGTGCCGGATGAGGTGCCTGGGCAGGGCAAAATGCAGGTGGCTGTGGTGTCGAATTTGAACGAAGCGCTTGCGGCTTTGAAGGGCGAAAAAATTGCAGGAGTGGACACCTGTAAAAAATAGTTGAGGGGCCGTTTTTAGCCGGTTTTGCAGGGATTTTAGCCGAATTTTTGCCTGATTTTTGTTCGAAAACTGCCCGAAACTAGCCCGAAACTGGCCTGATTTTTAGGCTTATCTGTGCCGGGGTCAGATTTTCTTGTGCTGCTGTTGGGTAGAATGGTTGCAAAGCCCGTAAATATAGTGAGGAATTGTTTTGACTTTGACTGCAAACGCTGAAAAAGACCCGCGAAAAAGCCCGAAAAGTGGTGGCTCGCAAGGGTCTGGTTCGGCGCGTGCCGGTAAGGGCGCAGCTGCCGGCGGTGGCAAAAAGGGCCGTGTTGTGTTTTTCTTGACGGCTGCTTTGTTCGTCGTGATTTTGATCGGTTTGTTGGCGGCAGGCAACGTTTATACCGACGTTTTGTGGTTCCAGCAGCTTGGTTTTGAGCGGGTTATTTTTACGCAGTGGTTGGCGATTGGCGCGCTTTTTGGGTCGGCTTTTGTGTTTACGGTGTTTTTGGTTGCTGTAAATATGCAGATTGTGTATCGTAAGCGGCCGGCGTACGCCAAAATTAGTTCGCATTTGCAGCAGTATCAGAATGTTTTGGATCCGCTTTGGAAGTTTGCGCGCTGGGCTGTGCCGCTTGTTTGCGGTGTTTTTGCGGGTGTGAGCGCGTCGAGCCACTGGCAGCGGGTTTTGCTGTTTTTGAACAGTGAGCCGACCGGTCAAAAAGATGCTTTGAACGGCTTTGATTTGCAATTTTTCCTGTTTGCTTTGCCTGTTTATAGTGGTTTTGTTGAGTTTTTGCAGGCTGTTTTGCTGCTGTGCTTGGTTTTGGTCGCGGTTATTTCCTATGTTTATGGCGGAATTGCGATTACCGGTAAGGATTTACGAATTTCTAAGGCGACGCGCCGGCAGTTGGCGATTTTGATCGCGGCTTACGGGCTGTGCATGGCGGCGGGCGTGTGGCTGGGGCAGTATCGCGCTTTGACCAACAGCAAGGGTGTGATTACCGGTGCGAGCTATGCTGATGTGCACGGTTTTATTCCGGGTGTGCAGATTTTGGCTGCGATTATCGGGCTGGTTGCGGTTCTGTTTATTGTGACCGCGGTTACTGGCAAATGGCGAGTTTCGATTATGGGGACTGCTTTGACGGTGCTTGCTGCGCTGCTTTTGGGCAGCGGATATCCGTGGGCTTTGCAGCAGTTTAAGGTGCGGCCTGATGAAAAGAGTATTGAGGCTGAATATATTGCGCACAATATCGCTGCGACCCGTGCTGCTTATGGCATTGATAAGGTTGAGGTGCAGCGATATGAGGCTGTGACGAGTGCTGCGCCGGGGGCTTTGCGTGATGATGCGGTGGCGACCTCGAACGTGCGTTTGATGGATCCTTCGATTGTGTCGTCGACTTTTGCGCAGTTGGAGCAGGCGAAGCAGTATTACAAATTTGATGAAAATCTGAGTGTTGATCGCTACAACATTGACGGCCGGGTGGAAGATACGGTGTCTGCGCCGCGCGAGATTGATGTGAGCGGGCAGAGCGGCTGGTACAACCGTACTCTGGTTTATACGCACGGTTACGGTTTAGTTGCAGCTTACGGTAATCAGCGGGCGGCAGGTGGTGAGCCGGTTTTCCTTGAAAACGGTATTCCGACCAGCGGAAAACTGGGCAAGTTTGAACCGCGCATCTATTTTGGTAGGAACTCGCCGGTTTATTCGGTTGTTGGTGGCAAACGCGACAAACCGATCGAGGTAGACTATCCTGCCGACACTAAGCCGATTGCACAGGCCTCTGCGGCCGAACCTGGCAAGAGCAACGACACCGAGAAAAAACCGCAGGCTGAAAACGCGGAAAAACAAAACTTGACCACTTTCCAGGGTAACGGCGGGCCGGTTTTGCACGGTTTCTTTGAAAAACTGCTGTATTCTTTGAAGTTCCAGGATATGGAGCTGATGTTGTCTGGCGCGGTTGTGGACGGTTCGCAAATTCTTTACAGGCGCGATCCGCTGGAGCGTGTGGCTGCTGTTGCGCCTTATTTGACGCTTGACCGTCAGCCTTATGCCTCGGTGATTGACGGCAAAGTTGTGTGGATTGTGGACGGTTACACCACCAGCGATGCTTTCCCTTATGCGCGGCAGAGCAATATGAATGAGCTTTTGACTGACGCCGAGACTAAAAATAATGGCAAGGCGCCGTCGCGTTTTAACTATATTCGCAACTCGGTTAAGGCGACTGTTGACGCCTATGACGGTAGCGTAAAGCTTTATGCGTGGGACAAAAACGACCCGATTTTGAAGGCGTGGAACAAGATTTATCCGGGGACGCTGCGTGAAGTTAGCGAGATGAGTGCGGACCTGCTCAGCCACGTGCGTTATCCGAACGATCTGTTTAAAGTTCAGCGCGAAATTTTGGCCGAATATCACGTCACCGAGCCTGGTGCGTTTTATTCGAAAGAAGATGCTTGGCGCACGCCTGATGACCCAGTGAGCGCGGCTTCTGCAAGTAGTGCCTCGCAGGCGGCAACCCAGCAGGCGCAGCAGCGGGGGAGCCGTGGCGGAGCGGAACCTGTGCGTGCGCGTAGCGCCGTGCCGGCACAGCCTCCGTACTATTTGACGCTTTCAGCGGGTAAAGGCCAGGAGCCTAACTTCTCGATTTATTCGACATTTATTCCAATGCCGT
>JAUNHM010000045.1:3967-4810 GCA_030523945.1 Microbacteriaceae bacterium
GACGGTGCGCGCAATATTTTGACCGGATATTTGGCGGCAAACGCGAATGCGGGCACGGGCAAGGCCGGGGTTGTGAATGAAAACTATGGCAAACTCAGGCTTTTGGAATTGCCAAAGGGCAGTGCGATTAGCGGTCCTGGGCAGGTGCAAAACAACTTTAATGCGAACCCGAATGTGTCGCAGGTTTTGAACATTTTGCGCCAGGGTGAAACCAAGGTTGTGAACGGTAACCTGTTGACGTTGCCGGTGGGTGGCGGGCTGCTTTATGTGCAGCCGGTTTATGTGCAGTCGAAAAACGGCGGCGGCTATCCGCTGCTGCAGCGAGTGCTGGTTTCTTTTGGTGACAATATTGCATTTGAAAAAACGCTTGACGAGGCGCTAGACGTGCTGTTTGGCGGTAACTCTGGGGCGCACGCCGGCGATAAAAAGGTGCAGGATGCGGCTAAGCCTGATGCGGCTAAACCAGACGGTGAAAAGCCGGGCGACAAGCCGGGCGAAGTGAAACCGGGGGATACGAAACCTGGCGAGACTAAACCGGCTGAGACTAAGCCGGGTGAGCAAAAGCCGGGCACCAAACCGGGTGACGGTAAGCCTGCTGCAAAGCCTGAGCTGAAAGCTGCTCTGCAAGAAATGCAAACCGCGTTGGCAGCTCGCGACAAGGCAATGCGCGAGGGCGACTGGGCAGCTTACGGTCGGGCTGATGCCCAGCTTAAAGCCGCAATCGAAAAGGCACTCCAAGCATCGAACTAGCGGTGGCGGGGGGGGGGGGGGGGCGCTTTAAAAATAAAAAACGCCCCCCCCCCCCCCGCGCCCCCCCAAAATTTTTCTGGGGGCGTTTGTTCA